>DBBD01000163.1 GCA_002292015.1 Firmicutes bacterium UBA993
ATTCAGGAAGCCCTAAATAGGGCCATTAATATTCATGGTTTTAGAGAAAAGCAATTCCATGGTGTGTAAGTGGCGGCATCGGATCATGGCAAAAAGTTAAAATAGTTTTTCCTGGGGGGAAGTCGGACTGCGAGGTAAAGCGGAAGCAACTTCGATGGTATTTTTTTGCCCTGCAGGTCACCGGTTGAAAAACGGAATTCCTTATCCAGACCATTTAACTGTTTTGTCTTTTTCAATCAACCGGGTCAGCTCAGTGAGTATTGCTTTGTAATCATCGATCACGGCAAGATCCGCGTTTTTAACAATGGCAGCCTGGGGATCGATGTTCAAGGCTATAATATGCTTACTTCTCTCGATGCCGCTGAAAAAAGCCGGCGAACCTGATACCGCTAAGGCTAGGCATACCTCAGGACTGATTATTGCCCCGGAGACCCCGATCAGCTTGGCTAGGGGAGCCCAGCCGTTCATCGCTACCGGGCGGCTTACGCCCAGCGCAGCGCCCAAATAGCTTGCGATTTGCTGCAGCTTCATGTAATTCACTTTGCTATTTATCCCGCGGCCACCGGCCACCACAAATCTGGCTTCTTCCAGTTCACCTAAGCTTTCAGCAGTTTCTACCAATCGTTCCATTAGGTGGGCCGGTAGAGGTTCATCTGTGCAGTCAGATTTATTAACATTCCGCTTTTCGCTTGCCTGGTTGTTCCCCCTGCCCGAAATACTTCTAGCTAGCGAAAGGCAAAATGGTCTTTTCCTTAGTTTAAATGTACCTTGAAGGTGACCATTGTATACTGGCTTAGCACAGATAATATGATCACTTTCAAGCCGCAAATTTTCCACCCCAACCAGCGAGCTGCCGCCCAGCCGCCCGGCAAACCTTACGGCAAGTTCGCTGCCGGCGTAATCTCCTGGAAACAGGTAAAGTTCGGCCGGGTTGCTGCTCTCCAACTCAGCGAGCAATAAAAGAACTGTTTCAGCCTCGTACTCAGCGATCTTGACCAGGTGCAGGAGGGTTGTCGGGGTTTCTTTTATAAGCGGTTGCATCAAGGCCGGGTTGTTATAGAAAACTATGGTTTGCGCCTCAGTATCCAGGGCGGCCGTATCAGCCAAGAAAGCATTGACAGCACGGCACTGGCTCGAAAAACCGGGCGAGCAGCCGTTTAAGACCACCTTATATCTCACAGATCTGCCAACCATCCTTTTAAGTAGGAATGATAAAGGATCCCGGCTTTTTCAGCCGCATTTTTGCCCTCAATTATTGTACCTGCCCTTTTCCGGTTGACTATTTTGAGGTCAAGCAGTTCGACACCTGAAATCAAGGGTAAAAAGGGTGAAAATAGTCTGAGTTCTGCTGTGTCAAGCGTTTTAACCGGCTGTGCTGCCTGTTCTTTGATGGCCTTAAGGGTTGGCACACGAAGATAGGAAAAAGGAGCATTACCGACAGCGAGCAGGCAGGGAGGTTTAACTTTGCGGGTTATAACCCCTTCATCGGCAATTGATGTCACTTGATAGATGCCGGCAGTATCTATTTCCACAGCGGTAACCTGGTTGATGCAGGGCCATTTTAGTAGTTCGGCTGTCAGCAGCGGTGTTTTGGCGTTGTCTCCCACACTGTTTTGCCGGCCCATCATAACCAGATCAATACTATTTGTGTTGTGAATATAAGTTGCGATCAAGGTAGCAACTTTTTCCGGATCGAAGCTAAGCTCTTCTTCGCTTTCGATCCGCACTGCCTCTTGGTAGCCGAGCGCACGTAATTTTTTTAGGGCTAGGTTTGCCCATCCACCTGCTATAGTCAGTGCCTGGAGGGTTACCGCTACACCGACACCCCTGGCCTGTTCGCTTAATTTTAAAGCCAGCTCAAGGGCGCTTTCATCGTAAGGGTTGATTATCTTGTTAACAAACCTGGTCTCAACCCGAGCGCAGTTGTCGATCATCCAGTCGTCTATGGATAGCCGATCAAGATCGGGTACAATTTTGAAGCAAACAAGAACATTCATAAAAAAGGCCTCATCTTTTGGGGTAGATAGTTCCCTGGTTCATAATCCCTTCCGGATCATAAGCTTTTTTCAAGGTTTCAAGAATATAGTATGATGACCCATACTCATCCCTGATCCAGGGAGTTCTATGCTTGCCGACCCCGTGGTGGTGGCACATCGAACCTCCGGCTTTAATTGTTTCTTCAACAATAATTTTTTTAAGCGGCCAGTGATATTTGATGATTTCCTCCTCCGGCTTGCAATCGACCACGTTATAGTAATGAACAAAATAGAGGTTGGTCCCGTTGATATAGCTGTGCGAAGAGTGACCTCCTACCAGGGTCATATCGGGTATTTCGTTGCGGATCCTTTCAATACAGGTTTCGTAAATCTGGTTGATCTTATCCCAGTTGGCCGAAATCTCAGTGGTGTTGCCGATGTTTTTTGTTTCAACTATTTCGGCCCGCTCCCTTGCTACATCGGTTGCATCCCAGTTCAAGTGATCAAACCAGGTTTTTAGATAGCGAGTGTCAACCTTGACGCATTCAGAATGTTTGCCGGCGATTGATTCAATTGCTTCTGCGGTTGCGTCAGCGATCGACTTGGGCCCTTCAGCCATAAAAATCAGTACGCACTTGTTGTATGCAAAGTGTGAGAAATGGTAAGCGCCGTCTTCTTGATCGTAAAGGCGGGCAACAGAGGGTCTGTATCCTTCCACCATGACTTCACGAAGAATTTCAAAGCCTGTTTTCATGTTATCGAGGGTATAGCCTAAAAGAATATTGTTTTCCGGCAAGTATTTAAAGATTTTGACGGTTACCTCGGTAATGAAACAAAGAGCTCCTTCATTGCCGATAATAATATGCCTGATATCCGGACCGGCTGCACGGCGGGGAACATTCTTAATCCTGGTGATTTTTCCGTTCGGGAAGACTGCTTCCAATCCGACTACCATGTCTTCGATGCCGCCATAAAGAGTAGAAAACTGGCCGATGCTGCGTGTGGCAACCAGCCCGCCGAGCTGGGCCAGTGGTTTGGATTGGGGCGAATGGCCCGTGGTATATCCCGCCTCCCGCAGGCGGTCTTCCAAATCCTGGAGGGAAGTGCCGCATTGGCAGGTAGCCTGCATATTGTAGGGGTCAATTTTTATTATCTTATTCATTGATGATCCATCAAGAACAACTGAGTTTTCCACCACAGTTTCCAGGCCGCCTTCGGTGGCGGTATGGCCGGTGCGGGGAACAATGTTGATGCAATGCTCATTGGCGAACCCAAGCACTGCTGAAACATCGTTGGTGTTGCGCACATAAACAACAGCTACCGGCAGCGGCTGGGTAAAAACCCCATGCAGCTCTTCAAAGCGTCTGAAGCGATCAATGCTACTTTCCTTTAACACTGCTTCTTCGGTAACAACCTGGTCGGTGCCAACTATCTTTACTAATGCGTCTGTTATCTGCTCTCTGGTCAATGGCATGATACTCTGCTCCTTTGCCTATTTAAAAATGGGAAAAGATTTTTTTAAGATTTCATCGGTATAGCAGGTGATGTGTTGGTAGACATCCTCATTCATCTTTTCGTAGAGCCTGTGGTGATCAAAGTTGGGTTGAAAAACATCCCTGAATTTTACCATTTTTTCTATTGCCGTTATGTAACTGTCATAAACCCCTGTTGCCAGGGCAGCACAGATCGCCGAACCCAAACCGGCAGCGCTGTTGACAACATTGCGCGAGGCCGGTAAACCGAAAACATCGGCAAAGATCTGCACGAAGAGAGTGCTGTTGGAACCTCCGCCGGAAATGATCAGGTTTTCCAGCTTAAGAGCCAGCTCTTTGCACATCGCGTCGGCATGATTTTTTATGGTCAGCGCAATTCCTTCCAAAATAGACCGGTATATATGGGCTCCGCCGTGGCGGCCGTCAAAACCGATCATGATCCCTTTGCGATACGGTATATCGGGGCGGGCCAGCCAGTCAAGCACTGTCATTAAGCCGTCGGAGCCGGCGGGCACCTTTTCGCTCAGGCAGTTCAGGTAATCTTCCGTGGAAAGGCCTCTTGCCTTTGCTTTCCTGGATGCCTCATCACCCAGCAGTTCACGCACCCAGCTGACAGTCCACATCCCCCTGCGAATGCCGCCGCTCTCATAGAGGTATTGCCCGGGGACTGAAGCTAAATTAGTAAAAAAAGTCTGGGCATCACTGATATTTTTCTGGCCGTGGACCATTGAGGTAATATAAGTGCCGAGGGATATTAACGCGGTGTTGCCCGGTAGCAGACCGGCACCTAAAGCTTCCACCGCCTTGTCGTTGGCCGTGCTGACAATCGGTATACCGGCAGGCATCCCGGTAAGTTTTGCTGCTTGTTCAGTTAAATAACCGGCGACAGTTCCCGGCAACTGCAAGTTGAAAAGCATTTCACGTGGAATATTAAACTTTTGGAAGTATACAGAATCTTTACTCCAGTCCCAGGTGTCCTTATCGATTGGCCACTGGCCTTCGTAATTGGCTGCCGTATCATTGTTGACACCGGTCAGGCGCTGGGTAATGTAACCTGTAGTGGTTGTCACATAACGGACTTCAGGATTTTCGTGCTCGTATGGTCTGGCCAGGCGTTGATCCATCCAGCTGATCACCGGCGAGGCCAACGAGCCGTCTGCTTTTAGTAAAACCCGACAGCAGCGGATGGTACACACTCCGATTCCGACTATGTCCTCTTTCCGCCCGGGAAACTTAGTCATTGCCTGCCTAGCTGCGATGATCAGAGTATCCCAGAGATCATCATCGGGGTGTTCAACTACACCCGGGGCAGGCAGGTTCATTGGACGCAGATCTTTTTTGCCCTCACAGATTACATTGCCTTCAAGATCAAAAATAACCACCTTTGAACTTTGGGTGCCGCCATCGATGCCAATCAAATATTTTTTGTTCACAGGCTGAAATCACTGCCTTTCAAGTGATTAATGCGCGCTTGCTTATCGGACTAGGTAACCACCGTCTACTACAAGGATATGGCCGTTGACATAATCAGATGCTTTGCTGGCCAGGAAAACTGTTACACCCATCAAATCGAGCGGTTCGCCCCAACGATTAGCTGGTATATGATCGACAACCCGTTTGTTTCGTTCAGGATCCTTTTGAGTGTCCTGCGTTAATTCAGTGGCAAAATAGCCGGGAGCAATGCCGTTTACCTGAATATTATATTGTGCCAGCTCATCGCAGTAGGCTTTGGTAAATCCGGCCAAACCATGTTTGGTGGCGGCATATGCCGGCGACCATTGTCCGCCGAGAAATGAGTACAAGGAACAGATATTTATAATCTTACCGTAGCGCTGTGGGATCATAATTTTCGCTGCCTGGTAGCTAAGCTCAAAAGCAGCGGTAAGGTTAATGGCGATCATTTCATCCCACTCCTCACGGCCGAAATCAAGCACATTTTGCACGTTTTTACATAGGCCGGCACTATTGACTAAAATATCAAGCGAACCGAAACGGTCCACACAGCCTTTGATAATATTAACGGCCGCTCCTGGTCCGGTTATATCGCTGTGTACCAGTTCGACTTCCACGTCTTCTTTTTCAATCAATTGTCTTGTCGTGCCATCATCTTCCCTGATCGTCGGGATAAAAATATTGGCTCCGGCTTTGGCCAAGGCCAACGCAAAGGTGCGGCCAAGCCCGGTATTTCCACCGGTAACTACGGCATTTTTACCCTCAAGCGAAAAGAGGTCAATTGCAAAATCCTTAATGCCCATCGTTGTTCCTCCATTTTAGTTTAAGTTAATATAGCTAACTACTTTCTCTGTAAAACTCAACTCAGTTATTAGTTACTATCGAATAGCCGGTCAAACCTTAAGCTCAGAAAAAAGGGAAGCGACACTTTCCCCTTGCCGTATATCTTTTGAATAGATAA
>DBBD01000128.1 GCA_002292015.1 Firmicutes bacterium UBA993
TCCTAAAGCAGGAGATATTAACGATCTATCATCGGGGCCGGGGTAATTATGGCAGTCCGCGTATCCACCGCGACCTGCTCAAAAGTGGCATCAGCTGTGGCCGGAAAAGAGTGGAACGCCTGATGAAAGAACTGGGTATCAGAGCCAAGCATAAGAAGAAATTTAAAGTAACTACCGATTCCTGGCATAAGTATCCGGTGGCTGAAACATTAGGATGTATTTAACTTCGACGGTTTGCGGAGCAAATCCTTTTTTTGGGCCGGCATTACCTTGTGCCAAAGACCGACCGCAGTATAATATGTTTTGTTTGTGTGAACTATAGCTTGAAGTAGAAAGATGCTGCCAGCATAACAAGGACCACAAGCAGTACAGCCCAGTCTGTAGCTGTGATAACATCTTCGTGCAGGCGAGTGCGCTTGGCGCCCAGCCGGTAACCCCGCGCCTCCATGGCCATGGCTAATTCGTCAGCCCGCCGGAAGGCGCTGACGAAAAGGGGCACAATCAGCGGCACCAGGTTTTTAGCTTTGCGGAAGATTGAGCCGCTTTCAAAATCGGCTCCCCGCGATACCTGCGCTCTCATCAGGCGCTGGCTCTCTTCGATTAGAGTTGGTATAAAACGCATGGCGATCGCCATGATCATCACCACTTCCTCGGTCGGCAAGCCGATCCGGCCCAGCGGCTTTAAAAAGTAGCCGAGGCCGTGGGTTAGCGATAGGGGAGTGGTAGTAAGTGTTAGCAGCAGCGAAAAGAGAACCAGAGTCACCAGGCGGGTAATTACAAAAAGACCTTGCCACAATCCGGCCGATTCGACTGTCAGCGGTCCGAGCCGGAAAAGCACCACCCCGCCCTTGGTAAAAAAAAGAAATATGAACAGGGCAAAAAGGGCGATATAGAGAATGGGACGCAGCCCTTTTAAAAGGTAGCGAAAAGGGACGCGCGCCAGGCGGAACATCAGGAAAACCAATACAATCATGGTCAAAAGAGCCGGAAAAGACGTAACGGCAAAGAGCGTAGCCAGAATGATCACCAGGGACGGAACCTTGATCCGCGGATTCAGCTGATGAAAAAATGAATTACCCGGCAGGTAATGGCCGAGGGAAATGCCGCCGCTCATCTTTGATCAGCCCTTTTCGCCTGCAAAATCTCATCACACGCTGCCGACAGCGAGTAGATATCGGTGCTAACCGGCAGACCCCGGGCTGCCAGTTCATGCATAATCCCGGTAACCTGGGGCAAGGCCAGCCCCAGTTCCTTAAGTTCAGCGCCCCTGGCCAGGATCTCTTTTGTTTTACCGCTCATCACCAGCCCGCCTTCGTTGAGCACCACCAGGTTATCAGCCAGCGCTGCAATCTCATCAAGGTGATGGGTCGAAACCATTATCGTGATTTTCCCGGCCCGGTTCAGGCTGGAGAGCAGGTTTAAAAGATTCCCTTTTCCCTCCGGATCGAGGCCGGCTGCCGGTTCATCCAAAATAAGGACTTCCGGCTCAAGCGAGAGCACTGAGGCAATGGCAACCCTTCTCTTCTGACCGGCACTCAACTGGAAGGGGTGGCGATCAAGTAACCTTGACCGTTCCAAGCCTACCTGAGCAACAGCCCGGTTAACTCTCTCTTCAACCTTTTTCTCATCCAGCCCCAGGTTGCGGGGGGCATACGCGATCTCGTCAAATACTGTTTCAGAAAAAAACTGGTCTTCCGGCATCTGAAAGACCAGGCCGACTCGGCGCCTTAAGGCAAGCAGGGCAGCTTTGTCCGGCCCGATCTTTTTCCCGTCAAAATAGACTTCACCGGCACTCGGTTTCAGTAAACCGTTTAAATGCTGGATCAACGTGGTCTTTCCCGAGCCGCTCGGGCCGATCAGCAGCGTGAAAGTGCCCTGCCCCACGCTGAAAGATATATTTTTAAGCGCATCAGCGGCAAAGGGCGTGCCCGGCCAATAGGTGTGGGTCAGCTTACTGGTTCCGATATACACAGGCTTTCAACCAGCTCCCGATTTTGTAGAATAGCTGTTGGCAGATTTAAACCTCTCTGCCTGAGCAGATGGGCAAGTTCCGCCGCAACCGTCCCCTGCAGTTTTAACCCGTGCAGTAACTTAAGGTCGGTTAAAATTTCTCCCGGTTTTCCATCAGCTACAATCCGGCCCTGCTCAAGGACGACTATACGGTTTGCTTCCGCTGCCTCTGCAGGGTTGTGGGTTACGTGAACAACAGCCAGTGCTTCAGTTTTGTTCAGTTCCTTAACTGTTTCTAAAACATCGCGCCGCCCGGCCGGGTCCAGCATCGCTGTCGGTTCATCCATTAAAATACAGGCCGGCTGCATAGCCAGGATTCCGGCGATGGCAGTCCGCTGCTTTTCCCCGCCCGACAAAAGGTGCGGCGGCTGCCTTAGCAGGTGAGTGAGGCCAAGGCGGCCAGCCACCTGGTCCACCCGGCGGCGAATCTCCGCCGCGGGCAGGGCCATATTTTCAAGGCCGAACGCAATGTCCTCTTCTACGGTTGTTGCCACGATTTGGTTGTCGGGGTTCTGAAAGATCATACCGCAGGCCTGGCGGACAAGCTGCACCCGCTCTGCCTCAACAGTAGAAATGCCCTTAACCAAAACCTCTCCTTGCGAGGGTATCAGCAGGGCATTTAAAAGTTTAAGTAACGTTGTTTTACCGGAACCGTTAACTCCGAGCAGGGCCAGGTATTCACCCCGGCTTACCTTAAGATCGATACCTGCTACCGCCGGCGGGACTTCTTCGGCACCGGCGTAGCTGTAACAAAGCGCTCTCGTTTCGATAATTATTTCAGTTTTTAAGGCAGCCATCTTTTTACTCAGACAGCAGTTCCAGGATTACCATCGGGGCACTGTCGCCCCTGCGCGGCCCAATAGGCACTGTACGGGTATATCCGCCATCGCGCCCTTCCAGCCTGGGGCCAATTTTTTCAAAAAGCTTGGTAACGACATCTTCTTCAAGTAGGTAAGCTAAGGCTTTACGCCGCGAATGCAGGTCGCCTCTCTTGGCCAGGGTAACCATCTTTTCGGAAATCGAGCGAATTGCAGCAGCCCTGGCCGCTGTTGTCTCGATCTTGCCCGCCTTTAAAAAAGAGGTAACCAAGCCGCGCAACAGGGCTCGCCTGGGGCCGCTCTTTCGACTCAGCTTCTGGTATGGCATAATCAATAATCCTCCTTACAGGCTTACTCTCCGCTCTTGTTGAAACTGAAGCCCATTCCGCGCAGCTTATGTTCAACTTCTTCCAGCGATTTTTTGCCCAAGTTGCGTACTTTCATCATTTCACTTTCTGTCTTGCGAACCAATTCGCCGACGGTATTGATCCCTGCCCGTTTCAGACAGTTATACGAGCGCACCGAAAGATCAAGTTCCTCTATAGTCATGTCCATAATTCTTTCGCGACTTTCTTCGTAATGATCACAAGCAATCTCCACATCATCAATTTGTTCTGTAAGGTCAACAAAGAGCGCAATATGGGTGCTCAGAATTTTTGCCGCCAAGCTGATCGCTTCGTCCGGCTTGATGCTGCCGTCAGTCCAAACTTCGAGGGTCAACTTGTCATAATCTGTTTTCATGCCGACCCGGGTATTTTCTACCTGGTAATTGACCTTGCGAATCGGTGAAAACAGAGAATCAACAGGAATAACTCCGATCGGCTGCTGGGGCCGTTTATTGTGTTCCGCCGGCACATATCCGCGCCCATTTACGGCAGTCATCTCCATGTAGAGACGCCCATTCTCTTCCAGTGTACAAATATGCTGATCCTCATTAATAATTTCCACATCGGACGGCGCCTTGATATCTTTGGCCTTGATTGCTCCGGCTCGATCAATATCCACAACCAGGGTCTGCAGCTCATCGCTGTGAATTTTCAGCGAAATAGCCTTTAGGTTCAGGATAATTTCGATCGTATCCTCAAGCACGCCCGGCAAATTTGAAAACTCGTGCAGGGCAGCGTCAAACTTAACATTGATAATAGCTGCCCCTGGAAGTGATGAGAGCAAGATCCGACGCAGGGCATTGCCAAGGGTCGTTCCGTACCCTCTCTCCAACGGTTCTACCACAAACCGTCCGTACTTATTCTGCTCATCTTTTTCTTCCAGTTCAATCTTCGGTTTTTCAATTTCGATCATTGTTCTCTCAATTGACCCTCCTCGCTTGATATTTTGAGGGTTTACAAATTACTTAGCGGGAATAAAGTTCAACTATCAGGTGCTCGGTGACGGGTACATCAATTTCTTCGCGCTGCGGAATCCTGTTTACCTTGCCCTGCAATTTTTCAGTATCGACTTCCAACCAGTCCACAATTGACTGCTGATCGCGATCTTCGATAATTTGTTTGAAAACAGGCTTGTTTCTGCATTTCTCGCGCACGGCAACTTCATCGCCTGTCCTGGTCAGGAATGATGGTATATCCACCTTGCGTTCGTTGACCTGAAAATGACCATGGTTAATCAGCTGCCTTGCTTCGGCACGTGATCGGGCCAAACCCATCCGATAAACCACGTTGTCCAATCGGCTCTCTAAAAGCTGCAGCAGGATCTCACCGGTTACACCCCGACGCCGATCAGCTTCAGTAAAGTAGCGGCGAAACTGTCTTTCAAAGACCCCGTAGATCCGGCGGGCTTTCTGCTTTTCGCGCAGCTGCAAACCGTACTCGGAAAACTTCTGGCGTCCCTGGCCATGTTCCCCAGGCGGGTAGGCATGGCGAACAACGGCACATTTATCGGTGAAACAGCGATCCCCTTTCAGGTAAAGCTTTTCTTTTTCTCTGCGGCATAAACGACATACTGCTCCAGTGTGGCGTCCCATTATAGCTTAATGTTACACCTCCTTACAAAAAATAATTAAACTCTCCGCCTCTTTGGTGGGCGGCAGCCGTTGTGCGGTATTGGCGTAACGTCTTTAATCGCATCGACCTCCAAACCGGTGGCCTGCAACGAGCGAATCGCCGCTTCACGACCTGCTCCTGGTCCCTTAACAAATACTTCAACATGCCTCATACCGTGCTCCATCGCCACCTTGGCTGCTGCTTCGGCAGCAAGCTGAGCGGCAAAGGGAGTCGATTTCCGGGATCCCTTATAGCCAACATTACCGGCGCTGGACCAGGAAATAGCGTTGCCGTCCACATCGGTAATACTGATAAAAGTATTATTGAAGGTCGACTTAATATGCGCAACACCACGTTCAATATTTTTCCTTTCGCGCCGCTTAGTGCGGGTAACCTTTTTCTTGACCAACTTTTGCTGCTTCCTCCCTTCTTGGCAACTTCTGCTTAGCTCTTACGGCGGACACCGACAGTTTTACGGGGTCCTTTACGAGTGCGGGCGTTGTTTTTAGTTTTCTGCCCCCGAACCGGCATTCCGCGACGGTGCCTGATACCGCGATAGCAACCTATTTCAACCAAGCGCTTGATATTCAGTGCAACCTCCCGCCTTAAGTCGCCTTCGACAGCATAATTCTTGTCGACAAATTCACGCAGACGGCCCAGTTCATCTTCAGTCAGATCCTTAACCCGCGTATCGGGATTTACCCCCGTATGTTCAAGGACATCACGCGCCCGGTTACTGCCGATACCATAAATATAGCACAGCGCAACCTCAACTCGTTTGTCACGCGGTAAATCTACACCTGCAATCCTGGCCAATCGTATAACACCTCCTTCAATTTAATACCTCCCCGGCATTAACCCTGGCGCTGCTTATGCTTTGGATTCTGGCAGATTATTACAATCTTGCCTTTACGCCGGATTATTTTACACTTCTCGCACATTTTTTTCACTGAGGGCCTCACCTTCATAACTAACCGGCCTCCTTATTTGTAACGATAGGTAATACGCCCCCGAGTTAAATCGTAAGGCGATAATTCTACCAGGACACGGTCACCGGGTAATATGCGGATAAAATTCATCCTGATTTTTCCCGATACGTGTGCCAGGACCCGGTGACCATTTTTCAGTTCAACCCGGAACATAGCATTCGGCAAAGGTTCTACCACCGTGCCTTCAACCTCAACAGCATCTTTTTTCTTGCTCATCGTACTTTCAAACCTCCTCGTCGGGAGTTCCTTCAACCGGAGCCATCTCTTTTATCAGGCGGATTACCCTGCTATCACAGAATTTCTCCGCTCCGTCGCGCTCTCCCAGATCGGCTTTGCGATCGTAGTGCTGAAGATGAGCTTTATTTTTTTTCTTCGGCTTGCTCAGGGGTCGACTGTATCCGTCTACGAGAAGGACGGTTCTTTGATCGACTTCCCGGAGGACCAGGTAGTGCTTGCCCCGATCCCGACCGGCCAGAGAACGGACCAGCTGTCCCGGTTTTAGCTCAACCACTGTTTCTCCCCCTTTACCCAAGGTTGGAAGAGGTCAGTATTTCGAACCCGTTTTCACCGAGTGCCACCGTATGTTCAAAATGTGCGGAGAGGCTACCATCGGCAGTTACAACTGTCCACTGATCTTCCAGCAAATGTACTTCCCAGGTGCCGATGTTAACCATCGGCTCAATGGCAAGAACTATTCCAGGCTGCAAAACGGGGCCGCGTCCCGGCAGTCCGAAGTTCGGCACCTGCGGCTCTTCGTGCATCTCCTGACCAATCCCATGACCAACGTAGTTGCGAACTACCGCAAAGGAGTTTTTTTCCACGTAGTCCTGGACCGCATGAGAGATGTCTGAAAGCTTAGCGCCGGCGCGCATCGCCTCAATTGCCTTCTGCAAAGAGATCCTGGTTACATCTATCAACTTCCTAGCTTTTCCATTAACCGCGCCTACCGGGAAAGTAGCAGCAGCATCGCTATAATAGCCGCCAAGACGAACGCCAACGTCAATGCTGATTATATCGCCCTCTTCAAGCCGACGCAACCCGGGTATACCGTGCACCACCTGTTCATTGATGGAGGTGCAAATCGATGCAGGGAAATTGTGATAACCGAGAAACGCCGGTTCGGCCCGGTGTTTTCGAATCTCTTTTTCAGCAATCTTGTCCAGCATTGCGGTGGTAATGCCTGCTTTGATTGCTTTTTCCAGCATAACCAGCACCGAGGCTACGATCTGCCCCGCTTCCCGCATCACCTTGATTTCCCTTTTCGATTTTAACTTAATCATAAATACTCTCTACTTCATAAAACCACGGTAGCTACGCATTAGCATATGGCTCTCAATCTGTTTGAAGGTTTCAAGAACCACACCAACCACAATAATCAGGCCGGTTCCGCCAAAAACAATGCTCATACCGGTAATGCCCTCCAAAACGATCGGAAAAACCGCGATGAAAGCCAGTGAAAACGCGCCGGCCGTGGTCAGTCGCGACGTTACCCGGGCCAGGTATTCGGCAGTCGGCCGCCCCGGGCGTAGCCCTGGGATAAAGCCGCCATATTTCTTGATATTGCCGGCCACCTGGAAGGGGTCAAACTGAACCGCTGTATAAAAATAGGTAAAAAGCACAATCAGTATGATATATAAAACCAGGTTCAGTGTGCTGCCCCAACTAAGCATGGCAGCGAGACTCTGTGCAATCGGGTGCTGAATAAAGCTAACCAGCGTTTGCGGAAAACTTAACAGCACCGAAGCAAAAATAACCGGGATAACACCAGCCTGGTTTACTTTCATCGGAATATGTGTTGCCTGGCCGCCGTACATCTTGCGGCCTACCACGCGTTTGCTATACTGAACATTTATTCGGCGCTGCCCCTGGTCAAGACCGATAATCCCGACAATCAATCCTAACAGCACCAGGATTACAATCACGATGATCAAGAAATTGATCTGACCAATACGCAGCTGTTCAGCTGCCATCGCCACCCAGATCGGAAAACCGGCCACAATCCCGGCAAAAATGATCAGCGATATGCCGTTGCCGATTCCCTTTTCGGTAATCAGCTCCCCCATCCACATCAAAAAAGCGGTTCCGGCAGTCATTGAAATAATAATTATGATATACGCCATAACCGTTTTATCGACAACCGCTTCCCCGGCAATCAGTGTAGATAGGCCGAGAGCTTGAACTACCGCAATTACTACAGTGCCATAGCGGGTGATCTGCGAGATCTTCTTGCGCCCCTCGGGGCCTTCCTGACTCCACTCTTTCAGCTTGGGGATCACAATTGTCAGGAGGTTCATAATAATAGACGCGTTAATGTAGGGCATGATTCCGAGGGCAAAGATGGTAAAGTTTGCCAGGTTGCCGCCACCGATAATATTAACGAAGCCGAAGATGGTATCAGTCTGGAAAAACTCAGCCAGGCGAGACGCATCAACCCCCGGAACCGGGATCGCCGAACCGGCCCGGAAAACCACGAACATGGCCAGTGTAAAAAGGATCCTTTGTCTTAACTCTTTAATGCGCCACGCATTGCGTACTGTTTCCAGCAACTCAGATCACCTCTGCCTTCCCGCCGGCTGCTTCGATCTTTTCCCGGGCCTGCTTGCTGAAACGGTTCGCCCTGACCTCTAATTTTTGATTAAGATCACCGTCACCTAAAATTTTCAGCGGATCACGCATATTCCTGATCAGGCCTGCCTCCAGGAGCATTTCCCGGGTAATAACAGTGCCCTGGTCAAAAGCAGCGAGGTCGCTAACATTCACAATATTCCATTTCTGCTTAAAAATATTGGTAAATCCGCGCTTCGGCAGGCGTTGGAAATATGGCATCTGTCCACCTTCAAACCCGCGGCGAATGCCTGAACCGGACCGTGCTTTTTGCCCTTTCTGACCACGACCGGCTGTTTTGCCCAGCCCCGAAGCCACACCTCTTCCTTTGCGCTTAGCCGCTTTCCTGGCTCCCTCAGGAGGCCTTAATTCGTGTATACGCATCGGCTACACCTCCCATAATGCCACTCTTCAAATTACTTGCTTTCCTGAACTGCTACCAGGTAATCTATAGTCTTAGCCATACCCCTGATTGGATCTGTAGCATTGTGAACTACAGTCTGGCCGATCTTCTTCAAACCCAGCGCCCTTACAGTACGGCGGTGAGCCGGTTTACAGGCCAGGGGACTACGAATCAGGGTGATTGATAATTTCTTTGCCATAATCCTAATTCTCCTTAACCGAGCAGCTTCCCAATTTCAATGCCGCGTACAGCGCTTACATCTTCTGCCCGTTTTAGCGATTTCAAACCCTCTATAGTTGCTCCGACAATATTGATTGCATTAGAAGAGCCGAGAGACTTGGTTAGGATATCCCTGACTCCGGCCAACTCCAATACAGCACGTACCGGACCGCCGGCGATCACACCGGTACCTTCAGAAGCAGGTTTAAGCATAACCCTTCCGGCTCCGAAACGTCCAATAATTGGATGAGTAATAGTGGTTCCGGCCATGGGAACACGGATCAGATTTTTCTTGGCTTCTTCAACTCCCTTACGGATCGCTTCCGGTACTTCGCCGGCCTTGCCCATGCCCGAACCGACGACACCGTTATGATCACCAACTACTACGAGAGCGCTGAAGCTGAAACGGCGTCCGCCCTTGACAACCTTGGCTACACGGTTAACCTGTACGACTTTTTCTACTAACTCCTGTGATGGCTCAACCTTTGACACCCTTGCCATTCCCCCTTTCTAAAAGATTAACCCGTTCTCGCGGGCTCCTTCTGCCAGTTCCCTGACCCGACCATGGTAAAGATAGCCACCGCGATCAAAGACAACCTCCTTGATACCCTTGTCAACTGCACGACGAGCCAGGAGCGCCCCTACTATTTTTGCGGCTTCCTTATTACCTCCATACGGGATTTCAGCCCGCAGTGTCGGCTCAAGGCTGGAGGCGGCAACCAGGGTGTTTCCGGAATGATCATCAATCAACTGGGCATATATATGCCTGCTGCTGCGGAACACGTTAAGCCGCGGACGACCCGGAGTGCCGCTGATCTTGTTGCGAACCCGTTGATGACGCTTTTTCCGGCTGATAAAACGTAAATTTGCCTTCTGCACTTTTAAACACCTCCAGGCGACTATTTGCCGGATTTACCGACCTTCTGGCGAACTTTTTCGCCTTCATAACGGATACCTTTGCCCTTGTAGGGTTCCGGTGGGAAAGTCCTGCGGATTACTGCGGCAAGATTTCCCACTTTCTGCTTGTCAATACCCCTGACTACAATTTTGGTTGGGCTGGGCACTTCAATTTCCATATCGGTCCCGGGATCAAACTCCACCGGGTGCGAATAGCCCACGTTGAGGACTAGTTTCTTCCCCTGCAAAGCCGCCTTATAACCGACACCGACCAGCTCAAGACTGCGGCTGTAACCTGCGGTAACACCGACAACCATATTGTCGATCAGGGTGCGGGTTAAACCGTGCAGCGCCCGATGCTGTGGACTGTCAGTCGGCCTCTTAACCAAGACCTGGCTATCTTCCCGTTCGATAATCATTTCACGGGGTACTTCCCGTGAAAGCTGCCCCTTAGGGCCTTTAACCGTAATGTTGCAACCGTTAATCTGCACATCGACCTTGTCGGGCAGAACAACTGGTTTTCTGCCGGTTCGAGACATCGGAAAACCTCCTCGCTATGCTACCAGATATAGCATATAACTTCTCCGCCACTGCCCGTTTCACGGGCCTGGCGATCGCTCATCAATCCCTGCGAGGTAGAGATAACAGCTACCCCCAAACCTCCAAGAACCTTGGGCAGTTCATCTTTCCTTACGTAAACCCTTAAGCCGGGTTTGCTGATCCGTTTCAAGCCACTGATAATTCTTTCCTGGTTTGGCCCGTATTTTAAGTGCAAGCGCAAAATGCCCTGCTTACTATCCTTGATCAGCTCGTAATCCTTGATAAATCCTTCCTGCTTCATGATCGCCGCGATGGAGCGCTTGACATTCGAAGCAGGGATTTCTACTGACTTATGCTTAACAATATTGGCGTTACGCACTCGTGTCAGCATATCGGCAATCGGATCTGTCATCATTGGCAATCACAACCTCCTCTCGTTCTTTCATCATCCTACCAGCTGGCTTTCTTGATTCCAGGTATTTTCCCTTCGTTGGCCAGATGACGAAAGCAAAGGCGGCAAAGGCCGAATTTGCGCAAATAAGCCCTCGGCCGGCCGCAGATATGGCAGCGATTATAGTGGCGAACCGAGAATTTTTGTTCTCTCTTGGCCTTGGCAATTAACGATTTCTTGGCCATCCTTTCCCTCCTTAAACTTGCGCGAACGTTTCTTCTTTAAGCCGTTTTAAAGGGCAAACCCAACAGGGTCAAAAGTTCGCGGGCTTCTTCATCAGTTCCGGCGGATGTAACTATGGTAATATCCATACCGAGAACCTTTTCCACTTGGCTGTATTCAATTTCTGGAAAAATCAACTGTTCTTTGATGCCGATGGTAAAGTTACCACGACCGTCAAAAGAGTGAGGCGAAATACCCCGGAAATCCCTGACCCTGGGCAGGGCAATGCTAAAAAATTTATCCAGAAAATCGTACATTCTGATTCCTCGTAGGGTCAGCTTGCAACCAATCGGCATCCCCTCGCGGACCTTAAAACTGGCCACCGAACGGCGGGCCCTGGTTATAACCGGCTTTTGTCCGGCTATAATCGAAAGGTCTTTTACCGCTGCATCCAATATTTTCGGGTTGTCTTTCCCCTCGCCCAGCCCCATATTAATCACAACTTTATCAACTCGCGGGGCCTGCAAAATACTCTTGTAGGCAAACCGCTTGACGAGGGCGGGTCTTACTTCTTCAAGATATTTCTGCTTCATACGTGACATCTTCTTTGTTTCAACCCTCCTTACTTATCCAGCGCTTCGCCGCACTTTCGGCAGATGCGAACCCGGCGCTCATCAGGAAGAACTTTCTTGGCGATCCGCGATGGTTTATTGCAGGCAGGACAGATTACCATCACTTTTGATGCCGGAAAAGCAGCTTCCATCTCCCTGATACCACCCTGTGGGACCTTGCGGGTTGGCTTGGCGTGCTTTGTCATCATGTTAATACCTTGCACTTTAACCCTTCCAAGGCGGGGAAAAGTGGCGATCACCTTGCCTTTTTTACCTTTATCTTTCCCGGAGAGCACTAATACCTTGTCTCCCTGGCGAACAGATATTTTTTTCACTTCCACCGGCTTTTTGCCACCTCCAAAATAAACCTCTAAATCACTTCAGGAGCAAGAGAAACGATCTTCATAAACTCTTTTTCCCTCAGCTCACGGGCAACTGGCCCAAAGATACGGGTCCCGCGCGGATTATTCTGTTCATTGATAATCACTGCCGCGTTATCGTCAAAGTGGATGTGCGAGCCATCTCTGCGATTAAGCCTGCTCTTGGTACGCACGATAACTGCTTTGACCACTTCTCCTTTTTTAACAACTCCACCCGGGGTAGCCTCTTTAACCGAAGCAACTATTAAATCGCCGATGCGGCCCGATTTACGCTTCGATCCGCCCAGGACCCTGATACAAAGGATCTTCTTGGCTCCCGAGTTGTCAGCTACATTTAGGATTGTCTCGCTTTGAATCATCTTTGCCTCTCCTTTCATTCCCCGTCCGGCTAGGCTAACCGGAAAGAGAAGCTACAGCTGTGACCGCTGAACAATCTCCACCAGGCGCCACTTTTTATCCTTGCTTAGCGGCCTGGTTTCCATGATTTTTACGAAATCTCCTACTCGGGATTCATTGTTCTCGTCATGAAACTTATACTTCTTTGATCGGCGGATGATCTTACCGTAGAGTGGATGCTTGGTTGTTCTTTCGATCAAAACCACCCTGGTCTTATCCATCTTGTCGCTGACCACTCGGCCGCTCCTGACTTTACCTTTTACATTTTCCAAACCGTTAGGCCTCCCTTCATCATCAGGTTCAGCTTAGGGCCCGTTCCCTGAGCACGGTTTTTACCCGGGCAATACCGCGGCGAACCTCTTTAATACGCATAACGTTTTCCAACTGACCGGTGGCTTCCTGGAAGCGCAGGTTGAAAAGCTCTTCCTTCAAAGCTTTGGCCTTTTCTTCCAATTCCCGTTCGTTGAGCTCACGAACCTCTGTTATTTTCATTCGGAAACACCACCCGCTTCAGTTCTTTTCACGACCTTTGTCTTAATCGGCAATTTATTGGCCGCTAGACGCATCGCCTCTTTGGCGATCTCCTCACTGACACCTGCCAGCTCAAACATGATCCGGCCCGGTTTAACTACGGCTACCCAGTACTCCGGAGAACCTTTACCTTTACCCATCCTGGTTTCTGCAGGCTTTTCAGTTACCGGTTTATCGGGAAATATCCGAATCCAGACTTTTCCACCCCTTTTGATAAACCTGGTCATGGCTACCCGGGCGGCTTCAATCTGCTGGCTGCTGATCCATGACGGCTCAAGGGCCATCATGCCGAATTCGCCGAACTGCACCACGGCGCCGCCTTTCGCTCTACCTTTCATCCGGCCGCGATGCTGGCGGCGGAACTTAACCCGCTTAGGCATTAGCATTTGCATCTACCTCCTCCGCAGGTTTAACTTTACCGGGTCTGGAAGGCAATATTTCACCTTTGTAGATCCATACTTTCACACCGATCCGTCCATAGGTGGTTTTCGCTTCTGCAAAACCGTAGTCGATATCAGCGCGCAAAGTCTGCAGCGGCACAGTTCCTTCGTTATAAGTTTCATTCCGGGCCATCTCGGAACCGCCCAGTCTTCCGCTGCAAGCAATCTTAATCCCCTTTGCACCATTGCGCATGGTTCGAAAAACAGCCTGCTTCATTGCGCGCCGGAAGGCAATCCGCCTCTCAAGCTGCAAGGCAACGCTTTCGGCAACCAAAGATGCGTCAAGCTCGGGTTTTTTAATTTCAATAATGTTTAAGTGCACTTTTTTCCCGGTCATCTCTTCAAGGGTTTTACGCAAGTTCTCGACTCCGGTACCGCCACGGCCGATCACCAACCCCGGCTTAGCAGTATGAATACTAATGCGCAGGTTGTTAGCCGCCCGCTCTGTCTCAATCCGCGAAACAGAGGCGATAGCCAAATTCTTTTGGATATAATTCCTGATTTTCAGATCTTCATGCAGCAGATCTTTATAGTTTTTACCGGCAAACCAACGTGCATCCCAGTCGCGGATTACACCGATCCGAAATCCGATAGGGCTGACTTTTTGTCCCACAACTAGTCCCCCTTTCTCTCTTTGACTACAACCGTAATGTGGCTGGTCCGTTTTAAAATCATAAAACGCCTGCCCCTGGCCCGCGGCTGAACGCGCTTCAGGGACGGTCCCTCATCGACATAAGCCTGATCGATGTATAAAAGACCGCGTTTCATGTCCAGGTTATTTTCAGCATTGGCTGCTGCTGATTTAACCACTTTCGCCACCGTTTCAGCGGCGCGTCGCGGGGTATAGCGTAAGATACTAATCGCTTCATCAACATCCTTGTAGCGGATTAGGTTAACGACTTCTCGCGCTTTCCGCGGCGCCAGACGCGTGTAGCGTGCCTGTGCTCTTGCTTCCATCAGATATCGTGCCTCCTTAAGCCCTACTTCAAAGAGGTAGAGCGCTCGGTATGGTGTCCATGCCCCCTGAAAGTTCGGGTCGGAGCAAACTCACCCAATTTATGCCCGACCATATCTTCGCTGATGTAAATGGGCACATGCCGGCGGCCGTCGTGAACGGCAATGGTATGACCAACCATATCAGGGAAAATGGTCGAACGGCGGGACCAGGTTTTAATTACCTTTTTATCTCCCTTTTCGTTCATCTGCTCAATTTTTTTCATCAAGCCAGCCTCAATATAGGGGCCTTTTTTCAGTGAACGCGACAATTTATTAGTACCTCCCTTTCAGTCGGAGTCGGGATTGGCTGCCTCCCCGGGCGGGCCGATCTCTGTTCCGGCTACTTCTTGCGACGACGGATAATGAGCTTATCCGAAGCATTTTTCTTTTTCCGGGTTTTGTAGCCGAGAGTCGGCTTGCCCCAAGGGGTGACCGGTCTTTTAAGGCCGATCGGGGCCCGGCCTTCGCCACCACCGTGTGGGTGATCGCAAGGGTTCATTACCGAACCGCGTACTGTAGGCCGGCGACCCAGCCAGCGGCTGCGCCCTGCCTTGCCAATGGTCAGGTTTTCGTGTTCGATGTTGCCAATCTGGCCAACTGTTGCCCGGCAATCGATCGGCACCAGGCGCAGTTCACCTGATGGTAGACGGATAAATGCTGAGTCGTTTTCCTTGGCCGCAAGCTGCGCTGCAGTTCCTGCTGAACGGGCCAACCGCCCGCCGTGACCGATCTTCATTTCAATGTTATGTACAAAAGTGCCTGTCGGTATTGAACGCAGCGGCATGGCATTGCCCGGCCTTACTTCGACTTTAAGTCCCGAGACTACAGACTGGCCGACACGCAAACCCAGCGGCGCCAGGATATAACGCTTTTCACCGTCGGCATAATGCAAAAGCGCAATATTGGCCGTACGGTTCGGATCGTATTCAATGCCGGCTACCTTCGCTGGAACATTATCTTTGTTTCGCTTGAAATCGATAATCCGGTACGCACGCTTGTGTCCTCCGCCCTGGTGGCGGACTGTAATTCTGCCATAACTATTACGACCGGCTTTCTTACTCAAGGGAGCCAGAAGTGATTTCTCAGGCTCGGTCTTGGTTATCTCTTCAAAACTCGATACGGTGGCAAACCGCCGCCCCGGCGAAGTAGGTTTAAATCTTTTGACTGCCATTTAGTACTCCCTCCTTCTATTAGCGGCTTTCGAACAGCTCAATTGGTTTGCTGCCATCGGCCAGAGTAATAACCGCTTTTTTCCAACTGGGCTGCTTGCCCATCGGGTAACGGCCCAGGCGTTTTCTCTTGCCTTTGTAGTTAGCGGTATTTACCGCTTCCACTTTCACTTTAAAGATCTCTTCCAGGGCCCGCTTAATTTCAATCTTGTTCGCACTTTTCGATACCAAAAAGGTATACTTCTTATCTGCCATCAAGTCGGAAGATTTTTCACTGATTAGGGGACGAATGATAATGTCTCTGGCATCCTTCATCCGCCAAACACCTCCTCGACCTGTTTGAGCGCCTCTTTGCTCATTACCAGGTGGTTGTAGGTCAGAATATCAAGCACGTTGAGCTGTCTGGCCAAAATGGTTTTGACTCGTGGCAGGTTACGTGCTGCCTTGATCATATTCAGATCGGGCTGATCACTGACGATCAGCGCACCTTCATTAACATTTAGGTTTTTCAGCAGTCCGGCCATAATCCTGGTCTGCGGTGTGTCAAAAACAAACTCGTCGATCACCAGCAGCTTACCTTCGTTAACCTTGTCGCTCAATGCCGACTTCAGTGCGGCACGACGCATTTTTTTCGGTACCTTCGAACTATAATCTCGCGGCCGCGGTCCAAAGGCTACGCCCCCACCAGTCCAGATCGGTGAATTGGTACTGCCATGACGAGACCGTCCGGTCCCCTTTTGCGGCCAGGGCTTACTGGCGCCACCCCTTACTTCACCGCGATCTCTGGATGATGCGGTGCCAAGGCGCTGCCTGGCTGCCTGAGATACGGCCGCCTGATGTATGGCACCGTGCTTGATCGGAGCAGCAAACAATGCTTCCTGCAATTCAATCTGCTCAACCTGTTCGCCTTCTTTATTGTAAAGTGCTACTTTTGGCAACTTCAGGATTCCTCCTTCCTTTAAACTTTCAGTTTACCGGCCTTTTACCGACTCTTTAATTTCAACCAAACCGCCCCGCGGTCCGGGAACTGAACCCCTGACCAGGAGCAGATTCTTGGCGGCATCAGCTTCCACAACGCGCAGGCTTTGCACAGTGCGCCTCCAGCCGCCCATGCGGCCGGGCAGCCTGCGACCCTTGAAAACCCGAGCCGGGGCAACAGCACCTAGAGAACCCGGACCACGGTGGTAATGTGAACCGTGTGTTTTAGGCCCCCTGCTAAACCCCATTTTTTTAACTGAACCGGCAAACCCTTTTCCCCGTGCGATCGCGCTAACATCAACATAATCGCCGGCGGTAAAACAATCGGCTTTAATTTCCTGACCCACTTTGTAACCGGCAGTATCGTTAACTTTAAATTCGCGCAGGTAGCGCAGCGGTTTTAAACCGGCCTTCTGAAAATGCCCTTTCAGGGGACGGTTAACCCGCTGCTCTTTATTTTTGATAAAGCCGATCTGGATACTGCTATACCCGTCTATCTGATCATTTTTAACCTGGACTACGCGACAGGGACCAGCTTCGAGAACCGTAACCGGTATAACCCTTCCCTGTTCATCGTAGACCTGGGTCATTCCAATTTTCTTCGCCAGTATCGCTTTTGTCATTTCTATTGCACCTCTCGCCTATCTACTAGAGCTTAATCTCAATATCCACACCGGCAGGCAAATCAAGCCTCATCAAAGCATCGATCGTTTTCGGGGTTGGTTCCAAAATATCGATCAACCGCTTATGAGTACGCATTTCGAATTGCTCCCGGGAGTCTTTATATTTATGCGGCGCCCTGATAACTGTGTATAAACTTCTTTCTGTCGGCAAAGGTACCGGTCCGGAAACATCTGCCCCCGTCCGGCGCGCCGTCTCTACAATCTTACCGGCAGATTGGTCTAGCAGGTGGTGATCAAAGGCTCTTAATCTGATTCTAATTTTTTGACTGGCCATTAATTATCCTCCTAATCGCCTGATTTAATCAAAGCTGCTCCGTAGAAATTCCCCGAACCTACGGCTCGGCAACCTTCTACCTCATCGCTGGCAAGCTTCATTAACTACCCGTTTATTACCCGTTTATTACCCGCTGACAGCGGTCACCACGCCGGACGCGACGGTGCGGCCGCCTTCGCGAATCGCTAAG
>DBBD01000158.1:0-1258 GCA_002292015.1 Firmicutes bacterium UBA993
AATCACCGAGGACCGATTTTGTCCTGATATTCGGTAGCAGGCGATTTCTAAGCGTGTTATGATAGTAACCGCAACGTAGTGTAGGATTGCTTTGGGAGTTGAAGCCGTAGTGAGAAAAAGTTGCAACCTGATACCGGTGCCCGACCTGCTGCAAACAGAAAGCCTGCTTGTTATCCAACCACACCCTGATGATCTGGAAATTGGAGCCGGGGCTACAGTGGCCAAGCTGATCAGGGCTGGTAAAAAGGTTTCCTGCCTGACCGTTACCGACGGGGCAGCAGGCACCTACAACAGTAAGGTCGGCGGAAGAGAGTTAGCGGCAACAAGAAGGGCTGAAAGTGAAGCCGCCGCAAAGATAATCGGCTTAAAAACCATGCAATGGTTAAATTTTCCGGATGGAGGCAATCTGGATTATGATGAAATCCGGGCGTCCATTACCAGTGTAATCAGGCGGTTGAAGCCGGAAACAGTGATGGTTTGCGACCCCTGGCTGCCCTACGAAGTTCACTCTGACCACATCCGCACCGGCCTGGCGGCGGCTGAGGCCGCTTTTCTGGCCGGCATGCCCCGTTTCTATCCGGCTGACCTTGAAAATGGCTTGTTGCCGTATGCCGTAAAGATGGTGGCTTTCTATTATACTGCCTACCCGAATACGTTTATTGATGTGGCCGACACCTGGCTTTTAAAGATGCAGGCTATCGACTGCCATGTGAGTCAGTTTTCCGGGGCAAAAGCGGAAGAGCTAAAAACCCTATTGCAGGCCAGGGCTGCGGCGCTGGCAGTCGAAAGCGGAGCCGAATTAGTGGAAGCCTTTAAGGTTCTAAGCCCCGGCCACCTGCACATTTTTGAGGACGCTTGGCTTAGTTAGTCGATCTTATTATGGACAGATTATGCTTCTTTAACTCGCGGGTGAACAGGTAGGAGGTAAAGATAAAGGCCAGCAGGTCGCTGGCGGGACGGGAGAGCCACACTCCGTCGAGGCCGAAGTAATGAGTAAAGAGTAACAAGAAGGGGATGAGGAGTAGCATTTCCCGCAAAATGGAGAGCAGCAGCGAAGGCAACCCTTTGCCCGCTGCCTGAAAGTAGGTAGAGAAGACTATCTGGGCCCCGATAAAGGGAAACATGACCACCATGATTCTGAGGGCCCGGGCGGCTAATGTTAACAGCTCCTGTTCTCTGCTGAAGATGCTTAAAAAGGCTATTGGCCAGGTAAAATAAAGAGTTCCGAACAAGATGACAATTACTGTGCTGACCAAGG
>DBBD01000158.1:1579-7263 GCA_002292015.1 Firmicutes bacterium UBA993
TACTGTGCTGACCAAGGTGCCCTTGATTAGGGCTTCGCGAATACGCAGCATTTTTCCGGCGCCATAATTATAGCCGATGATCGGCATTAACCCCTGTGAAACGCCGATAACAGGCATCAAGGCAAACATGAAGAGGCGGAAGATCAGGCCGAGCGCCGCAATCGGCAGGTGGCCGTAGGCAGCCAGGATATTATTAGCGATGACCAGCGACATATTGGTTGACACCTGCAGCACCATCGCCGGCACCCCGATCACATAGATTCGGTGAATCGTTTGCAGGCAGGGCTTCAGACATGTAAACGACACTTTCACTTCGCTGCCGCCGAAAAGAAAGAAATGCAGCATGATGGCCACTCCGACTATTTTGGCTAACACTGTGGCCACGGCGGCTCCACGTACCCCCATCCCAAAAGTAAAGATAAAAATGGGATCAAGCACAATGTTGATTACGGCGGAGATGATCATTACCTTCATCGAAAGTGTAGGATGGCCGACTGCCCGGACAACATTATTTAAGCCCATGATCAGGAAAAACATTACCGAACCCGAAGTGATCACCACGACATATTCTCTGGTGAGATCAATGATATAAGGAGTGGCCCCGAAAAGCGTAAGCAGCGGATCAAGGTAAATAAAGCCAAGGACGGCCACTACTAACCCATAGATCAGGGATAACCCAATCACCTGCCCGACAGCACGGACAGCCTGGCTGATATCGCCAGACCCAAGTGAACGTGAGATCAGCGAAGCGGCACCCACACCGGTTCCGATTGCCACCGCGCTTAAAAGCATCTGGAAAGGAAAGGCAACCGATAGGGCGGCGATGGCTTTGCTGCCCAGCATTCCGACAAAGATAGTGTCAACTATATTGTAAGCAGCCATTACCAGCATGCCGGTGGTAGCCGGAACGGAGAAGTGCACTAGCAGTTTGCTAATGCTTTCTTCGCCCATAAAGTCAGTGTTATTTTGCGTCACCAAACTTCCCCTGTCTTAAGCCGCGCTATCGGCGGCAGGATGTTACCATTCTACGCCTTAATAAAACAAGGAGCAACCAGCTTGTAACATGCGATATCCTAGCTAAAACCTACTGAAACTCATGCTATGAAGATTCACAACTGGTGTGGTAGCAGATTTAATCAGTAGATCCCGATTGTTTACATGTGCTTTAATTATTATAATAGAACGAGAAAAATAAATTGCTTTTAGGAAGTGTTTTTACTTCAAGCGTAGCAGACTTTGAAACTCTGGCGGGAGCCATAATCGAATGCAATGCGACGAAGGCGGTAAGTCGATCCGGAAGCCGGCCGGCTGATATAAATAAATTTGCGGGGGGTGGATCGGAATGATCGTGCGGACTCTAAATCCGTATAGCCGGGTGGAGCTCCCGGACTCCCCGCCAGATTTAGCCGGGCTGTTATCTTAGTTGTGGAAACCAGGTATCGGAGATACACTTTGTTGTAGTTAAAAAAAGTGATTGTACAGGTTGAACTGATCTGCTACGGAAGAGGATAAGCAATCCCGACACGCGGTAATCGTGGTTAAAAACCAACATAAACTGAAGGAGCAGGTATCTATGGCCTGGAAAGGATCGGTATAGCTTCCTTGAATGAATGGACTGAAGTGCAAAAGCAGCGGCTTCAGGAACTGGGGGCGACCGAAGCACAAACTGCCGCCATTTTTGGAAGTGCTGAAGAACGCAACCGTGCTTATCAAAGCTTGGAGCAAGCGCTCGTTGCCCGGTGCGCGGAACTGCTGTTACAATACAGGATAACCACTAAGCAGCCTGCACTGACCAGCCTTGAAATAAACCTGGCCAACACCCTGGTTACGGCCGGCTTCGCCCAGGTTGCCACCCCAACCCTTTTATCCAAGGGTTTGTTGGCCAAAATGACCATTACCGAAGATCACCCTCTCTTCAAGCAGGTATTCTGGCTGGATGAACGTAAATGCCTGCGCCCGATGCTCGCCCCCAACCTATACTTTGTGCTGAAGGACCTGCTGCGTCTCTGGCCCCACCCGGTCAGCATCTTCGAGATCGGCCCCTGTTTTCGCAAGGACACCCAGGGTGGTAAACACCAGCAGGAATTTACCATGCTCAACCTGGTAGAAATGGGACTCTCCAAAGAGCGGTGTGCGGAAAGACTGAAAGAACTTGCCGCCCTTGTTCTCAAAGCGGCCGGCATCGAAAACTATACAATGGCAGCTGAATTGTCAGATGTTTACGGTGAAACTATCGACCTGGTGAAGGGCGACCTCGAGCTGGGCTCCGGGGCTGTCGGACCGCACCCCCTCGATGCCAACTGGGGCATCACCGTGCCTTGGGTCGGCATCGGTTTCGGCCTGGAACGGCTGTTAATGGCCAAGGAAGGTCATAGCAATATCCAACGCGCCGGCCGCAGCCTGACCTACTTAAATGGCATCCGTCTCAACATCTAAAATTTTGTGCCACTTAAGATCCAAAAACAGCCTTGTTGAAAGCAAACTCGCAGAGCAATTGCGAAGCGTCAAATCTTTGAGGTGAATAAAAATATCTAACCGTGAGATCAATTTGCATGCAACCTTAATCAAAGCCGCAACCGGGGAAGCCCTGGAAGAACAGGAGATCATCTGCCTGCTGAAACTCGAGCAGCCGGAAGAAACCGAACTGCTTTTCAGCGCTGCCAGGAAAGTGAGAGAGCGCAACTTCGGCCACGACATATTTCTCTACGGCTTCATTTATTTCTCTACTTACTGCCGCAATGACTGTGCCTTTTGCCTCTACCGCCGCTCAAACCAGGCCGGTAAAAGATACCGCAAACCCCCGGCAGAAATCCTTGAAACAGCAGGGCAGTTGACCAAATCCGGGGTGCACCTGCTCGACTTAACGATGGGCGAAGACCCTTATTACTTCAACGAAAACCGTTTTGATCAGCTGCTCTCGCTGGTCGAACAGGTTATAAAAACTGCCGGCCTGCCGGTAATGATTTCGCCGGGTGTTGTCTCTCACGACCAGCTGCAGGGGTTTCACGAAATCGGGGTAGACTGGTATGCCCTGTACCAGGAGACTCACAACCGCGAACTCTACTGTAAGCTGCGTCTCGGGCAGGATTACGATGAAAGGCTCGACCTGAAGCGTTACGCCCACCAGTTGGGGATGCTGGCCGAGGAAGGCTTGCTTTCCGGTATCGGGGAGAGCAACGAAGATATCTGTCACTCCTTTGCCGCGATGAGAGAATTAGAGGCTGACCAGGTGCGGGTGATGAGCTTTATCCCGCAGGTCGGCACCCCGCTTGAAAAATTTCATACCGTCTCGCACCTGCGCGAGCTAAAAATTATCGCCCTGATGCGCCTGCTCTTCCCCGATCGCCTAATCCCGGCCTCTCTCGATGTCGATGGCCTGGCTGGTCTTCGGCAGCGCCTTAATGCCGGCGCAAACGTGGTTACTTCGATCATTGCGCCCCGCAGAGGGTTTCAGGGAGTATCACAAAGCACCCTCGACGTTGATGAGGGGGGGAGAACCGTTTCCGGTATTATGCCGGTTCTGAAAGCGTGTGGACTACAATCGGCCACGGCTGCCCGTTACCGGCAGTGGGTTGATCAGAGGAAGAGGGCTTATATCTGGAAATGAAAGGGAGAAATAATGATGCGCGTGGCCATTATTGGGGGTAGGTTACAGGGGCTGGAGGCGGTTTACCTGGCGAAAAAGGCCGGGTGGCAGACCCTGCTGATCGATAAAGAAGCAAAAGTGCCGGCGGCCGGCCCGTGCAATCGCTTTCTCTGCCTTGATACTCTCAATGCCGCTGACCAAAAACAACTGGAGGCTGCCATCGATCGCGACATCGACCTGATTATCCCAGCCCTGGAAAACCATAAAACTTTAGATTATCTCACCACCCTTTCCGCCCGGACCGGTGTGCCGCTCGTTTTTGATCCCTTTGCCTACGAGCTCTCTTCCTCAAAACTTAAGTCGGATCGTTTTTTTGCCGAGCTTAACCTGCCGCAACCGCTGCCCTGGCCGGAAGGCAGCTTTCCCTACATTGCCAAACCCTCCGCGGCAAGCGGCTCTGAAGGCGTAAAGCTGCTTGGCAGCGAGGCAGAACTGCAGCGCTTCCTAAACGAGACGGCCGATGACCACAACCAGTGGGTTATCCAGGAATATATAGAGGGCCCTTCTTACTCAATCGAAGTGATTGGTAACGGCAAGTGCTTTGTCCCCTTGCAGGTGACTGATCTTGACATGGACGAGCAATATGATTGCAAAAGGGTTGTAGCTCCCTCGCAATTAACGGCAGAGCAGCAGCAGGACCTTGCCGATCTGGCGGTTACACTGGCCTCCGGCATCGATCTGATGGGGATCATGGATGTAGAGGTAATACTGCACGACCAGAAGTTTAAAGTGCTGGAAATTGACGCCCGCCTGCCCAGTCAGACCCCAACAGCCGTTTATCATAGCTCCGGAGTCAACATGCTGGTGTTGCTTGCCGCTGTCTTTACCGGTGGCCCGCTGCAGGTGCCACTTATCCCACCGGGCCCCGATCGGGCGGCAATCTTTGAACACTTAACAGTCAGGACTGACTGCCTGCAGACAGCAGGTGAGCACGTTATTGCTTCGGCCGGGCCCTTGACCCATCTAACTGGCTTCTTCGGGGCGGATGAAGCTTTAACCGACTACCAACCTGGTTTAAAAAGCTGGGTGGCAACGCTGATCATCACCGCCGGGAACAGGGAAGCGGCTTTTGCCAAAAGAGAAGAGATAGTGGCCAGGATCAGCCGGGAAATGAATTTAATGCGAGGTTATAAAAAGTGACCAGGCTAACGGCAGAGCAGGTCCTGGATATTCCCGGCAAGATAAAGGAGTTTGACCGGCAACTGCTCAAAAAAACCGGCTGCAGCTTAAAAGAGTTGGCCCTTGACGTTGTAGCTCCTGCCTTAACCCCGGCTGCGGTTCCCTTAAATCCTGCTGCCTGCCCGGTGGCGATAATTCCCATCACAGCCGGAGCGGGTACCATTAAAGGTTTTAGTGAAGCGCTTTGCGCCGTTGCCGCTTATCTCGGTTTCCCGGCCTTTATCACCAAGGTTTCTGATGTCGCCGGCCTGGCCCGGGCCTACCAGGGCAACGCAAGCATAGCGCTGATGGCTGACGACTATTTGTACGCCGCCATTAACCTCAAAACCCGCCGCGTTGTCGGTAACGACGAAGCCACGGCTAAAGGTTACACCGCGGCTCTGGGGAAAATGGCCGGCGGTATCGCCGGTAAAGAAGTCTTACTGATCGGCTTAGGTCCACTCGGCGTCGCCGCGGCGCAAGCCCTCTTGCAAGAGGGGGCCGGGCTGATCTTTTACGACCTGGTCAGAGAAAAGGAGGCAGCCCTCTTTAAAAGTTGTACCGGGGAAGAACAGCAGCGGATTACGATCGGCCTAAGCCTGGAGCAGGCCCTTGCTCGCACCTGCTTAATCTATGATGCTTCGTCGGGCTCGGCCTTTATTCCGGCCGCCTGGCTGCCTGCCAGCGCAATTGTTTCCGCCCCCGGTTTGCCACTGGGGCTTGACTCCATGGCGGCTCAAAAAGTCGCTGATCGGCTAATCCACGAGCCGCTGCAGATCGGCACCGCTGTAATGCTCTTTCAGGCCCTGAGTTGAACAATAACGGATAAATTGTAACAAACTACCCCGTATATTTCTGGAAAAGGAATAAACGTCGCCCT
>DBBD01000012.1 GCA_002292015.1 Firmicutes bacterium UBA993
TTATCACGTACTAACCACATATTTTTTAGGGTTTTTCTTGACAAGGCTGGTGATTAAATATAGAGTAAGTTAACCGCGGTTAACTTTTAGCATAAAACTATTGTGCTTACTTATTGGAGGGATAATACTGTGAGAAGAAAATTCAGACACGCTTTAATGTTTTTGGTGGTGCTTGCAGCAATGCAAGCCCTGTTATCCGGATGCGCCCAAGAGCCGGAAACGCCTGCTGCACCTGTAGCAGAAACGCCTGCGGCACCCGGGGTTGTTAACTTATATACCTCTCGCCATTATGGTGTGGAGCCGGTTTTCGCCGAATTTACCAAGGAGACAGGAATCGAAGTGCGCTTTACCACCGGCAGCGATGCTGCTTTGCGTGAGCGGATTAAAGCGGAGGGGCGCCATACGCCGGCTGATATTTTTATGGCGGTTGATGCCGGTAATCTCTGGTTGGCTGCTCAGGACGGCCTGTTGCAGCCCGTGCAGAGCCAGGTCTTAAGTGAAAACATCCCCGTGGAACTGAGAGACCCTGACAACCTATGGTTCGGCCTGACAAAGCGGGTGCGGACAATTATGTACCATCCTGACCGTGTCAGCCCGGAAGAGTTATCGACATATGAAGCGTTAGCCGATCCTAAATGGAAGGGCCGCCTGGTGATGAGACCATCCACCCACGCATATACCCAGTCCCTGGTTGCCAGCATGATAGCAGCCCATGGCGAAGCTGGTGCGGAGGAAATTGTTCGTGGATGGGTAGCCAATGAGCCGAACCTGATTGACAGCGATACGCGCATTCTGGAAACGTTGGCTGCAGGGGAAGCCGATGTTGCTATTACCAATCATTATTACTTGGGACGACTGCTGGAAGCCAATCCGGCTTTCCCTGTAAAAGTGTTTTGGGCAAACCAGCAGGAGCGGGGCGCACATGTCAACATCAGCGGCGCCGGCGTAACCGCCTATGCTCCAAACCGGGATAATGCTGTTCGCTTCCTCGAGTGGCTGTCCAGTCCAAGCGGTCAGAAGTTGTTTGCTGATTCCAACCACGAATTTCCTGCTAACCCGCAGGTTGAACCGCATCCAATTATTGCCGGTTTCGGCCCATTTTCCCCAGACCCGCTCAGCAAGGCTGAGTATGGCCGCCTCCAGGCAGATGCCATCAAGCTGCTTGATCGGGCTGGTTACAGGTAAGAGCCTGGTGGGAAGAAGTTAAAGCCGTGTTATTTTGGTCGGTTCTACTCAGATTTGGGCAGAGATTAGGAACTCTGCCCATTTTCCCCTTCACAGTGGTCTTATTGCTGGCGCTGCCGGTGGCTGTGGTTGGCTCGGCAGCCTTAGATCCTTCCCTTGAAATATGGAGCCATTTGTGGCAGACCATGCTGCCTGAGCTGATCCGCAACACGCTGTTGCTGTTAGCAGGCGTAGGGTTAGGTACATTTGTCATCGGTGTGGGACTTGCCTGGCTGATAGCGGCTTACCGGTTTCCAGGCCGCTCTGTTTTAGAATGGCTGCTGGTTTTGCCTATGGCCGTACCCACTTATATACAGGGTTTTGTGTATATGGCTACCTTCGATTATGCCGGTCCGGTGCAATCTTTGCTGCGCCAATGGTTTGGCGGTTCCCTTTGGTTTCCGGAAATACGCTCCGGGGCAGGAGCAATTGTTGTGATGATTTTGGTGCTTTATCCCTACGTCTACCTGCTCGCCAAGGCCGGTTTCCGTGAACAGTCAGGCAGCGCCCTGGAGGCGGCAAGGGTGCTTGGCTATAGCCACGCGGTCATTTTTTTTCGCATCGTGCTGCCACTGGCCAGGCCGTCCATCGTTGCGGGTGTAGCTTTGGCAATTATGGAAGCTCTGGCTGATTTTGCCACGGTGCGCTTTTTTAATTTCCCTACATTATCTGATGGCGTCATCCGCATCTGGCACGGTATGATGGATTTACGCGCCGCCTCTGAGCTGGCCGGTTTGCTGGCGTGTTTCGCCCTGTTTATCCTTTTACTTGAGCAAGGCATGCGCAGACGTTCACGCTACTTCCAACCGGGAGGTAAGACACCTGGCATCGCCCCGGTCCGCCTTGCCGGCTGGAAAGGGTGGGCGGCTAGCCTCGCCTGTTCACTGGTAGTGACGGCAGCCTTTTTTTTGCCGGTGAGTCAGCTAGCCCACTGGGGCTGGCAAGAAGCAGGCAGAATGGGGGCAGATGCCATGTTTGTCTATGCCAGGCTTGCTGTAAACAGTCTGCTACTAGCCGGCCTGGCTGCAGCCTTTGCCACAGCCGTTGCTCTATTCCTATCTAGCCGGACCCGTATCCACAGCAGCAAAGCAGCCCGGTTGCTGGCAAAGCTGGCTACCACCGGCTACGCCATTCCAGGTGCAGTTATGGCAGTGGGCATCTTGTTACCTTTATCTGCCTTGGATCACACTATAAATAATTTTCTGGAGGCATGGTTTGGCATTACAGTGGGGTTGATCTTTACCGGAACGCTAGTAGGCCTTATTTACGCTTATGTGGCCCGTTTTCTTGCTGTCACCTATAGCAGCATCGACGCCAGCATGAATAAAATCACTTCCAATATTACGGAAACAGCAAAGATTCTGGGAAGGAGTAACTGGAGAATTATGTGGCGGATCCATTTCCCACTGGTGTCTACAGGCGTGCTGGCCGGCGCCATTCTGGTGTTCGTGGATGTAATGAAAGAGCTGCCCATAACCATCATGCTGCGTCCCTTTGGCTATGATACTCTGGCAGTGTGGGTTTGGCAGATGGCGGCTGAATCCCTATGGGCAGGTGCAGCCCTGCCCGCCCTGGCTATCGTCTTGGTCGGTTTGCTGCCGGTAATAATTTTGTTGCGGGCAGAAACGGGGAAAATAACAGCTTGGAGCAGGGAGGACTAACACTTGTCGGCTCAAATAAATAGTTGCGAGGTAATAAATAATTCGGACTATTTGGTTCTGCATAAGGTATCCAAATCTTTTGGCCAGACCGATGCTGTTACCGATCTGACCATAAACGTCTCAAAAGGGGAGTTCTTCTCTTTGCTTGGTCCTTCAGGGTGTGGTAAAACAACCACGCTCAGACTCATTGCCGGCCTTGACAAGCCGGACGAAGGCATAATAACCATTGGGGAAGAGGTGGTAGCCGACGCCGGCAGATGGGTTGCGCCGGAAAAAAGAGGCATTGGCATCGTTTTTCAAGACTATGCCCTCTTTCCCCATATGACTGTTTTTAAGAATGTGGCTTTTGCCTTAAGGGAATGTGGTAAAAATGAGCTTAAGTCGAGAGTGACGGAATTGTTATCACTGGTGGGACTTGACGGCCTGTCCGGCAGGTACCCCCATGAGCTGTCCGGTGGCCAGAAACAGCGGGTCGCGCTGATCAGGTCTCTGGCCAATTCACCTAAGGTTATTTTGCTAGATGAACCCTTTTCCAGTCTGGACGCGGATCTGAGGAGCGAGTTGCGTGCCGAGACGAAGAGAATTATGAAAGAAAGAGGAACCACAACTATCCTAGTGACCCACGACCAGGAAGAAGCCTTTTCTGTTTCCGACCGAATCGGCATTTTGAATCACGGGGTGCTGGAACAAGCAGGCTCGCCTGCGGAGATCTACCATAAGCCAAAAAGCAGATTTGTGGCCGATTTTGTTGGTAAAGCCGACTTTATTCCCGTGAAACTCCAAGACGGAAAGGTTTTCTCCCCCATAGGCACGTTTATCAGCAACGGGCTGGAAGATAGCTTGACAGGAGAAGCACAATTGATGGTGAGACCCGAAGACGTTCATTTTGAACCTGATACAGAAGGAGACGCCGTAATCACAACAGTCAGTTTCCTGGGGGCGTCAATTTTATACACACTGCGGCTAGCGAGCGGGATAACCATCCATGCCATTAGAACGTCGGCTATACCCATCGCCTGTGGTACGAGAGTCAACGTCACTGCGGAGATCTGTCACGTTGTAGTTTTACCTGGCCCCGGTTAAAACAAGACAGGGGGACGTTTCTCCTGTCCTCGCTTAAATGCTTATCATAACAAGGCTTTATTACAATTACTGACTATATTCTGAATATACTCCTGAAAAGATTGCGTACTGACCAAAAGGGGACAGGAGAAACGTCCCCCTGTCTCCCCCCCCCTGTCTTCAGAACGTAAGAATCGCATCTGCTTCGAGCGCCAGATCGTTTAAGGTGGCCGCCCCGGCGATTACCGCACCTTCGAGCAGGTCTTCCTGCTTTATAGCACCACCAAAAAGCTGCATGCTTTGCTGGCAGGCCATAATCGGGACGCCCTGCGCGACAGTCTGTTTTAACACCTCCAGAAGAGTTGGAAATTCGCCAATCTTCACCTTCTCAGCCTCACCCCTGACCAGGTTTTTCAAACCGAGACCGAGAAAATAGATCGTGGCATCCTGCCCCATCGCTTTGGCAGTCTGAGCCAGAATCAGCGGCGAATAAAGCCTCTCCGGAGTGTCAGTGCCACTGGTTTGAACGTAAAGGATCTTTTTAGTCTCTGCCATCTTATTTATCCTCCTCGCCATTTTTTTGAATCAAAAACCTGTATTCTTCACCGCTTTTAATCATGCTGACCAAGCGGTGGCCGGTTCTCTTTGCCCAGCGCGGGATATCTTCAGCTGCAGCCGGATCGTCGGCAATCAGTTCCATCAGGTTGCCTCTATCGAGCAGGTCAATCTCTTCCTTGGCCCGCATCACCGGAACGGGACAGTAAAGGCCGACGCAATCAACCTGGTGAATCTTAAGTATGCCATCGTTCTTACAGCTGTAGCGACTGTCTTGCGGGTCGGGACAGATCGGTTCGTCGCAAAAAGGACATTTACATAAATTGCCTTTTTCTATTTTCATATGCTCCGCGCTCATTAAACTACCTCCCCTGTGTCAGCAGATAAAGGCCCGAAAAACTTAAGAAGCATTTTCGCCCTTTACCCCCTGTTTTTCCATATAATCTTCAATGGCCTTATGCAAGGCATCGGCGCCAAGGTTGGAACAGTGCAACTTATTCCCCGGTAGGCCATCCAGCTCTTCAGCCACCTGTTTATTAGTTATTTTCAGGGCTTCTTCCAGGGTCTTACCCTTTGCCATCTCCGAAACCATGCTGGAAACCGCAATCGCCGCCCCGCAACCGAAGGTTAGATATTTTACATCTTCAATCCGGTTATCCTTAACCTTGATGGTAAATTTCATCATGTCGCCACAGACTGGATTACCCACCTCTCCCATGCCGTCCGCTTCGCCGATCTCGCCGATGTTACGAGGATTGGAGAAATGATCCATTACCTTGTCACTATACTCAGGCATTGTTTTGAACCTCCTTCAAATACTGATGATAAAGCGGGGACATTCTGCGCAAAAGATCGGCTACAGCAGCAAGCTGCTCCGTAATATAGGGAACCTCTTCCGCATTGTTTTGCCTGCCCAGGGAAAGCAATAAAGACCCCTGCGCTAGTTCCGGGGGTAGGCCGATAGCCGCCAATACATGCGATGATTTAAGCGCCTGCGAGGTACACGATGAGCCGCTGGAAACATAGATACCGGCCATGTTCATCCGCAAGAGGAGCGCTTCGCCCTCCACGAACTGAACTGAAAGGTTTAGGTTATGCGGCAACCGCTGTTTAGGGTGGCCGTTTAAATGCAGGTGAGGAACATTTTCCAAAAGCCTCTCCTTCAGCTGATCCCTGAGCAGGGTGATCGCCTTTACCCGCTGCGCCATCGTTTCAGAGGCAAGTTTTGCCGCTACCCCGAGCCCGACCAGGGCAGGAACATTTTCAGTGCCTGCCCGCAGGCCTCTTTCCTGGATACCGCCCTCGATTAAGGGTCTGATCCTGGTTTTTTGGGAGATATAAAGAGCTGCAGAGCCTTTTGGACCATAGAACTGGTCACCGGCCAATGAAAGAAGGGCAACCCCGGTTTTCTTCACATCGATTTCGATCCACCCCGCGGCCGCGGCGGCGTCTGTATGAAAAGGGACTCCTTTGCTCTCAGCCACTTTAACCAAATCATCCAGTGGCTGGATAGTTCCAATTTCCGGGTTAGCTGCCTGGATCGATACCAAAATGGTCTTATCTGTAATCGCTTGCTCAAGTTGCACTGGATTGACCAGACCGTATTGATCCACCGGTAAGAGAGTTACTGCGAATCCCTCTTTTTCCAAAGTCTTCAGCTGGTTCAACACTGAAAAATGCTCAACTGAAGATGAAATTATATGATTACCTTTACTGCGGTTCGCTGCCAGAAGACCCTTAATAGCCAAGTTGTTTGATTCGGAGGCAGAAGCGGTAAAAATAATTTCCCGCGGCTCGGCATTGATTAAGCCGGCGACCGAAGCCCTTGCTCCTTCCAACGCTTTTCGCGGTGCGTTGCCCAGCTCGTGACCACTCGAAGGGTTGCCGTAGTGTTCAGTAAAAAATGGCAACATCGCTTCAAGAACAGCGGGTTCTAAGGGAGATGCGGCCTGATTATCAAGACTTATTTTTTTCATCCTTGCACCTTCTTTGCTACGAGTGCCAAGATATTCAACAATATCACCCCATAAATCCCCTCTCATCAGAATAAAAGCGGACAGTAAACTCCTTCTCCCGAAAAATAGTCGGGGTGAGGGTGAATTTAATCCTTATGCTGATATCACCCGAGAGCATGGTAATCACTAATTTAAAAGTATAATTCCTATTAGAATTATAGGATATCATCTTCGGCTTGTCAACTCTCGAATTAGATTTTTGAAGGAAACGGATAAAGAAAAGTTGAATAGGAAAGTAATCAAATAGAACAGGAGTGATGCAGATGAAAACGAAAGATAATTTGATGTCAGCATTTGCAGGTGAATCACAGGCAAACCGCAAGTATCTTGCTTTTGGGTATAAAGCAGAGAAAGAAGGCTTCAAAAATGTAGCCAGGATCTTTCAGGCTATTGCCGAAGCTGAGACAA
>DBBD01000016.1:0-3056 GCA_002292015.1 Firmicutes bacterium UBA993
AATCCCGTAGAGCTTAAGTCCTACCTCGGTTTCCTCGGGGTCCGACAGCCTGAGTACCGAAGGCAGCCCAAACTCTCCCTGAGATATTTCCCGTACCGCCTTGAGGGCGCTGGACCAGTCTTTAAAGATATAGCTAAATCGCCGGGTGTTCTCCGGACGGTAGCGAAATATCTTTAACGTTACCGCTACCAGTATTCCATAAGCCCCTTCGGAGCCAATCATGATCTGATCGATATCGGGACCGAGGGCCGCAGCGGGATATTCCTTCGTAGCAATCTCACCTACGGGGGTGATATACTCCTGGCTTATCACCAGGTCCTCTATCTTACCATAGTAGGTAGAGTTTTGGCCGGCGCCCCGTGTAACCACCCATCCGCCAACGGTGGAAGAGTCAAAGGACTGGGGCAGGTGACCACAGGTATAGCGGTGCTTGGTGCCGAAAATGGCTGGGGCATTGTTTAAGGCTGCTTCAAGTTCCGTGCCCATTATTCCCGGCTCAACGGTGATCGTCTGGTTAACGGGATTAAGTCTGAGAATGCGGTTCATGTGGACGCTCACATCCAGGGAGATGCCGCCATTGATACACTCGGTTCCCCGCGTTAACGAAGAACCGCCCCCAAAAACAGTGATGGGGATTTTCTCATGGTTACAGAAACGGACCAGAGCCCTAACATCCTCCTTATCCCGGGGCCGGACCACAGCATCGGGCAGATTCTCGATTATTTGCTGGCGCAGGCGCATCAGGTCATAGATCATCTTTCCATAGGCTACTCGCAGGCGTGAATAATCGTCAGTCTTGACGTTTTCTGCCCCGACAATGTTACGCAAATTTTGCAGCTGCGCCTCGGTTAAATTAATACGCACGTCGAAACGTACTAGTTCCTCCCCCACGTCCTGCTTTGTCTGAAAATCAGCATCGGTTAAGCCGAAGGTTTCCTTCATGAGCCGGTACAAATGCCTGTTAGGATGCTTGAACCGGTCCGGATAGCCCCACTTGAAGATCGAGCGATATGATCTCTCCGGAGCGATCTTATCATACCAGGCGGGGCAAAATTCCTCCTTTTTTACCATCAGGGTCCTTCCTCCCGCTATTATTCCACCTTTTGAGGGTAGCCCGTTATATCCCGTATCTCAATGTAAAGCGGCTTGAGGGTGGCATACATGCGCCGGTAGACCTGGGTATACAGCTGTCTATAGACATGTGCCCTTTGCGGATCGGGGCGAAATTCCCTGCTATAGCGAACCATCCTGGCGACGGCCTGCTCAAAGCTTTCGTGCCAACCCAGGCCGACCGCAGCGACTACCGCCGCGCCCAGACCAGAGGCCTCGTAAACAGCCCCCCGCACTATTGGGCGATCAAAAATATCAGCCGCAATCTGGCAAATCTCGTCGCTCTGGGAAGCGCCCCCTGAGACCATCAGCTTATCAACGGCAATGCCACTGCACTTCTCTATCTTGTCCAGACCATCCAGTAGGGCGTAGCCGAGGCCTTCAATTATCGCCCGATATATGTGGGCACGGTTATGAACATCACCAAAACCGATCATCGCCCCCTTGGCCTCCGGAGTGTTGATCCCCGGGCCCCAGAAGGGCTGTAAAATCAAACCCATAGCGCCAGGCGGTACCGCTCTTAATAAGTCGTCGAGGAGTTTCTCTGGAGGAACATTCAGCCGCTTTGCTTCCTGCATCTCCCGCAGGCCAAATTCCTTCTTGAACCAGTTGACCATCCAGTAGCCGCGGTAGACCTCGACCTCCAGATTGAATTGACCGGGCAACACCGCTGGATAGGCAGGCATAAAACGAATCGGTTCGCGATAGCGGCGCGAGGTGGTCTGCACCGTAGCTGTGGTGCCAAAGCTCAGACTGGCAGTTCCCGGGCCGATGCAACCGGTTCCCAGGGTCTCACATCCTTTGTCCGAACCGGCTGCAACCACAGGCAGCTCGGGTCGCAATCCGGTTGTCCGGGCGGCAGTCTCCGTCAATCTCCCCAGTAGCACACCCGGCTCCACCAGCTCCACCAGCTTGCCCTTTTCGACATGCAGAATAATGGAATTGAGCTCACCGGCAGCGGCCCAGCGCCGCCGTTTGTAATCGAAGGGTATATGGCCGATTTGAGAGGCCACAGAATCAACATAATTACCCGTGAGGCGGTAATTGAGAAATCCGGAAACCTGAAGGTACTTGTGGGTCCTGGACCAAATTTCCGGCTGTTGCTGCTTCAACCAGTTAACCTTGCCCTCTTTTTGAATGATAGCCACAGCCTCCTGCATCCCCACGATCCTTACGCCCAGCTTGTGTAGCGCTCCCAGCCCGGAGATAGCTTCCGCCTTACGCTGATCCAACCAGAGGATGGCTGGACGCAGCGGCCTCCCTTCTTTGTCCACGTTGATCATGGTGTCTCGCTGGGTAGTTACCGCTACGCCGGCAATACCAGCAAACAATTCTTGGTGGGAGTCCTTTAACTGCTGGCAGGCTTGACAGAGACTGGACCAGTATACCTCTGCATCCTGTTCGGCCCAACCGGGGTGCGGGCTGCTATACGGCTCATATTCCACCTTGGCACCAGCATGGAGATTGCCTTCGGAGTCAAAGATCAGTGCTCGCAAACTCTGGGTGCCACAGTCAATGCTCAAGAGCAGCTTTTCCATCAGTTCCACCTCCTTAGCCTCATATTACCAGTGGCGATCAAAGCCACCCCACTGCCTACCAGATTGGGAATTATTACGTCACCGGGCGCAAGCCGGTCGGTGATATAAAGAGAGTTAACTATCTCCATAGCTACAAAGATATCCTTAAGGGGTATTTCCCCGGCAGTACGCACCGGCAGCCGGGGAAAATCAGCGAATGCGGTGGCAACCGTAGAAGTCAGAGTGCGAGCGGGGTGGAACACTTCCTTGAGGGTGTATTTTTCGCCCTGCGGACAACTGTGCCCCGAAACCGCTATCTCCTGTCCCTTTTCCTCCCACTCAATCATGCAGCCCTGAGGGCATTCGATACAGGTCAACTGCTGCTTACCGGTCTTCATCTACTTCATCTCCTGTAGTTCCAGTCTTATT
>DBBD01000016.1:3449-9719 GCA_002292015.1 Firmicutes bacterium UBA993
GGCGGTCTTAATACTAGGTAATTTTTGCATAGAATTTCGTTGTCATCAACATAAAGCCGCAGTTGCGCCGGGCGCAGCGTACGAGAGGAACGAAAGTAAAGAATTGTCTCCCTCTCGCTACCTAACTGCAGGTCGAACCGCTGCGGCACAACATAATTAACATCATTGCCCGCCCTCACGTTAACCAGCCGCCCTGGCGATGATTGGCCCAGGGCAAAGGCTGCCGCGGCTGTGCCAGCGAATGCACCACTCTCGGAGACATAATCAACCAGATCGTTGACGTGCAGGGCATTGCCACAGACAAACATTCCTGCCACCACTGTCATCATACTCTGGTCCACATAGGGTCCACCGGTGCGGGGATCCATCGGCACACTCAGGGGCTCCAGGATATCGTTCTCTGGAATAAGGCCCACAGAAAGCACCAGAGCATCGCAGGGCACATACCGCTCTGTTCCCGGCAGCGGATGATAATCGGCATCTACCCTCTCCACCGTCACGCCTTCCACCCGCCGGCAGCCGTGCACCCTGGTCACCGTAGTAGATAAATGCAGGGGAATACAAAAATCCTCCAGACATTGAACAACGTTACGGAGCCTTCCGGTAGGCTCAGCCTGGATTTCATAGACTCCTTCCACCTCTGCTCCCTCCAGGGTTAGACTGCGGGCCATAATCAGTCCGACATCCCCGGAACCAAGAATAACACATCTCCTCGTAGGTAGATACCCCTGGACATTAAGCAGATACTGGGTGGTACCTGCGGTAAAGATACCTGCCGGGCGATCGCCGTGGAGAAATATCTGCCGTGATGTTCGTTCGCGGCAGCCGCCAGCGTGTATCAGGGCTCTTGCCTTAAGCTGGAAGATATTGTGCACACTGTTTTGCAAAGTGAGGACAAAGCCATCCGGGCCCTTATCTATCTCGAGGGTAAAAGTACTGGTTAACGCAGGAATTTCTCGCTCCAGGATCATAGTGATATAGCGATGGGCATATTCAGGCCCCGACAGCTTGGCCTGAAAGCGGAGGAGGCCAAACCCATCATGAATGCACTGCTTGAGAATACCACCGGGGCGCTCCTCCCTTTCTACGATGCATACTTTAGCACCGCTATCGCGGGCAGTAATGGCAGCAGCCAATCCTGCCGGGCCTCCCCCAATCACTACCACATCCCAGTTGTCGTTACGTGACACCACAGCCATCACCCTCCGGTAAATATTCAGTAAACCCCGTCTAAATAACTATACGAATTAACCCAATGATCTAAACATGCTAAAATTACAATATACAAACCACAAATTACAAACAATATACAATACCAAAATTACAATGACCAAAACTACTTTGATTTATCAATAATTGAGGTAAATATATTTCTTAGCTCTTGAGACTCTTTAATAAAAGGATCTGTTTCTCCCTTAAATCTTTGATTTGCTTCTTTTAGAAGTTTTAACCAATAGCTACTCTCTTTGCATTCTTTTCTCGTAATCTTCATTCTATGTTCAAAGTCCCTTTTACTCAATGCTTCATTCGCCTCTCTGTAATTCGCTCCTACCGAACCTGATGCGTCTATCAATTGACTAATTAGCCTTACATTGATTGTATCTTTGGGCAATTTCTTGCATAACCTGATTATTCCCTTAGCAAATTCTAACGTTCTTTCTTCTAAATCATATGCCTTATTTTGATATTCGGTCATTTGAATTTGTAATTTGTTTGTGATTTGTAATTTGTAATTTTTCCATTGTACTTCACTGAGGATTTACAAGTTATTAGGCTGTCAATCTGGAAGGTCTGTTATAACGCTTTAACATTCCCTTACAGCCTCAAAGTCCACCACCGGTTTTAATACCTGTTCTGGATAAATCTGCCCGGAATTTGGCAGCATGGAATTATACACCCACTCAATATCAATTATACCCAGTGTAACACCTCGATAACGTCTATACCCTTGAAACTTTCCTCTTACCAGAACGGACTCCAGCGTTGTTGTAACGCTAAGTATTCCCACGGTTGTTCCCGGCAATATGCCGGCAAGCTCTTCTTTATACATACCAATAGAAAAAACCAGCCTCCTACTGTCAGCTGCCTGGCATTGCAAAGCCGGAACTATTTTCGGAAAACCATCTTCTCCCACATAAGAAATAAATTTCAGTGCAGTAAGTCTGTTAAACAATTTCTCTGCATATGGTTTAAGAATTCTCTTCTCTATATTGGTTCTGGCGGCACCCATAGCAAATTTTGTAAAAAGCGTGGCTTGCACCGCTTTAACTACAGGTAATGTTACTGGCTCTGCTACTTCCACTAAATCCAAGTAATGTACACTGCTTACCGGAAAATAAGCGTTATATCGCTGCAACGGCATCTCTTTATATTTATCCAATTCCAACCCGGCACTTTCTTTATGTGTCCACTTTGCTTTGCCCCGCCACATCTTTTTGTCTTCAGGTGTTAAAATGAAAAAGGAGACCTTAGGATTATTTTGCATATACCACTTGCTAAGCCCGCGGCAAAACTGCCCGATAGTCATTTTATCAGGACTTTGCGCCATCAGAGTATTTAAAAATGTCAGATGCACAAGTCCCTCTGGATTCAAGCAGGAAACAACGGCAAACTTTTCCAGAGGTGCAATAGCTTTAATCTCCTCTTCTGTAAATGCCTTCCTCTTATCCATTCATATCACCTATCTCTTTTTGCTTAAATTTTGACCCTGTAGAATCTATTGCAGCAATACCTCATTCTCCCCAGTACCGACTTACTGACTTACTGACTCAGTATCGTAGCCCCGCTCCAATGCACGATAGCAGGATTCACGCCAGAGTTTCTGGCAACTACAGTAAGCTCTTCTAGGCGACTCTTGCTCAAAAGGTCGCTCTCTTTATACTTCCAATCCAGCCCCAAGCGCAGGTATTTATCCCGGCAAAGGTTGTTAAATGCACAAAGTTCCCAGCGGCTTACCACGCTGGCAAGATTGGCGGCAATGAAACTGCCGATACCCCTGATATTGTCTTCACTCGCTGTCGCCTCCGGAATAATAGGCGTTCTTATCCAAAGCTCATCGGGGCAGAAGTGTGCCTGCATGTAGCCGTACAGGTAGATAATATTTTCGAGTATTTTGGTATTTGAACTTCCTGTAAAATTCTTATGTTTAACAGGGTCTATCTCTTTCAAGTCATAGAGAACCATATCTGCATGCGGCAAAAGAAGTGCCAGGGACTCTTGCGGGTAATGTCCGCAGGTGTCCAGTGCTGTGTGAATGCCTTTTTCTTGCAGCCTTTTAAAAAGCCCAGCAACAAAATCTGCCTGCAGTACTGGCTCTCCCCCGGACACTGTAACCCCGCCACCTGATTTTTCAAAATAAACCCTGTCTTTTACAACCTCATAAACAAGGTTATCCAGAGACCACCTTTTCCCCAGGAGTTCTATCGCTCCGGCAGGACAGGCTGTAGTGCATTCTCCACAACCCGTGCATAAATCTCTGTTTATCTGTATTTCTGCCTCTGTTGCTGTTATAGCCGTCTGGTGACATGTCTCCAGGCAAATCAGGCAGTGAATACAATGTGCATCCATCCACTGGACTTGCGGTTTCCAAGAAATAGACTCAGGATTATGGCACCAGGCACATCTTAAGCTGCACCCTTTAAAGAAAATTGTCGTTCTCAGGCCCGGCCCATCCTCGGTAGACATTCTCTGAATTTCTGAAACAATTCCTTCTCCGGCACTTATATTAGCATTAAAATTTACCATGGCTTACCCTGTGAATAACTTCATCCTGCATCTCCCTGCCAATACTGGTAAAGTAAGCATTATAGCCAGTTACCCTAACCAGCAGGTGACGATAGTTTTGCGGATGTTCTTGCGCATCACGCAACATTTCAGGGTCCAGCATATTTATTTGCAAGCATGTACCACCATTTTCAACATAACCTCTTAGAAAAGCTTTAAATTTCTCTTTATGCTCTGCATCTTTCAAAATCGCAGGATTAAAGGTGATCGTATGACTAGCCCCGTTTGGCAGCGAGTTAAAATACTCGTCCCAGTCCCCGTTCCCATCAAGAGCTTTGCCTCCCAGAACTTTGCCGACAGAGTTTGTATTGGAAGTAGGACCGTTAATATCAGCTCCATTCACCGGGCAAATTGCATTCGACAAAAACTGCCCTTTGCTTCTGCCATCGGCACTAGCCGCCATTATATAACCGTCTGAAGCCCAGTAATTCCAGCTCAACATACCCGGCCGGTATTGACGATCGGTGGACTTTGTTTTATGCTTCCAGACCTCACTGCACCACAGGTCCAGCACCTTTTTCCCCAGAGCATCAGCTTCATCATCATCCCGACCATACTTAGGCGCCCTGTTTTTCGCTTTGGCCTGTAGCACCTCATAGCCTTGCCAGTTCGCTTTTAACGCCTTTACCAGCTCCGCCAACGTGCATTCTTTTTTATCAAAAACGAGGTATTTGATGGCAAGTAATGAGTCTACAGTAGTAGCATACGTAACTGCTTCCATGGTTGTAAAACTAATTTCTGCCCCACCCTGCGTTATATCCAGTCCTTTATCCGCACATCCTGTTACCAGGCAAGACAAATACGGTGTCGGGAAAAACTTTGCTCTAATTGACTCTGACAATTCATGTACATCTACACACTTTTTGACGATATAAGCAGTTTGCTGGGCATAGGCCTCCCAGAATTGGGCAAAAGTCTTAAATCTCGTAGCCTCGCCTGTTTTTGGCCCGTCCTGTTTGATTTTTTCACACTTTCCGGTCATGGCGTCAATGTAGGGGTTTAAATCTTTTCCACCTGTAAGTGCCAGCTCCACTGCTTTTAATAAGTTTAAATTATTATCCACCGTCCCGGAACGATCGTTACCAACCATTGTATTCTCAAGGCAACCAACAGGGGCATATGTATGCACGTTATCCTTATTGATAAGATGTGTGATTTGTGCTTTTTTACCCTCAAGAATCATTCCCGCCATGGAGCGCTCATCAAAATTAAGCAAGAACGGGGCCCCCTGACTGGACTCAATCATATCAATACACTTACCTAAAAGCTTGTCGGGAGAGTTTCTGTGTAGCCTCACATTTGGCTTGGGCTCCAAAATAGGTGTCATCTCATCTATTACTTCAAGAAGCATATAAGTGAGCTCGTTAGTTAAGTCTTTGCCATCTTCTCCCAAACCGGACAGGGTTATCAACTGGCCGTAAGCTGCCGTAATACCTTGATTACCGATACGAATCATTGCATCATAAGCAGTATTGCAATGTATCCAGAAACATTTTAAGATTTCCTTGGCCAGCTCTCTATCCATGCCTTCGGACTTGGAATATTCCCAATACGGCAAGAGAAACTGATCAATCCGTCCGAAAGAAACTCCCGGTCCCGGATAGTTCTCATCACTCATTATCAACATGTGACTAAGCCAAAGGGCTTGAACTGCTTCCCAAAAAGTCTGTGCCGGCTCCCATGGAACCCGCGTCAGGTTTTTTGCCATTTGCAGGAGCTCTTTTTTGCGGGCAGTGTCCTTTTCCTCTGTGGCAACCTTATCACAAAGAGCAACATATTTTGCCGCCAGCTCTCGTGCCATTGTAGCAGAAGTCAGCATCGCCCTCAGTTGTGCTCCCTTTGAACCCTTTTGGTCTGCACTGTTCAAAGCTTGGTATTTTTCTTCTATATCAGCGCAAATTCCTTTCCAGCCAAGTTTCAAGACCCGTTCATAACCGGGCACCAAATGTCCGCTAGTAGCCCCTGCGTTTCCGTAACCATGGTCATGGAACCATTTTACTTTTGCCCTAGCACCCTTCTTGCCAAGAATCATTTTGTTGTATTCTTGCTGCTCTTTTTCTGTTAAACACAAAGAAGCCTGGATATTAAAACGAGCACCTACTAGAAGATCGCCCGGAAGCAGCTCTTGCGGCACATAATTTACCATTATTTCTTTAATAAACCAGGCTCTTCTTTCCGCAATATTCCACTGCCAAAAATTATCCGGCAGCTCAATGTTTCTTGCCGATTGCTTGTAACTTCCTCTCACCGCATCAAATAGCGTGTATGCTTCAGGAGCATTATAGTAGGTAATTTCATGATACTGCAAATCCCAGGGAGTGCCTGTTGACCAGGAAGTAAACTCATTATTCCACGCTCTATTCGCACCACGAAAATAATAATCTCGCAGCCATTTTATTCTGGGAGAGAGAGAACCCGGTTCTTTAACCTTTTTAGATTGTGTTTCTGCAGCTAACATGTCCCTGACAACCTTCCGTAACAGTTCAG
>DBBD01000035.1 GCA_002292015.1 Firmicutes bacterium UBA993
TGCAAGAAATAAAAAGGAACTGCAGCTATGAAACTATGCAGACAAAATGTTTAATCAATCATGATTGAACTCGACCACCTCTGCTGCTGAACTCGGTAATTTTATTCAAGCAGAACTGTTTAAGTAGTTTGATTGTGTCAACATTTAACAACAGCAATCCATATTGCCCCTGAATAACTCTGGATGGGAATCGTGGAGAGGAGAGAAGCTATGAAACCTGATTTATTATCAGCCGACAAGGTGATCATAACAGCGGCGATTACCGGAGGTATTCACAATAAACAGGATAATCCGGCGCTGCCAATCACCCCGGAACAACAAGCCCGGGATGCTCTTGACTGCTACAATGCAGGTGCTTCTGTGGTCCATATACAAGCCAGAGACCAAGAGGGTCACTGCTCAGGTGATGTGGATCTGTACAGCCATATTCTGGCGCTGATCGGAGAAAAATGCCCGATCATTAAACAAATCGGCAATGGTATCGGCATCCGCTTAGACAGCAATAATCACGTGGTTATGCCTTCGCTGGAAGAAAGGTACAACTTACTGACTATTAATCCCCAGGCGGAAATACATACTATTAAAGCCGGCACATTCGAATTTAGAACTCCTTACGGTGCAACAACTTTTTATAACCCCAATACATTTAACGAAGCCTATATCCAGGGCTGCAAAATGCTGAACATTGGCCTGGAAATCGAAATATACGATCTCAGTCATATAGTTAATGTCATTGAGATGGTCGAAAGAGGTGCACTGATACCGCCTTTACACATCAGTTTTGTATTGGGTATTCGCGGTGGTGCTCCAGCCAGTGCGCACGTGTTGCTGAATATGCTTGATGCTTTACCTGAAGGCTCAACCTGGCAGGTTATCGCAGTAGGTCGGCACCATTTGCGAACAACCATGTTGGCCATTATGCTGGGTGGCAATGCCCGCACGGGATTGGAAGACACCCTTTTTTATAAGAGTGGCGATCTGGCGACAAGCAACGCCCAGTTGGTTGAGAGAATGGTTCGCCTGGCCCGCGAGATTGGCAGAGAACCTGCTACTGTCGATGAAGCCAGATCAATGCTCGGGCTCACCCGCTAAAAAACCAAGGATTGAGTAAGAATTGTGTCAGCACCGTTACGGCTCATCACAGAATCGTATTTTTGCAGTTAACGTGATGACCTGGCATTCTCCGACGATACCTTTTTGATCCGGTATGGTAGATGGGGGAAATATTATTATAAGGGGATGTAAAATACACCTCCGGATTGCAAAACGGTTCTTTGTGTCAATCAATAAGTTGGGCCCGGTTATTAAAAAAGGTACGGTAGCCAAGTTGAATCAACAGGTAAACGGCAATTGATACACTGCCGGCAATCCCCATCATGATCACGATTTGATACTTGATTGCCTCGATGGCCGAGGAGCCAGCCAGGATCTGACCGGTCATCATTCCCGGGATAAAAACGAGCCCCATCCCAAGCATTGAGTTGATCGTTGGGATAATTGCGGCGCTGAACGCATCACCCAAAAAGTCGCTGACGGCCATTTGCGGAGTTGCGCCAAGCATCAGAGCCTCTTCGATCCTGTCTCGGCTCTCTTTAAAAGCCTGGATTAATCTTTCCACTCCCAATGATATACCGATCATCGAATTGCCAACTGTCATCCCGGCAATTGGAATAAAGTAGCGCGGTTCATACCAGGGATCGGCAGGAAAAACCATCTGGGTAAAATATGCCAGCGGCGCCGAGGTACCGCAAAAGATGGCAATAACTACCACTCTTTTCAGCGATTCAGATATTTTCCCCCTTAAGCGAACGATAATAGTGTAGGTTGCGAAACCTTGCATGAAAAGTAAAATTAGTAGAGTCACCAGGGGATTGCTTTGTCCAAAAACCAAGTCGAGTAGATAGCCGGCCAAAACCAACTGAATGGTCATCCGGACCGTAGCAACAATAAAGTCTTTACCACGGCCAAGACGGAGAAGGTATGACATTAGGAGCAGTAAAACCAGGAAAAGGTAAGAAGCGGCCAACCGCCAGATCTCTATGGAAAGCTGCTCAGGCATACTTTTCAGACCCCTTCCGGAGCAGTGCTATATGACTTTTCAATCTGCCCGTTGTTTAAGAGCAAGACCGTGCCGCTCATGGCTTTGACCTTCTCTCCGCCATGCGAAACCATGACCAGGGATCTGCCGTCCCTACTTACCCAATCGGTTAAATACCTCAAAACAGTCTCAGTGTTTTCATCATCTAGAGCAGCCGTAGGCTCATCCAGCAGCAGTGTTTCCGGTTCAAGCTGTAAAGCCCTGATCAAGGCCAGGCGCTGTTTTTCACCACCAGAGAGATGCTTGGTGTCCTGTAGTGGATCAATGGGCAGATTAAAAGTAGCTAACATCTGCTTAATCCGGTTTTGCGTGGGCGGTTCTTTGCGGTTAAAATAAAAAGCCAGCCGGATATTTTCTTCCAGGCTGCCGGGAAATATATGTGGAGTTTGGGATACCATTACCACCCGGCGACGCAGATCAACCGGGTCAATGCTCTTTATATTAGTGCCGTGATAGTATAGCTCGCCTTCGTCGCAGCTAATCAGGTTGTTCAGCAATTTGAGCAGGGTGGTTTTCCCACTGCCACTTCTGCCCGTAACAGTAAACAGGGCACCTCCCGGAATGGTCAGGTCGGGGATATTCAAGATCCGGCCATAAGTAACATTTTGCAGTTTGAAAGCCGCTTGCACTTGTGCACCTCGCCCATGCAAATAATATGGCCATGTGATTTGGGTCACCCGGAACCGCTGCTATTTTTGGTTATAGGCCTGATAGACCGCAAACGCTTCCGCCACTCCTCCAGCCCAGCTGAGCAGCAGTTCATCACCCATGAACGGGGCTACCAGCTGTAAGGCCAAGGGTAAACCACTAGCGGCCCTGCCGGAAGGCACCGATACCGTCGGCAAACCGCTATTCGTCCAAGGCAGGCTCATGGCCGGATTGCCGGTAGAGCCAATCCCCTCTGGCGCCGGACCAAGCGCCGCCGGGGTTATCCAGAGATCTATTTTCGCTTCGCGCATTGTTGTCTCCAGTCTCTCCCTTAAAACGATTTGCATGCGTCGCGCTTCGGCCAGGTCTTCTTTCGTAACCGCCAGGCCCTCTTTTATAATTTCGGCAGTTTTTGGCCGGTATTGTTCAGCACGGCTGGCATAAAGGTTGTAATGTTCCAGAGCCATTTCAGAGGCTATCAGTTTGCGATGCCAGGCAGTAATCGACTCAATATCATCCAGGGCCAAAACTTCCTTGACCTCGTAGTTCATCTCCTTCAAATGTTCCAACTGCTGGTAAAATTGTTTTAGCGCCTCCGGTTCAGCTTGTTCGAGATATCTGCCTTTTGGCACACCAAGCACCGGTCGATAATTAACATTAATCTCCTGCCAGTTGTGGCAAAGAACTGAGGCCGTAAGAACCATGCCCGGAATATCCTGTGTAAAGCAGCCGACATGGTCAGCTGAGCGGGAAAAATGAATGAGCCCTGCCGCCGGAATCCGGTTATAACTTGGCTTATAGCCGATTACCCCACAAAAAGCAGCAGGGCGATTAATTGAGCCGATAGTTTGGGTGCCTAGGGCAAGTGGGCATAAACCGGCGGCTACCGCCGCTGCTGAACCGCTGCTTGAACCACCGGGGGTGTGCTTCAGATTATGGGGGTTGCGGGTTGGCCCAGGCTCAAAATAGGCAAATTCGGTGGTCACGGTTTTTCCGAGGAGCAATGCGCCTGACTGGCGCAACAGTAGTACTGATTCAGCCTCAGGGCCGGTGAGCAGCTCGGGATCCAGCACGGATCCGGCACGGGTTGAGAAGCCCTCTACATGGTAGATATCTTTAACTCCGACAGGCACCCCAAACAGGGGAGGCCTTTTAGCAGGTTCCGGATAGGCGGCTAAAAGCAAATCTGCTTCCGCCAACAAGCGGTTGCGGCGATCCCTTTCCGGGATAAATGCTTCGATTTCTTTATCCACCACGCTAATCCTAGAACATAAATCGTTTAAGTAATCCTTAAGGTTCAGAGTTCCGGCTCTTAATTCTGCAGCCAGCGAAGCTAGTGGTGCAGGAGAAAGATACATTTAGATTCTCCTCCTTCAGTAAATGTTACTCGCAAAATGTCAGGCTTTTTAAATAGGCTTTCAATTGAGGAGCCAGATCTTCTCTGCGTAAGGCATATTCGATCGTTGCTTCAATAAACCCAATGCGGTCGCCAACATCGTAGCGCCGCCCTGCAAAGCTGTAAGCCCAAACCGGCTGCTGCCGTGCCAGCAGGTTGAGCGCATCAGTCAGCTGTATTTCACCGCCGGCACCCGGTGTTGTTATCGCCAAAACATTAAAAATTTCAGGACTAATTACGTAGCGCCCCAAAACAGCCAGGTCAGACTTGGCCTCTGCCGATTTCGGTTTCTCAACCAGACTGCGCACCCGCACAATCGGTTCACTGTAATCCTCAGCATCAACTGCCCCGTATTTTTGGATGTTCTCGAACCCAACCCGCTGACAGCCAAGCACTGAGCCGCCTTTGCGTTTATAGATATCGATTAGCTGACCGATAACCGGAACCTCAGCATGGACAATATCGTCACCGAGCAGAACTGCAAAAGGCTCGCTGCCGACAAAATTACGGGCGCAGGCCACAGCATGCCCGAGACCGAGGGCTTCTTTCTGGCGCACATAAAAGATATCAGCCAAGTTGCTGATTCGCTGCATATCGGCGAGCTCATTACTCTTTCCCTTTTGTTCAAGCAGGATCTCCAGTTCCACACTTTTGTCAAAGTGATCTTCAATCGCCCTCTTACCGCGTCCGGTAATGATCAGAATCTCGGTAATACCGGCATTAACGGCTTCCTCAACTACATGCTGAATCGTCGGCACATCAATGATCGGCAGCATCTCCTTCGGCTGCGCTTTAGTGGCCGGCAGGAACCTGGTGCCCATGCCGGCAGCCGGGATAACCGCTTTTTTTACCCGCACTGCTTTTCACAACTCCTCTGTTCTACAAAAGCTTTACTATGACCTGAATTAATTTCTAAAATGTTCTTCTACACCAGCGTCGCTAATCCCTTCCCATAAAAGAAGATAGGATGCGGATCTGCCGTTCTTGTAGAGAGGTAGGTGATCGCAGCTGAGCTCTATCGAACAACAGGGAATCTATAACAATAAGGGATCTGCATTTACTATGCTATAATGGTCGGAGAAAATAGTCAAAGGGCGGTTATTAGTGAGATTGCTGGCCGATAAACTGGCAGAAAAACTGACTGCAGGTAAGGATTTGCGCAAACCTGGCGAGCGTTATCGCGTTGGCTTGATCGAAGGCTGCTTCAGCATCATCAGTAATCTATTTATAGCTTTGCTGAAGGCCTATTTCGGACTGCGCACGAACAGTATCGCCCTGATTGCCGATGCGGTGCACAGTGCATCAGACGTATTCTCATCACTTGTGGTACTGGCCGGTTTTACACTCGCAAAACGCAAGCCCGATCATGAGCATCCTCACGGCCACGGTCGCATCGAGTATCTTACCGGGCTGCTGATTGCCCTGATGCTTATCGGCGCTGGCATAGCTTTCATATACAGCTCATTGAACAGACTGGCTGAAGGGATTTTTTCCCAACCGAGCATTGCAGCTATTATTGTAGTCACCGCTTCAATTCTTGCAAAAGAATTTTTGTTTTACTTTTCAGACCAGCTGGGCAAGCTGATTAAATCCGATGCCCTGGCCGGTGATGCCTGGCACCATCGCAGTGACTCTTTATCGTCGGTTTTGGTTCTGGTTGCTCTAATAGGTAGCTACCTGGGCTACGGAAACCTGGACGCTTATCTTGGTTTTGGCGTAGCCCTTTTTATCATATATGCGGGGGCTAAAATTGCCGGCCAGTCTTGCAGCAGACTATTAGGTAAGGCCCCGGAAGCGGAGACCTATCAGGAAGTAACCGAATGCGCCATGGCCGTTGAAGGGGTGATCGATGCCCATGATCTCGAAATCCACGATTACGGCTCATTGAAAGTAGTAACCGTTCATATCGGCGTCAACGGCAGTCTCAGTCTTGACGAGGCTCATCTTATTGCCCAGCGGGTTGAATATCGGATCGGCAGCTGTTTTCACTGCGATGCGGTCGTTCATCTTGACCCACGTTAACTCTGCAGTCAAAGCAGCTATCGTCAGCAACAAGAAAAATAGTCAGGGGAATCCGGAATAACTAAAATGGCTGATAAGCAGAAGTATAAAAGAAGCAAGCAGAGGGAACGTATCTATAGCTTACTTTGTAGCACCAAAGATCACCCTACTGCTACTTGGATCTATAGCGAGTTAAAAAAAGAGTTCAACAACCTGAGCCTAGGCACAGTTTACCGTAACATAAACATTTTGGTTGATCAGAAAAAGATCCAGAGACTTCAATCCGGCAGTAGTTTTGATCGCTTTGACGGCAATGTTGAAACACATTACCATTTTATCTGCGAAAAATGCGGCAAAATCGAAGACCTGCCTTGTGTTGTTTTGCCTGAGTTGAATGCCGTTGTTAACACCAATACTGGCTATCACACAGAAAAACACCGTCTGGATTTTTATGGATTTTGCTTCTCCTGCAGTGCACAATAAAAGGTTTGGTAAGTCTCGCTTATCATATAATCGGAGACGCATGGAAAAAAGGGGCCATCGTAAAAGACAACCCCTTTCAAAGTTTTCGACTATTTAGGTTTGGATAGAATTACATTGATTAAAATTGATTAAATAGGAACCACGTTCGCTGCCTGCTTGCCGCGATCGCCTTCTACTGTTTCAAACTCAACACTCTGTCCTTCTTCGAGGGTTTTAAACCCTTCGCTCTGAATAGCGGAAAAGTGGACAAAAACGTCAACACCTTCTTCGCTTTCGATGAAACCATAGCCCTTGTCCGGATTAAACCATTTTACCTTACCCTGCATGCATAAATCTCCTTTAAAATTTGATTTGCATGAAAAGCGGATCAACCTGAAGCACCTTGCCTGTGTTCCCAACCGGAGGGCTTAGTTCTATTCAGTTCATTACCTACTTTTCAATACCTTGGAAACTATATCATAGAATTTATAAAAATGCAAGCAACCAAATATTCCATATTTTCCATATTTCAAGTAAACAGATTTTCGCGCACTTTCGGGCATTTGCAGTTTTTGGCTACTGCTGATGGATAATCGTTCTTAAAAAATTTGTTAATCCCTTTTTCCGCCGCGGTATTCCTTACCCACATTTTCTGGATATATGGTTATCGGGAAATATACGGTTAGTGCGTCAAAAATATAGCATACTTAGAATAACCCATAAGCCGAGCTGATTATAAGACGAAAGTAGCGCAAATTAAAGCTATTAAGCTGGCGTTGATTTAACGCAGGCTGCATGTTGTTCCCCACCGCTAGCGGCATACCCAAAAAAGTTGTCAACAACTCCGTCCCCTTGACAATTGTCAATTTCCTTGGTTGTTTAGTTCCGCTGTACTGTTTTTCGGCTGGTAGCGATACTGCGGTTTGCGATCACCGCCTGCCTGGCGGAATCGTACATCACCCAAAGGCATACAGCAATTAAACCGAGGCTGCGGGCAAACACCCAAGCGATGACTGCAATCAAAAACCAAAATAGTCCTTTGCTGAATTGCCCAATGTACATGTATCCTGCGCCCGGAAATATCAGATTTATTAAACTGGTTAGTACCGGGTCCTTGTAATTACGGTTGCTTTCTGCTGCTGTTTGATCCCGGTAGCCGGTCTCTTCGAGGGCAACAGCCTCAGGGTCAATGAGCGAACGGCAGTACCGGCACTTGACAGCAAAGCTGATAATCTCTTCTCCACAATAAGGACACCTCTTGTATTCGGGTGCCCCGGCGCTACCGCCTAACTCAGGTTTACCGGCACAACCCCAGGTTGTGCAGCCACCGGTTTTTTCCCAGCAGCGGGCATGATAGTTGCGCATGCATAACCTGCAGCGCACGGAGAGAGCTTTGGGTCTAAGTTCTTGGCCACAGGTGCTGCAAAAGTTTTCTTTCATCATAAAACCCTCCCGCATTGATTATATCACAACAGGGACCACAAACTATCCAAAGCCGTTACCCGCTTAGCCACGGTGAATGGTTTTAGCGTTACCCCCTAACCCTTTCTTACAGTTCGAGCCACTTCATACTAATCCTCATAGCACCGTTTATTACTTTCACAGAATTTAAGTGCTTTACAATCAGCTGCAGCTTTAAGCATCCGGCAGAGAAAAATAACGCTTGCTCTTCAGCCTGCCAGGGAGGATAATTGGCTTAATACCATTTATAGGGGTTGATCTTCGATGGAAAGCAGAGATGTTGCCCAGGCGGCAATCAGTATTGCGATGACCTCGACAAGAGCAACAGAGATGGAACTGAAACAGATCCACCTAAAGCAGGGCATCCAGTCGCTTGCCGTTGACTATGGGGGAGAATTTCTAAGCTCCCTGCAAAAAGTAGTGGAAAGAGCTGTGGTTGCCTCCAAAAGGGAAAAGCTGATCGATGATTCCAGCCATTCTGACGGAGCAGTGGCCGGAGCCACCCGCGAAGCGCTGGTGCAAATTATGCCAAAGGCGCTTGGCCTAAATGTCGGCGGTAAGGTCGGCATTGCCCGGGGCGGAACTCATATTGCGGTCGCTATCTTCTTCGGTATCGGTCTGCTGCACCGTAATGACATCGCCGTTGGTCTCGGCCATCGTGTCGTCTGATGGCTTTGTGGTTTTACTGATAACTTGTCATTCCCGGCAACTTCTATATATGGTATACCGATCAGTAATTTTTTCCCACACCAGGAACCAAAAAAGTGGTTGGGTTGTCAGTAGCTTAAAAGGGAGGGTTATAAATGTCAATAAGTAAAATTATATCGGGTTCAGCTTTGCTAGTGATAATCTTCCTCAGCGTGTCTTTGCTTACTTCATGCGGATCTCCCGGGGTAATGGACTCAAGGGAAGCCTCTTACGATTATGCGGAGGAAAGCTTAGTCCCTGCTCCCGCCGCCGATATGGCGGCCGGCTCGCCGGAATATGGATTCACAGAGGTTGAGAGAGTTGACGAAGTAGTCGGAGACAGCGCCCTGCGTCATGTTATCCGCAATGGATCTATCGATTTAACGGTTCGAAATACCAGGGAAACCATAAAAACTATCCAGCAGATGGTATCTGCTGCCGATGGCATAATCAGCTATTCTTATGTCTATGAGATTCGCGAAGGAGTTTATGGGGCTAACCTGACCATCCGCGTGCCGCAGGAGCGTTTTGATTCCATGATGGCCCAGCTTGAACCTTTAGGTAAGGCCGCAAATATTCAAACCAGCCAGGACGATGTTACCATGCAGTACGTTGATCTTGAATCACGACTTAACAACCAGAAGGCACAGGAAGCAAGACTGGTTGAAATTCTCGAAATGGCCAACAACGTCGAGGAAGTACTGGAGGTAGAAAGGGAACTTTACCGGGTGCGAGGCGAAATTGAATCAATGTCCGCCCAGTTCAGGCATTTAAGAGACCGGGTTAACTATTCTACGATCGAACTCCGCATGAAAGAAGAGGTCATTCCAACTCAGACTATCTCACCGGGCGCTTTCGAAAACTTCGGGGAGAAATTGCTGCAGTCTTTTATCGGCGGTGTCAACTTTGTTTTAAGGGCTGTATCAGCAGTTGCCGTCGCCCTGTCTGCGCTGTTGCCGGTCCTCATTTTGTTTGGGGTTATCGGGTACCTGATCTTTATTATCACACGGAGAGTATCCCGCAAGAAAAAAGCTGCTGCTGCAGAGAAAAAGGGATCAACCGCATCATAAAACATAAAATTGCAGGGAGGCTGAATCGGTAACCAGCGCCCTGCATTTTATCCTAGCGATTAAGGCTTGCATCTTCTTCCGGTATCTCTTCCTGTTCGAACAGGGTTACGGCTTTTTGCAACAGCTCAAGCAACTGGATGCGTTCTTCTTTAGATATCTTGGCCAGATAAAGTGCCAGTAAAAGATTTCTTTTCTCTTCTACCTCGCCAAGGAGCTTAAGCCCCTTGGCAGTAATGGTAATCAAAACCTGGCGGCGATCTTTTTCGTGCCGCTCCCGTGTAACGAGACTCATCCGATGCAGTCGGTTGACCAAGGCAGTTACTGCACTGAGGGTAACCCCCAGCATCTGGGCAAGGAAAGACGTATTGCAGGGTCCTTTACGCAGCGCGCGCAAAACAATAAACTGGGTATCGGTTATCTCGTCGACCGTATAGCGGTTGTGAAGAACCCTGACCCTGTAAATCAGGCGGCTGAAGATGTGATCAAGCTCTTTGATATACTCAATCAAACCATTTTTGCTGATCGATTACCTCTCCCGTCGAACTATTTCTATGGGTAAACTGTTAAACGATTTAATTATTTAATAATTTATAACATTACACGAAGCGCTAGTCAAGACTGTGCCGCTTCAGGCGATTTCTATTAGCCTGTTTCGATAAATTGGTGGCAATTAATTTAGTGGACGTTTAAAGCGATCTGCCCGGGAGGCATCTCCTGATGAACAGCCTGTACTATAAGTACCGCTACTACTGCGCCGCTTTTTGCTCAGGCCTGATCCTGATCCTGGCCTACCCGCCCTTTGATTTAGGATTAGTGGCCTGGCTGGCCTTAGTCCCGTTTATTTACAGTTCTCTTAAATTATCACCGTTGAAAGCCTTTAGTGCCGGCTTTATTTTTGCGTTACCTTTCAACCTCTACCTTAACCTTTATCTCGCCGAAGCCTTACTTCCCCACCTTGGCTTTTCCCTGGGTATGGTCGCGATGATTGCCCTTGTCATTTACTTAAACCTATTTTACGGTCTCTTCGCCTTTACTGCGAGCTTCGTTGCCCGCCAGGGAATAGCCTGGTTCACTGTATTGGCGGTGCCAGCCCTGTGGTTGATGGTGGAATATTTGCGTTCTGTGGGGTTTATGGCCTACAATGTGGGATATCTCGGTTACAGCCAGTGGAATTACCCTGCGCTGCTTGGTATTGCCGCGCTCTACGGCTACTGGGGCCTACCTTTTATTATGGTTTATTTTCAATCCATCCTTACTTTACTCTGGCAAAAAGAACTAAAAATAAGACACGCTTTAGCAAACTTGTCCTTTTTGCTGGCATTAATTTTCACCGGCTGCTTGCTTCCGTCATTCTTTAGCGCAGTGCAGGCTGATCAAACACTTAATACAATGCTAGTCCAGGGCAACAGCTCACCAGAGGAAATCTTAGCCGGCGAAAAGGAAAAAATCGGTAGGCGTTACATGGATCTGACCAGGAAAGCGCTTGAACTAAACCCCGGCGTCGCGCTGGTTGTCTGGCCGGAGACAGTAGTAGATCTGGATTTCAGGGAGCAGATCAGGCATTTTCACTTGCTGACCATAGCAGAAAATGGCTTTGAAAAGCCCTTACTCTATGGTGCGCGAACCCGCCACCCCGGGCAGCTATTGAACACCATCCTCTTGTACGAACCGGAAGCAAGAAAGATACCGATGTATCACAAACACCGATTGGTTCCCTTTGTTGAATTTTTCCCGGCAGAGCAATATTTGAACCGTATTTTGCAGTTAGAAATGTTGCTGGGCCGCTACAGCCCCGGGACGCAGCTAACCACATTTGAGCTTGATTCGATCAGGCTGGCCGGGGTCATTTGCTTCGAATCCTATTTTGGGGATCATACCCGCTTGTTCGCCAGGGAAGGGGCTGAACACCTTTTTGTGTTGGCCAACCTCAACTGGTTCGGTACCACCATCGGTCTGGAACAACATGCCCAGGTCGGGGCAATCCGGGCAGCAGAGATGGGTATCGGACTAACACAGGTCGCAAACAGCGGTATCACCATCTCCTTTGACTATTTAGGCAGAGAACTGTTCCGAACCGGCAAACAAGTTGTAGACACCGTAGTTGTTTCACTGCCGCTGGCTAACCGACAAACGCTTTACCGGCTGTGGGGTGATTATTTTCCCGCTTTCTGGGCCTTTTTTCTGGTCACCGGTTTCATATCCATATGTTATAAAAGAATAGCGGAAAAATTTTCATCCAAAAGCTTCGATTAGGCTACATAACCCTTTAATCACTTTAAAAAACCCCGCACTACGACTACCGGTGTTCCGGCATCAGCCGAACCGCTGATCAGGTCAGCTAAGCTGGCCAAAACATCTTCCATCTTCCTCGGAGTGGTTCCTTCTTTGGCCATTGCATCAACTGGAAGTTCCTGCCTAATCCGATCAGCCATGATAACTTCTATCTCCGCAGCGTTTTTTTGTTCCTCGTGGTAACAGTGATCGGCAAGCAGCTTGTATTTAAGGCCTTCCCTGAAACAGTCCAGGCCTGCTGTCGCCGCAAAAGCCGCCTTCGGATCGGCCAGTTCATAAATACCGCTCGATGGATCGAGGTATGCCCCGTCACCATAGATCAAAACTTCAAGGTCGATACCAAGCTTGTTTTTTACTTTTGTTTGCAGCTCTTCAACCACTTTTTGTCCATCACGAGGCGCAAGTTTAAGGCGCTCACCAGAAGACATGTTACTGCCCAGCAAACCCCACTCCGAGCAGACATCCCCCTCATTGCAGATCTGATCTAAAGTGATGCAGTTCTCATACCTCTCGGTAACTTGCTCTAAAGTTTTATTGCGCCGGTGAATATCAGCAATAATAATACCATCGGGACCGCATTCGATAGCCTGCAGAGGATTATTAGAAAGAATAATAGACGGCACAGCGCCTTCTGAGGCGATTACCTCACGGTAGAGTTTGATGTAGTCAACCCCGGTAAGCGGGTGCTGAAAACTATGGTCTCCCAGATCTTCAGAAGTAATCGGGTCCTTGCCAAGGGTGGCAGCAAAAGAAGGTGCTACCACAACATTGCCGACTTCATCGGTTGGAAACGATAACTGAACGACTACTTCCCCCTTGGGCACCGCCCGGGCGATCCCTTTCATAATCATTGAAAAGCGGTTACGGCTGGCAATCGGAAAAACAACGGCCACTTTACTGTCCTCAGCAAGCTTCAGCTTTTCTTTTATTTCCCGGGCAATATGATCCAGTGTTACATAGTTATTTTGAGATCTGGCTACCACAGACTCCGTTATACAGACCACATCACCGTTGGCCAGCAAGCCATCTCTGCTGCATTGTTCCAGTGATTCAAACACTTTTTCAACGATTTCCATTCCAGGCAAAATAACACCCATCTTGACACCATAAGCCATCGGTCCAACATAGTCAGGTATTTTCATCAACGTTTCTGCCTCCCTTGTTAATTTCATTTGATGACACATCGCCAAGCTGCTCCAATGCTAACTGGTAGTCTCCCCAGGTATTAATGTTGATAAACGAGCGCTGCTGCGGATCAAATCTGTCAATCTCGGTTTTTCCAAGATAGCATACTTTTATCTTAGCATAGAAATCGGTTATCTTATAGCGGCCTGCTTCAATCTGTTTTTCGATAATCCCGATACAATCGCGGCTATAGAAAGCATGCAGTGGTTGGTAATAACTGCCAACAAGCGGCACCACAGCGTCGGCCTTGGCGGCAAAGGTCTGCATGTGGCGAATCAGATCGGGGTTCAGGTAAGGCATATCGCAGGGCACAACAAACTGGTGCGGCAAAGAAGATGCAATAAGCCCGGAATAAATGCCGCGCAACGGGCTTTTTACCCGATCGGAGAACAGGTCGCCGACTATCTCAACCGGTAGCCCCCTGTATAGTTCAGGGCAATCAGTAACCAAGGTAATCCGGCTGAATAACTTTTGAAGAATTTCAACCATCACCTCTATCAAACTCTGGCCGTTAAAATCCAGAAGGGCTTTAGGTTGATTGAGGCGTTTACTGTCCCCTCCGGCTAGTATTATAGCGCCTCCTACCGATTTTTTTTCTAATCCGCCTGCTTTCAAGCGAGCTCCCCCGCATCAAAATTATTGCGCCATCAGTTTAAGGCGCTTTTTTTCACCAACCAATACCATGATAATGCCAATTTCATAAAGCAAGAGAAGTGGTAAAGTCATCGCCACCTGAGATATTATGTCAGGTGGCGTTATAACGGCCGATAAGACAAGCATCAGCAGCAAGGCTACTTTGCGGCTTCTTTTTAAAAAACCTGAAGTTAAAAGCCCCAGCTTGCCGAGTGCCCAGGTTAACAACGGCAGTTGAAATACCAAGCCAAAAGCTAAGTGAAAAGAAATAAAGAATGAGATGTATTCACTTACCGTAAAAAGTGGTTCCAGATGATTGGCAGCAAACTGCAAGAAAAAATTTAAAGCCATCGGAAAAACAAAAAAATAAGCAAATAATACTCCACTACAAAACAGAACGACAGTCCCGGCCACAACAAGAAGAAAAAAGACCTTCTCCGATCTGGCCAAACCAGGGAAAATAAACGCCAGAGTCTCGTAGAAAATAATCGGCGACGCAATTACCAGGCCGCTGATGAAGGAAACCCTCAGGTTCGACATAAAGGCTTCCGGGGGTGAAAGAAAGATCAGCGGCAAGCCATCAAGAGGCCTGGTCAGAATTTCAAAGATAACAGTAATGTAGAAAAAACAGACCATCGCAGCAATAAGCAAAGCGCCTGCTGAAATAAACAGGCGCAGGCGCAACTCTGCAAGATGTTCAAGTACGGGCATTGTGCCGTCTTTGCTCTTACTCACCTTCTCGGTTACCCTCCCGGCATTCCAAGCGCTGCCATCAAAGCTCCCCAACTCAGTTGAACGGCAAGGCAGGTGAACCTTGCTTACCTCTTTGGCTCGGAATTTTGGCCGGCCGACTCGCCAGAACCGGAAGCTCCCTTTAGCCCTGATTTCAATTCAACCACGCTTTTACCGATGGCTCTCGCCAGCTCGGGCAGTTTGGCTGAACCAAAAATCAAGAGAATAACCGCAAGAATTGCTATAATCTCCCATGCTCCGATTCTACCAAACATCGTTAACCCTCCTCAATCATAAGTCAATAGATTTTTATGTTTACCACAAACCCATTTTACCACATTCCTTTTTAGGCTGCCCGATAAATATCCGACATCGAATCAGTTGTTTGCCGTGGGAGACGCCGGTTTGTCAGTTAACTTTTTTTATCGTTGTCGCTGTCGTTAAGAGCTATTGTATCTTTTAGCTCGCTGGTTGCCCTACGGAACTCTCTTAATGCGTTACCAATCGTCCGCCCTAGTTCCGGCAGTTTAGCCGGCCCAAAAATAATCAGAGCAACCGCCAGGATTAAAAGGATCTCCCACAGGCCGATTTTTCCGCCAATCAATTACCTCACCTCCGGGCAGTATTTAAACATTACAATAGTATCAGCAGCTAACCGTTATTCATTATAGCGCAAAGTGTTATAAAATACGATCCTGTTTTTTTACTATGTCTGGAGGAATATGTCA
>DBBD01000090.1 GCA_002292015.1 Firmicutes bacterium UBA993
GTGGGAACAAAATTGTCAATAACATAAGGAGGAATCAAGGATGACCGTAGTGCGGGGAAAAGAACTTGGCGAAGTGAAGCACGAAAGTATTAACGACCTTTTCTGGGCTACCGTCGAACGTTATCCCGATATCGAAGCGGTGCGTTACCGCACCGGGGATGACTTCACCGGGTTGACCTACCGGGAGTTTGGAGAACAGGTGAAAGGACTTGCCCAGGGACTGATGTCGCTCGGTTTAAACAGCGGCGATAAGGTCAGTCTGCTTGCGGAAACCCGCTACGAATGGGCACTGGCCGACTTAGCAATTTTAACGGCGGGCGGCGTAACGGTGACGGTTTACCCGACCCTTTCCGCACGCACAGTACAGTTTATCGCCGGCAACTCCGACAGCAGGATGATAATCGTGGAAAACCAGGAGCAGTTGAAAAAAGTGCTCTCGGTTTGGGAAGAACTGCCCCAGTTGGAACAGGTGATTATGATCGAGGGTGAGACCGAAAAGCCGCAAGAGAATATCTGTACTTTCTCCGAATTAATGGAGCTGGGGCTTCAGTACAGTGCGGATCATCCTACCGCTTATGAAGAAAGGTGGCGCAGCGTCGCCCCGACGGATTTGAGCAGTATCGTCTATACCAGCGGTACTACCGGACTGCAAAAGGGCGCAATGCTTTCCCACTGGAACTGGCGTTTTAACGTTTACGCTGTGGTCCAGCTGGTTGATTTTAATCCAGGGGAGACGATGCTGGCTTTTCTGCCCCTGGCCCACGTTTACATGCGCCTGGTTTATTTTGCCGCCGTTAGTGCCGCGGCCACGATCTATTTCAGTCGACCGGAGAGCTTGGCCAAGGACCTGCCGGTAATCAGGCCCAATTCGTTCGTTTCCGTGCCACGCTTATTCGAGCGGGTCTATAACCGGATCACAGACCAGGTAAAAAGCGGTCCGGCCTTGCGGCGCACGATATTTTACTGGGCCGCAGGCGTGGCGCGGGAAATGGGCCGGGTGCACAGTCTTTGGGCAGAACCGAGCCTGGGGTTAAGGCTGAAACACCGCCTGGCCGACCGCCTGGTCTTCAGTAAGATCCGAAGCAAGATGGGCGTGGACCGCCTGAAGTGGACCTGCTCCTCCGGCAGCGCGCTGACCAAGGACCTGGCTTTTTTCTTCAACGGCTTGGGTATAATCATTATCGAAGGATACGGGATGACCGAAGTGGCTGCACCTTCCAATTTAAACCCTGTTGGCCGGTTCAAGCCGGGCAGCGTTGGCCCACCTCTACCCGGAGTGATGCAGAAGATCGCTGAGGATGGGGAAATTCTGATCAAGGGCGACAACGTGATGGTTGGCTACTACAAGCTCCCTGAGGAGACCAAGGAGCATTTTACAGAAGACGGGTGGCTGAAAACGGGTGACATCGGTGCATTCGACTCCGATGGCTACCTTGTCTTCAAGGAGCGCAAAAAACATATCCTGGTTTTATCCACCGGAAGAAACATAGCTCCCTTGCCGATTGAAGAGGAGTTGAAGAAAAGCAGCTGGGTTGAGGAGGCTGTAGTAATCGGGGACAACGAGAGGTTCATTGCGGCGCTGATCCAACCGGCATTCCAACCACTACTTGACCTGGCCCGGGAGCGCGGCCTTGTCTACGATGAAACCCTGACGGAATTCGTGAATATGCCAACCGGGGAAAGGGTCCCCGTCAAGGTGGACCCGAAGCTACTGCGGGATGAAGCCGTTCTGGATTTCTTCCTCTCTGTCGTGGATAGGGTCAACAAGGTCTTCGATTCTCACGAACAGGTGAGAGAATTCCGCCTGCTCTGCGAGGCCCTTACCACTGAGAAAGAAGAATTGACCCCAACCTTTAAAGTTAAAAAGAATGTCATCCGGAACAAATATGCTCACTTGATCAGGGAAATATACGCTTGATCTGGTTTTTCTTTTCCTTCACCGGGGGTATAATGGCACAGCAGGCTTAATCATCTTCATATCATGGCGCGTATTGAAGTAAGCGGACAGTCCAATCTAAAGCAGTTCCTCTACGCTTTAAGCGTCACCGAGAACAAGATCCCGGTGGCGGCAATGTCAAAGAACGGCGTATCCGCTTAATCACACAAACTGGGTCCGGCAATCGGCAGCTATGCTGCTATTTCTGAAGTGCAGTCAGATGAAATGGCCTCCTCGCAGTGGGGATTTTGATAATTTGCCCACGGGAGAAGACTGATGGTTACGTGTGCTCTCTTTGACGCTTATCTAAATCCATATTATGGTATATGATAGGCTAATTCTATTTGCCCTGCCTACGAAATATGGCTTAGCTGAAAACACCCGGGGCAGGGCAATTTAGTAGAGTTAGGGGGGAAATATATAATGACTAAGATACCGGTGTGCAAATATACCAGGCAACCCTCGTATCTATAGCAACAACCTTGACGTCCGCAAAGCAGCTTTTCATCTCCGGCCCGGCATTACTGACAAAACGGACGTAGTCCCCGCCTTCCAGCCATTCGATCAAAGTGACCAATGGTGAACGCCTTTCATTATAATCATAAATAATAACGTAATGCTTTGCAATACGGCTCATCTCAGCGTACATCAACCCTCTTGCCTCAACTTTTAAGCCATGGGCTACGAATGAAGCAATGGCGACATCAAAACTCTTATCGATAAAGGGCAGGGGTTCAAGAACATCAGCCTGGATAAAACTGATTTTGTTGTTTTCCGATTTAGCCCTAGCTACCTTCAGCATATTCTGAGCAGAATCAATACCGGTTACCGTAAGCCCTTTTTCGCTTAGGACAGAGCATAAAGCGCCTGTTCCGCAGCCTATATCAATAACTGTTTCGAAGTCGGTCAAGTCAAGTACCCCCGCTATGCCTTTAATTACCTCAGCAAACCGCTTTTTCTGGATCTTGTAAAACAAGCCGTAGACCGGCGCTATTGAATTGAATAAAGCAGTACTTCTCTTTTTACCCAAAACCGACACCTCTGACTAATCAAGGTGCGCTCCCGAAAACTCCGAGCGCCTCAATCGTACTTTATCAAGGGTTGAAATCTAAAAAACTACCTTTGGCAGCGGGTCTTCTTGTTATCGTGGACGTTTGGGGCGCGTCCGAACAGCGGTGCACTCCCACCTAAGGATTGCAATAGTTGCAATACTTAGCAGGAGCAAATTGCCCTCTCGGATACAGTTGCTCGTTCTCATGCTTACACTTATGGCAACCATAGATAAACTTAAGCGACATATCGCTTGGTAATCCACATGCCTCGCAAGGCAATCCTCGAACAACATCTTTTATGATAAAGCCCGGAGCACCACATTCGGGGCATAAATTTAGTAGCTTGGATAATAAATCATGTGTGGCTTTTTCAATATTTTTCATTCTGGTCGGATTAGCATGGGCCCTCATATCAGTTTCAACGAACACTTCACCAGTTCTTGACTGCGACGCACACCACAGAAAAGCCTCTTTCAACTTTTGAAAACTGAATATGTCCTTGATAATGAGTTTAGAATTTTCATTCTCCGGTCGAAGAATTAAATAATGCTCCGGGAATCCGGCCTTTTCGGCAAATTTAAGCACCTCGTCATAGCTTTTAGTTGTTATGTGACTATAGTTGGTTTCGGCTCCTTCGTAAGTACCGAATATCTCCAAGTTTTCCTTTTTGTCATGTAGTAATACCAATTCGACGTTCCAGGGAATCGGCGCCACCGGATGTGATCCAAAACTACCTTCGCTAGCCAGACCGATATCTGTTTTTATTAGCTTCATGCCTTTTCTGATTTTAATGCGCGCAGTTTCTACCTGTGATTTTGGCCGTTTAATTTCTCTGGAGAAAGTGCCATACATATCTGTATCAAACCTGTCCACAACAACTAACTTACACCCCGTTTCTTTCTCAAGAATCGGTTTTATAACTTTTTCTTTCCTATGTTTCGTGAGAAACACAACACTTCTATTTTCAAAGATTTTCACTCCTGGTAATTCCTTTCAATGCTAATTATCGCTACTTACTAAATTCAGAGTTTGTGACATCAGTGGCCCAACTCTGTTCCAGTCTTTGCTCCAAGTCATAAATGAGATTTTCCTTTGTAAATTGCATATTTTCCACTAAGTTTTGATTGATATCATGATGCTTAATGCCCAGAATTCTTGCCGCTAAAAGCCCTGCATTTTTTGCATTGTTAATCCCAACCGTGGCAACCGGAACTCCACCCGGCATTTGAACAATTGACAGGAGTGAATCGAGCCCATCTAGTTCTTTTAGCTTTACGGGAACACCAATCACCGGAAGCGGTGTCAACGATGCAACCATACCTGGTAAATGTGCTGCGCCACCGGCACCAGCGATTATTACCTCAACACCTCTGCTTTGAGCATTTCTGGCATAATCAAACATTCTTTCCGGCGTTCTGTGGGCGGAGACTACTTTAATTTCATAAGGTATAGAAAATTGCTCCATAACCAGCGCTGCGGTTTCCATAATTTTTAAATCTGAATCGCTTCCCATAATTATACCAACTAGGGGCGCTTTGTCTTTTTGTTTATTTTTTGGCAACCGCCCACGCTTAAGCTTGGTGCCCTGACCACAGGGGATTAATCCCTGCCCCTGCTTCGTATTGTCACTATCGCCATTAATCATAACGAAGCCACCTTTTTCATCAGACATAAATCAATAAATTGCTGACCCAAGTTCGTTTTGACCGGTGATACGTTTAGCAGAATTGTCAGGTTGTTGCGCTACCATACAGCTTGGATATTTTTTCATTTTGGTTAACCCTTTGCCACTACTTCAATTTTTTTTAATGCATATCCAGCCCTGTTGTCCGCAGCCTCAACCGATTCATCTAATACCGTTATATGCCCTATTTTTCGCAGGTTGCCTGTTTCGGCTTTTCCATACAGATGAAAATGACAATCCGGTAAACTTAAAACCGCATCAACCCCACCAATAGAATACGAACCTCTGGTGGCTTGATTTCCTAATATATTATGCATCGCACAAGGCTTTCTCAATTGAGCGCTTCCCAGCGGCATTCCAGAAACTATTCTGACAAGCTGCTCAAACTGTGATGTTATACAGCCTTCAATCGTATAATGTCCTGAGTTATGAGGACGCGGAGCAATCTCATTG
>DBBD01000049.1 GCA_002292015.1 Firmicutes bacterium UBA993
CGTTTCTCTTTGTCCTTTCTTTTTCCGTGCTCTGTTAACCAAAGAAGTGTGTGATGCAGCAAGACACGCAAATAAAGTGGAACGGTTATTTACCACGTTATCCCTAAAAGAGCTGATGCTGGTAGTATTCTTTATAAGAAGGACCTATAAAGAAGTCTCGCTGAATTAGCAGACCGGAATATCCGCTAAAACCCGGTGAACGTTAATCACTATCATGAGAGAACGGGCAAGGGTGAAAGGAGCAAGCAAAGGCATTATTAAGAAGACGCCGGCCTGTATTGGATAAGGCAGAACCGTTATTGCCGATCCAAACATAAAGAACGCTATTCCTAACCCATTCGCCTCAGCAATTCAAGCGGTAAGTTCAATCCGGTAGGATTCCGCGCTTTGCATATCAATAATCAGCAGCTGATTATCGTCAAGAATACCTTCCAGCCCAGCTAAAATTTTTACGGCCTCCGATGTTTGCCAGGATGCCAGCATGGCCGGAGTCGCAGCCGGGTTGCCCAATTGAACCTCAACCCCCTTGGTAATGCCTCCTTCAGCTAAGGGGCCATAAATAGACTCCAATAGAGGTTTGTGAGGCCGGATTACGGCAATTTGACCTAAGAATCCAGCGATAGCACCATGAATCAATAGCAACCCAAGCCAGCCACACACTTTTTCCAGAACAAAGCGGGAAGGCAAATTATCAAGGCAGTCAATAACCAAGTTGCAGTCTTTCAGCAATAAGGGCAGATTATCTGCATCACCGATCAGGTGATGTGCTTCAACTTCCGTTGTAGAGTTGATAGCTACAACCCTTTCAGCTGCAGCCTTGGCTTTAGAGAAACCAACTTTAGTTTCACTGGAGAAGAGCTGCCGGTTTAAATTGCTGTCGGAAAAATTGTCACCATCAATAACCACCAGTTTTCCGATTCCCATGCGCGCCAGCAATTCAATCACAAAACCACCGAGCCCACCTGCACCGACAACTCCAACCGCGCCCTCAAGCAGTTTAACCTGGCCCTTAATGCCAAGGGTGCCGATGTTGCGTTGGTAGCGGTCAGGAATGATCCTATGCCTCAAGGCAGCCAGTTCCACCGTACCCCGGGATAGATTAAGGGTGCCGGCAATCTGCCTGGTATGAGCTAGAGTCAGATACCGGTAGTCATCGCCCGAAGGGTCCTTGCCGATAATTGCATTATCTTCAATCAAGCCTATTAATTCTCTTTGTCCATTCATCTTCTCTACCTTTTCCGCTCAAATACTAATTGGTTGAGAGCGGAAGCCCTTCACAACCACCGTCAACAAACAGTTGCGGGGCTTCATGCCAAAGCCTCTCAAGATCATAGAAGGCCCTTGCCTCAGGCTGAAAAACGTGGATTACCAGGAATCCGTAATCAAGCACTACCCACCAAGCCTCTTTCAACCCTTCAACCCTAAGCGTGTAATAGTTTTTCTGCTTTAACCTTTCGAGCAGGTGGTCACAGATTGCACTGACCTGAATCGCTGTATTGCCGGTGCAAATCAGGAAATAATCGGCAATTATCGATACCTTTCCCACTTCCATTAGCTTCAAATCATGCCCTTTTTTTTCTAAAGCCAGTTGCGCGGCATATAGAGCCAGCTCTTTTGAGCCGGTGGCCGGTTCCTGTGCCAAATAGGATCACCTCTATTAAAAAAATTCTTAACGGTTAGTTAAACGCCTTGTATTTTATGGAGCAGACCGTTGCGGAAAGCCACAGAACGTGGGTGCAGCTTCATACCCTTGGCCACCACAGAGCAGATCGTTCGGTCCACCGCTGCCAGCAGAGCTTGATCAAGATTGGCAGTAGCAAGTTCGCGTATTCGGGTAACGCCGGCGAAACTGCGCCCTGGTTCAATAAAATCCGCCAGGTAAAGCACTTTTGCCAGCAGAGTCATGCCGTTACAACCGGTTGTATGGTAGGCGACCGCATTGAGCAGCTCCCGGTCGTTAATTTTTAGTTCTTCAGCAAGTAAGACCGCCCCTACCGGGGCATGGAGCAGCCTCGTTTCACTGCGGGTAACGATATCTACGTTTATGCTGTAATAATCGACTGCGGCAAGCAGTTGCGACCGCTGCAAGCACTTTCCGTAATCGTGAACCAAGCCGGCGAGGTAGGCCTTTTCACGTCTTGCTCGATAACGCTCTGCCAGCATTACTGCCGTTTCGGCTGTGGCAAGACTATGTTCGTATAGATCACTGCTTAATTTTTTTTGCATCAACTTCCGGTAGAAATCTGCTGTCATCTGCCGACCTCGTTTAGCAAAACTGACTTTACGTTTAATACCTAAAATGAGTTCTTAGACAGTATAAAAAATCCGGGAGCGCAACTGCTATTGCTCGCGTGGTTTAGCCTCGTTAACTACCAGTTTACGCCCTTCAAGTTCCACCCCGTTGGCTTTCTCAACGATTAATGCAGCCTCGTCGTCACTCACTTCGATAAAACCGTAACCGCGAGATCGCCCGGTTGAACGCTCGGTAATAATCCGGCACTCCTCAATTTTGCCAAACTGACTAAAAAATTGCTGTAGATCATCTTCCTTGGTGCTCCAGGGAATATTCCCCACGTAAAGAGTTTTTGACATTTTCTTTCCACCTCCGGATAATATAAACCCTGCTGCCAGGGTGACAAACCTTTAGCTAACCCTTAACCCTGTAAAGTTCCATTTTCTTGATATATTGCTCAACCGGCTCAGGAGTTAAATATTTTATAGTTTTCCCAAGAGTTACCCGTTCCCGGATAAAAGTTGAAGAAACTGCAAGCGCCGGGATCTCTAAAAGGTGCACTTTTTGTTTCATTTGGGGACAGTTTCGTTCTAGCGTCTCATAAAAGAGTTCCAGGGAATAACCTGGTCTGGTTACAGCAATAAAAGTGCTTAGGCGAAGCAACTCCTCGTAATCTTTCCAAGTAAATATTTCCAGAATTGCATCGGCTCCGGTTATAAAGTAGATGTTCGGCTCCGGATTCTGACTTTTCGCAAAGTGCCTGACGGTATCAATCGTATAGGTATGCTCATTTTGCGCTATTTCAAAGCGCGATACGACAAAGGCAGGGTTGGACATTACTGCCAGGGTTGTCATCAGGTAACGGTGTTCGGGTAATGAAATTGTTACATTATTTTTATGCGGCGGAATTCCGGCAGGCACAAAAATTACATAGTTCAGGTCAAATTGCTGCCTGGCTTCCTCGGCGGTTACCAGGTGCCCCATGTGAATCGGGTCAAAGGTGCCGCCCATCAAACCAATATTGAGGCTGCCATTTCTGTGGCCAGGTAAATGAGAAACCAACGGATCCCTTACTCCTTCAGCACATTAATCGTAGTAGGTGAACTCTTCTTTACCAATGTTCACCGTATCGCCTTCCTTAACGCCGGCTTTTCTAAGGGCACGGTCAACACCGCTGCGCCGGCAGTAGTTTTGAAACCTGAGTAATGCGTCTTCATTATCAAAATCGGTCCTGGCTGCCGCTCTTTCTATGGCACTGCCGCTCACCTGAAAAACACCATCAACATTATTGATAGCTAGAGGCTCTTCTTCTGTTTCCAGCGGCCTGATTACTTCTTCCTCATCAGAGACGGTTATTCCTTCATTTAATTCTTGTATCCTCTGAAACAGATAGTTAACTAACTCAGCGGTACCCTCTCCTGTTGCTGCTGAGATACCATAAACAGGAGTATTTTCTCCATCTGTCTGTAAAACGCAGTCCCTTAAGGCTTGGAGTTGTTTTTCCGTATCGGTTAAGTCCAGTTTATTGCCAACCACAACCCGCGGAGAATCCAATAATTTCAGCTTATAGGCTGATAGTTCATCCAACAATAGCCGGTAGGCTTTTTCCGTAGCAGGTTGTGCCTCCGAAGAAAGATCAATCAGAAAAAGTAATAGCAAATTGCGCTCAACATGTCGCAAAAACCGGTGTCCAAGGCCTGCTCCATGATGTGCCCCTTCGATCAAGCCCGGCATGTCAGCCATGATAAAATTGCCCTGATCGCCAATCTTTACGACACCAAGATTTGGAGTTAGGGTTGTAAATGGATAGGATGCAGTTTTTGGCCTTGCATCACTGATCCGCCCCAGCAGGGTCGACTTGCCGGCATTGGGAAAACCAACCAAGCCAACCTGAGCCATCAACTTGAGTTCAAGAGCAATCAGTCGTTCTGCTCCTGGCAGCCCTTTTTCCGCCAGGCGGGGAACTCGCCGGCGAGAGGAGGCAAAACGGGCATTGCCCTTGCCGCCTTTGCCACCGGCCGCAACGAGAGCCTTCTGTCCGGGTTGGGTTAAATCGGCAATTAGACGTTTCCGGTCATCGTAAACCACTGTACCCAAGGGTACAGGTACACATAAATCAGCGCCGGTAGCTCCGTGGCGGTTTTTTGTACTACCGTTGCCTCCATTCTGGGCTTTTAACCGACGCTTGTAGCGCAAATCAAGAAAGCTGTGTTTTGAAGGATGGGCCAACAGGTAAACAGAGCCTCCGTTGCCTCCGTTGCCTCCATCCGGCCCTCCCTTAGGCACGTACTTTTCGCGGCGAAAGGACACCATCCCATCACCACCGCGGCCTCCAACCACCAACAGTTCCAGTTCGTCAACAAACATCTACTTACGGATCACCTGCAACACTCAGGATAGGTTAAAAAAACAAAAGTCCGGGCAGTGCCCGGACCAATTGCTTAGGTTTTAACTGACTGCCACGTTTTCTTCGGGATAGACACTAACCTGTTTTTTCGCGCGACCATTGACCTCAAATACTACCCGGCCATCAACCGTGGCAAAAAGTGTATCGTCCCTGCCTCTGCCTACATTTGAACCAGGATGGAAACGAGTTCCACGCTGCCTAATCAGAATGCTGCCGGCTTTAACAAGCTGACCTCCGAAACGCTTCACGCCAAGACGTTTTGCCTTGCTATCCCTACCGTTCCTTGAACTCCCTACTCCTTTTTTATGCGCCATCCAAAAGCACCTCTCTTTCCCACCGGATCCGGATCAACTAACTGATCGAAAAAATATCTTCTAAAAACTGATGTTATTAATCAATACTTCGGTATAAGGTTGACGGTGACCCTGCTTGCGACGGTAATTCTTCTTTCGCTTGTATTTAAATACGATTATTTTCTTTTCCCTTCCCTGGCATACGACTTTACCATCAACGCGACAGCCTTCAAGAAGTGGGTTGCCGACCTTTACTTCGGCATCATCATTAATCAGCAAAACCTTATCAAACGTCACCGATTCGCCTTTTTCTGCCGGAAGCTTCTCCACGCGGATCACACGGCCTTGCTCTGCGCGGTACTGTTTACCGCCTGTCTCAATAATTGCGTACATATCTACAAACATACCCCCGATAAGGACTCGCCGAAGCTGGTAGCCTGTTGTTCGCAGGGCATTTATACCTTCTTCGTGCGGTTGTCAGTCTAACCGGGATTCTAACATGTGCATCAGACCTTTGTCAAACTTGGGGGTTATGCGGGGGTTACAGGAATGGGGGGCAAATACTGGTTAAACTCTGACCTCAGATCTGCTCAGCACTTACCCGATGATATCTATTCCGCTCAGCTCTGGGTATGAATGCCATAGTATACTTGTTCCCGCAACGCAAACTATTATCGTTTCACTCATTAAATTTTTATGCTACCCCCCTCTAAAAAACCTTACTTCTAGCCGTTTCCGACACTCACTTACCTACCCTTGTCATCAATGCTACCGTTTCAACATGGCTGGTCTGAGGGAACATATCGACAGGCTGGGCTTTAATGGCCTGAAAGCCGCTTTGCTGAAACAATCCGAGATCGCGGGCTAAAGTGGCCGGGTTACAGGAAATATAAACAATGCGCTCCGGCTTTATTTCAGCCATAGTTTTGGACAAAGACGCGCTGCAGCCTTTGCGTGGTGGATCCAGTATAATGGTAATCGGTCTTTTCCCCTGCCTCAGCAACTCACCAGCCTTTTCGATCGGCGAAGCAATAAACTTTACATTATTGATCCCGTTTGCAGCGGCGTTTTTACGGGCATCTTCGATCGCTTCAACCTCGCTATCGACGCCGACAACTTCGTTCGCAGCCTGGCTCAGGTAGAGGGCAAAGTTTCCGGTGCCGCAGTAGAGATCGTATGCAGTATCTGGATTGCCGGCATAAGAGGCGGCTAGTTCGAAGAGCCTCTTTGCCTGCTGGGAATTAACCTGGAAAAATGAAGGTGATGATATCCGGTAGCAAAAGGGCTCGATTCTTTCTTCAATAAATGGACTGCCGCTGATCAGTTGATATTGTATGTTTTTATTTCTGCCAGTTTTAACTAATATTCCGGCCAGTTTATCCCCCAGGTATTTACTGATAGATTTAGAGAAGCCCTCCACAGAAACCGAGCTTTCTAATCTGCCTCTATACCCCAAGGTGATCAATACTTGCCCGGTTGCATAAGAGCTGCGTAGCTCAGCTTCGTGGATATCGGGAAGTAACTTACGGCCTTTTCCTCCCGGGGCCGCATTATCTGCAAACGCTTTACGAATGGCTTTGATTGCCAGCATATTGTGTGGATGTTGGATCAGGCAGTCTTCAATCTCGATGATTTGCCGGCTATTTGATTTAAAGAAACCGGCTCTTAAGCTATTCCGGTCTGCACTTATATGGAAGCGGGCTTTATTACGGTAGCGGTAAGAGCTGTCCATGCCGATTATTGGCAGGACCGGCACCTCCAGTTTGCCGATCCGGTTGAGGGCCTCTTTTACCCGTGCCTCTTTCCAGGCCAGCTGCGCTTGGTAGGCCAGGTGCTGCAGCTGACAGCCGCCGCAGCTATAATAGTGGGGGCAGGGAGGGGTTGCCCGGTCAGCGGACTTGACGGTTATATCTAAAAGTTTTGCCCGGAGGAATTTTTTATATAGTGATTCAATCTCAACTTCAACTTCTTCTCCCGGCAGGGCGCCGGGTACAAATGTTACCAGGTTTTCCAGCCTGCCAACTCCATCTCCGTCATGATTCAGGTCGCGGATCTTAACTAATGCCCTGGTTCCGACCAGGTTTTTAGTAGGTTTTTCAATCATCATAATTAACTCCGCTTGGTTTAGTCCTTGGGATTGATCTATCCTGTTTTTTAATTTTTAACGAAGTTGTTGACGGCAAAGCAAAAAAAGGTCGTACCATAAA
>DBBD01000099.1 GCA_002292015.1 Firmicutes bacterium UBA993
GGATGGCCCGGTTTTCAGCCTGGCCGAGCTGAACAGGCTTCCAGCTGAATACTAAGGTGAGAGGGGCGCTTCCGCCGGGAAACACCTCTTGCTTTATTTGTCAGATGATTTGTAGAATAGGCTGTTCTTTAAGTCTTGACCTGGCTGATAAGAGTAGCTAACCGCTAAGATTTTGTTGCTTATAGCGGGCAGCCAGCTCACGGTACATCGGAGCGCTGGTCTTGACCCACATCAGCGAGGCCCCGGTAATTTCCTTCTTTATTGTGGCCGGCACCCCGGCGGCAAGGTGCCTGGGCGGTACTTTCATATTGCTGGGCACAACAGCACCGGCGGCAATCATTGATTCTTCGCCGATTACACAGAAATCCTGCACCACCGAGCCCATGCCGACGATGGCGCTATTTTCAATGGTGCAGCCATGCAGGATCGCCCCGTGAGCGACGGTGACGTTTTCACCGATCACCGTTTCGCAATCCGGAATAACGTGGACCACAGCGTTATCCTGAATGCTGCTGCCCCTTTTTACAATTATTCTTCCGTAGTCGCCGCGCAGTACGGCGCCAAACCAGATACTTACGTCGTCTTCCACCAGTACATCGCCAATCAGGGTGGCATTGGGTGCAATGAAGCAGTTATTGCCTACTTGTGGTGTCTTGCCGTCAAATGTGACGATCACTTAAATCACCTCCTTCGGCGCCGGTTGCCTTTGAGTTGTTGTAGTAGTCGTAGCAGTATTCTCCCTTTTGCTACGTTTTCCTTTTCAAAGCTAGTCAGCTGCGCTATGATAATAAAAAGCCCAACCGGTGGTTTTACAATTATAAGGTTTTTCAAAGGAGTTAAAGGACATAGAAAAAACGTTGCAGAATTTACCGGTTCCTGTTCAGAGCGGTGAAGTTGATATCGAAGAGGCCGTTAAATCGATAGCTGTTTCAGCGCGGGTTGCATGGCTGCCATGATCAAAAGGGCCGGAAAAGAGGTTTTAGAGTGGTGAGCAGATCATTCAACAAAGAAGCCCACGGCAAAATAATCTATTTTGACTGTTATAGCGGCATTAGTGGGGATATGACTCTCGGCGCCCTGCTGGATCTTGGGCTCGACTTAGATCGGCTGCGTGCAAGCCTAGCCGGGTTACCACTTAGAGGGTATCGGTTAGTTGCAGAAAAAGTAACGCGTGGCGGGCTGGCCGGAACAAGGGCACAGGTGATCGTTGAAGAGCGGCAACAACAGCAGCGGCAGCTGCCTCAAATTGAAGAGCTAATCAATAATGCTGATCTGCCCGGGCCGGTAAAAGCCACCAGCAAAGCAATATTCAACAACCTGGCTGAGGCGGAGGCGACAGTCCACGGGATAACTGCTGATCAGGTGCATTTCCACGAGGTTGGCGCTGTTGACGCTATCGTTGATGTTGTTGGCACTGCAGCTGCTCTTCACCTGCTCGAGGTAATGGCCGTTTACTCGTCGCCGCTGCCGATGGGGAGCGGCGAGGTCCAAACTGAACATGGCAAATTGCCCTTGCCGGCACCGGCAACCCTGGAGCTGGTGGCAAAAAGGAAAGCGCCGGTGTACGGTAGCCGGGAGAAAGTTGAGCTGGTTACACCCACTGGGGCGGCGATTATAACCACTGTTGCCAAAGAATTTGGTCCCCTGCCGGAATTTTTGCCGGAAGCTGTGGGCTATGGAGCCGGTAGCTATGAGCTTTCATACCCAAATTACCTGCGGTTGCTGTTGGGGCAAACAGAAATCACCACTTCGTTTTACACGGATCAGCTGATACAGCTTGAAGCCAATATTGATGATCTTAATCCCGAAATCTACGGTTACCTGATGGAAAAACTTTTTACCTGCGGCGCAGTGGATGTTTTCTTTACCCCCATCCAGATGAAAAAGAACCGCCCTGCTGTTCAACTTACTGCACTAATCCCGCCGCATCTGCTCCCTGACATTCGCAACCTGATCTTTACCGAAACCAGCACCATGGGGCTGCGTTTCAGACAGGCGCAAAAAGTGATGAAGCCCCGTGAAACAGGGCAGGTTGATACCAAATGGGGAACAATCCGTATTCAATACTGCCCGAACCCGCCTGGCGAGCAGCTCTTTCACTATGCTCCCGAGTACGAAGACTGCCGCAAGGTTGCCCTTGCTTCAGGCTTACCGTTAAAAGAAGTTTACCGCCTGGCAGAACACCTATTCAGAAATAATCATCAATAATAGCTACTGCCAGATCTTTAGTGAGTAAGGCAGCCTGTTATTTCTATTGCTAAAAGTTAGAATATTATTGACATAGGCAATATTATATATTATAAATTAGTCAGAGGAGGCTGGAAATATGAAGAAACATCCCTTAAACGATAAAATAAGGCAGTTGAAAAGTGCTCTTTACAGCAATGATGGTAAGTTACCCGATTTGCAGCAGGCGGTTAACTCGCTATCAGCAGTAATTGATGCTGCTGTTTTCCTGATCGGCAGGGAGGGTGCCGTTTTATTTGCACAAGCAGGCTCGGTAATACTGAATGATGATCTGAATCAACTGGTTAAAGACGGCTCACTGGCAGCAGATCAGGGGTTTATGCAGATGCTGAAAAACAGCTACATAGCCGACAACGAGGGCCATTCTGACAATAGGGAAAAGGGTGGTCACTATTATACCCTAGTGCCTTTAACTGCCGGTGATATGCAGTCAGCCCTGTTGATGTTTTACTCTGCCCAAAAACAGCTCAACGATGATCAACTAACTCTAACGGAACTGGGCGCGCTTTTGATCGGTCTTCTCCAGCGTCTGGAGAAAGCAGGGAAGGAAGAAGAAGTCAGCAGGAATAAAAAACTGGCCGAAGGGGCTTTTGAAAGCTTGTCATACTCTGAAGTTGAAGCGATCGAGGAAATCCTCAAAAATATTACTAATAACGAAAGCGTGGTTACCGCCAGTAAAATTGCTGATAACCTGGGGATAACCCGTTCGGTGATCGTCAATGCCCTGCGCAAATTCGAAAGCGCCGGCATCATTGAATCGCGTTCACTGGGGATGAAAGGAACCTTTATCAGGGTGAAAAACCCGCATGCGCTGGAGATGATTGCCTCTCGCTCTTTCAAATCCGGATCCTACAGATAGGCGGTAGATAGATGGACAGCAAGATAAAAATTGGGCATGATAAAGCGGCATGCCTTGCTGGATGTGGTGTATTTTTATCCGGCTTTTTCATCTAAGTAATAGCCGACGCGGCAGCGCTAAAAAATTGACAGCGGTTGAAGAGGTTGCTACAATATGTTCTGATGTTCAGACCTAAGGCGCACTGAAGCGTTACTGGAGGATTTTGAAGTGCCTGTTTTACTAACCTACCTGGCTATTTTCGTTGCCAAGATTGCCCACGTCAGCCTTGGTACAATCCGCATTATATTCCTGACCAGGGGTAAAGCCTATGCCGCGGCCGCTGTCGGTTTCATTGAAGTACTGATTTTCCTCGTTGCCCTAAGCATGGTTTTACAGAATCTCGATCGCTGGCAGAACATCCTCGTTTACGGCCTTGGTTTTGCCGCCGGTAATATCGTTGGCAGCCTGATTGAAGAAAAAATTGCCGTTGGCGTTGTCAACGCCCAAGTGATAACGATTGATGCCTGTAACGGCCTGGAAGGAAAGCTTCGTGAGAAAGGCTATGGTGTTACTTCGATGCCGTGCTATGGCAAGGAGGGGCAGCACCGCTCCCTGCAGGTGATGTTGAAGCGTAAAGAATTACCGGATTTTCTTAAAACAATGAATATACACGATCCCAGCGCATTTATTACGATCTATGATACGCGCAAGATTATGGGCGGCTACTTCAACAGTATGAAGGCAAAATAGAGTGGGCAGCTTTAGGCTACAGGTTGAGGACAACCATAAGGCAATCGGGGTAATTGATTCCGGGGTTGGTGGTCTGACTGTCGTGCATGAGATTAGTCGGCGCCTACCCCACGAAAGCATTGTCTACTTTGGCGATACAGCCCGAATGCCTTACGGTCCGCGCTCCTACGCGGAGGTGCGCGGTTTTGTCTTTCAAATGCTTGAGTTCTTGAAACATCAAGAGATTAAAATGGTAGTGGTGGCCTGTAACTCGGCCACGGCTGCCGGCCTTTCCTATTACCAGGATGCTTACGACCTACCTGTATTGGGCGTTATCGAACCCGGAGTAAGGGCTGCCCTGGCACGAAGCCACAACCGGCGAATCGGGGTAATCGGCACTGTAGGTACAATCAGCAGCGGAGAATATGAAAAAGCGCTGCGCAAAAAAAATGGCAGCCTGCATATTGTCAGCAAAGCTTGTCCGCTATTTGTGCTTTTAGTTGAAAATAACCTGGTCGAGACACCGGAGGCCGGTAAAGTTGCTCACGAATATCTAGACCAGTTGGTAGCAGAGCGAATTGATGCCCTGATCCTCGGCTGTACACACTACCCCTTAATGTCTCACTTGATCCAAAGGGTTGTCGGCCCCCATATACAGCTGATTGATTCTGCCAAAGAAACAGCGGCGGAGGTGGAAGAGATCCTTGGCTGCAATGACATAGTAAACCCGTTAAGCTGTAATGAACCGCGTTACCGCTTTTTTGTCAGCGGTAACCCGAAACCCTTTGAAGAGGTTGGTTCAAAGCTGCTGCAGCAGGAAGTAAAAGCTTACCAGGTGCAGCTCTAAAGCTTACATAGCCCGCAGGCGTTTTATTCTTTCCGCTGTCGGCGGGTGGGTGGAAAACATGGTGGCCATCCTGTTCATAGCCGTTGCACCCAACGCCGGGTTGATAATGTAGAGACCATTCAGGGCCTGATTTTCTAACGGGCTTTTTTTGATCTGCATGGCCGTAATTTTTTCCAAAGCGCCGGCCAGCCCTTCCGGGTAACCTGTGAAGTCAGCTGCAGTAGCGTCGGCTAAGTATTCACGCTGCCTGGATATGGCATAGCGCAGCAGCTGGGCAAACAGCGGGGCAATTACTGCCACGACGATTAAAATTATTATCCCGATCAACTGTCCCTGGCCGCCTCTGCGGCTTCTGCCCATACCGCCAAACAAAGCCATCTGGCGCACGATCACGCCGGCGTAAACTATTGCCCCGGCCAAAACAACTGCTACGGTAGCCAGCAATACATCGTAGTTGGCGATATGGGCCATTTCGTGCGCTATTACTCCTTCGAGCTCCTGTCGGTTTAAGCGATTCAGCAAGCCCCTGGTAACGGCGATTATTGAATTGTCCGGGTTGCGGCCGGCGGCAAAAGCATTGGGGACTTCAGTTTCAATAATGTAAACTTTTGGCATCGGTCTTCCAGCAGCGATACTAAGTGCTTCAACAGTGTTGTAAAGGTAGGGTTCCTGCTGCTTGGAAACCTCTCTGGCGCCGGCCATCGAGGCGATTACGTTACGCCCACCATAGTAACTGACTAGAAAAATAACACAGAAAACGACGGCGGCAATAGTTAAGCCCAAGATCGGATTGCCCATATACTCGCCTGATAAGTAGCCGATTAAGGCAAAAAGCACGGCGTAAAGGAAAAAGAAGAAAAAGGTTCGCCTCTTGTTCGCGGCGATGTGGCCGATGATCGGGTCCATTAGTTTTTACTCCCTCCCTACAGATCAACCTGCGGAGTGCTCCGCACTTGATCCGACTCTATTTCATAAAATTCCCGCTTCGTAAACCTGAAGAGATTGGCGATCAGATTGGTTGGAAAACTTTCTATGACTGTGTTTAGTACCATGATCGTCCGGTTGAAGCGCTGTCGGGCGTAAGCTATTTTATTTTCGATGCCGACCAGTTCTTCCTGTAACATTAAAAAATTCTGGTTGGCTTTCAGGTCGGGGTAGCTTTCAGCAACGGCAAAAATTGATTTCAGCGCTCCTGCTGCCAGGTTGTCGGCTTTTGCGTTTTCGCTCGTGCTAGAGGCCTTTAACCAGTCCGTTCTGGCTCTGGTTATTTTCTCAAGCAGCTCCTGCTCGTGGCGCATATATCCTTTAACAGTTTCAACCAGGTTTGGGACCAGGTCAAACCTTTTCTGGAGCATAGTATCGATATTGGAGTAGGCTGTATCGGCCATATTGCGCAAGCCGACAAGGCGGTTGTAAGAGTATACGGTAAAAGCAACTACCACTATCAAGATAGCAGGCAAAATATAGCTGAGTTCCATTAGCAAGCCCCCTTTAACGTCACCGTTTAATTCTTTTTGAATCCGGTTTTTCCTCTAGCCGGGAACAACTTGGACAAAAAATCCCGCTGCAGCGGTAACGGTGTTAACAATATCAGGCCGAAAAGGATATTCTGACGGTAGTGGGGAATTTACATACAGATCTGTGATAAGCTGCGGCAGGAAAGGACTAAATCAATGCGTCCGGACGGTAGAAAATTTAACGAGCTAAGGCCGCTTAAGATCACCCGCACTTATCTAAGGAACCCTGAAGGTTCTGCCCTGATAGAGCTGGGTGGAACGAAAGTAATCTGTACCGCTTCGGTTGAGGATAAAGTGCCCCAGTTTTTAAGAGGTCTTGACCAGGGTTGGGTAACGGCTGAATACGCCATGTTGCCGCGTTCCACTGCGGTACGCAGCCAGCGCGAAAGAAACAGCGCCAAATCACGCAGCCTGGAAATACAGCGGCTGATTGGGCGTTCGCTGCGCGCGGTGACGGATCTTAAGAGGCTCGGCGAGCGCACGATCTGGCTTGATTGCGATGTGATCGAAGCCGATGGCGGTACTCGCACGGCAGCGATCAGCGGTGCTTTTGTTGCCCTGGCCGAAGCATGCCTGTTTTTGAAAGAACGGGATTTGATAACCGGTTTTCCGCTGAGTGATTTTCTTGCCGCCATAAGCGTTGGCCTGTTGGCCGGCAATCCGGTTCTGGATCTTGCCTATGCAGAAGACTCTGCTGCCGGCGTCGATCTGAACGTGGTTATGACTGCTGACGGAAAGCTGGTCGAGGTACAGGGTGCGGCTGAAGATAAGCCTTTCAGCAGAAATGAGCTGGAAAGACTGCTCGATCTGGCAACGGCAGGAATAACCGAAATTACTGCCTGCCAGAAAAGCGTTTTGGGGGAAGACCTGTCGCGGTTGATTGCCGCACCAGGCGGTATCAAAGATAATGGAAGCAGATGATTGCAGAAAGGAGCATTGGGAGCTTGCCGAAGCTGGTCCTGGCGACAGGCAATACAAACAAGGTGCGCGAGCTTCAGGATCTGCTTGCAGGTTTGCCTTTTACCGTGGTGACAGTTATAGATTATCCGGGGCTAATGATGCCGGTAGAAGATCAGCCCACCTTTGCCGGCAATGCCGCACTTAAGTCGGAAGCGGTCAGTAAATTTTGCGGTGAGATGGCCTTAGCTGACGATTCCGGCCTGGAAGTTGATGCGCTGGGCGGCCGCCCCGGTGTTTACTCTGCCCGCTACGCCGGGGAGGAAGGCAACTATGCCGCCAATAATCGGCTGCTGCTGCGTGAGTTGGCTGGGCTGTCTCCTGAACAGCGGCAGGCCCGTTTTGTATGTGCTATCGCTATTACTATTCCCGGCGATCAAACCTACATTATCGAAGAGAACTGTTCCGGTGTTATTGCTGAAGAACCGAAGGGGGAAGGTGGTTTTGGGTACGACCCCCTATTTATCTATGAACCGGTGGGCTTGACCTTTGCCGAAATGAGCGCACACGAGAAAAATAAAGTGAGCCATCGCGGCCGGGCCTTGGTAAAAGCCCGTGAGTTGTTGGGCAAAAAGCTTGTTTTTTAAAATTACTGCCCGGTAACCCTTGGCCTGTCCACCCTGGCAAGCTGCCCAATAGGATTAGACATAACATTCGCTAGGCAACATTAGCCAGGTCTGCCCGTTGCATCATAATTAGAAGTTACTCGAGTGATGTATTGTTGCTTATCATCCGGGGCTGTGCTACAATAACCCTGCTGTTAGTATAATTGCTTTAATAGTCGGGGCGTAGCGCAGCTTGGTAGCGCACTTGGTTTGGGACCAAGGGGTCGCTGGTTCGAATCCAGTCGCCCCGACCATACGCATTGGATGGGCTTTTATGGCACGGTGCCTATAAAGTCCTTTTTGTTTTGCTGTCAAGTTCATGGCAAGGACAGCAGTGCTGACGCATAACAAATACTCACAACCCTTTATACTGCGCAATTTTACTAAACCGGAGGAATTTTTAAAATGGATAAAGCGCAGGCTTTAGAAAAAGCCCATCGCTATGCAGACGCGGTGAAGGAAAACCTTGAGCCAAAAAGCATAATAATGTATGGGTCATCAACAAAAGATGATTGGTCTGGCACAACTGATATCGATATAGCAGTAATTGTGGAAACAGTCGAAGGTGATTTTCTGGATGCTGAAAAACTGCTTTATAGGTTAAGGCGAAATATTGATGATAGAATTGAACCGGTTCTTCTGGAGGAGCAAAGTGATAGAAGCGGGTTTGTCCAAAAGGTAATAGAAACCGGCTATTTACTTTATAGTTCATGAGTTTAAAAAGTAACGTTGCTTAACAATTGGCGCAGGCTTATTAGAGGCTTTACGGGGGCAATCAAAAACTTAAAAAGCCTTTATCTTGTTTTACGGCAATGAGCGAGAACAGCGAATGCAAACAAAAAGGGCTTAATCACAAAATGAAACGTTCTTTGCTTTCATCATGTAGCCGGGCAAGGTGCGGCCGAAGAGGGCTTCGATCTTTTGTGCCAGGTTAACCAATCTCGGCACATCAATACCTGTATTTAAGCCCATTTCCTGAAACATGAAAGTCAGATCTTCGGTGCAGACATTACCTGGAGCGTCGGGGGTAAAGGGACACCCCCCGATTCCTCCCACTGCTGCGTCAAAATGGACTATTCCTGCTTCATAGCCGGCCAGGACATTGGCCAACCCCATCCCCAGGGCATTGTGAAGATGCAAGCCGAATAGCAGACGCGGGAATTCTTTCTGCAGTTTGGTGGTATGGTCATAAATTTGCCGGGGGTTGGCCATTCCGATCGTGTCAGACAGCATGAAGGTAGAAATTCCGTAGTTGGTAAGCGATTCGATCACACGGACTGTTTTTTCAACCGGCATCGTCCCTTCATACGTGCAGCCGAAAACCGTGCTCAGGCTAACGTTTAAAGCCCGGTCATGCTCTCTGGCCAGGGAAGCTATTTCGCCAATTTCTTTAATCGAAGTATCAAGATCGCGATCAACGTTTTTAAGGTTGTGCGTTTCACTGACCGAAATCACAGTCTGTAATTCATCAACCCCGGCAGCCAGGGCTCGTTCAGCGCCCTTTAAATTGGCGACCAGGGCGGCCACTGTTAAACCATCTCTTCTGAACAGCCCGGCTATCACCGCTTCGGCGTCCCGCATCTGCGGCACCTTTTTAGGCGACACGAAGGCGGCAGCTTCGATTCTGTTAATCCCGGCTGCAGTTACCTGGTTGATGATCTCAATCTTGGTTTCTGTCGGGATCCATGTTCTTTCCATCTGGAAACCGTCCCGGGCTGTAACATCGGTAATGGAAATTACTGCATCTGCAAAATTCATATCCTCCGTCTCCTCAGGAGTATTTAGCGATCAGAGACTATTGGCCGCTAAATACCGGTTTTCTCTTTTCGTTAAAAGCCCTCAGACCTTCATCCCGGTCAGATGACTTTAGACACACATTGTAGCATTCCGCTTCCAGGGCAAAACCGGTTGATAGATCTACGCTCAAGCCCAAATTGATGGCCTTTTTAGCCTGCCAGACTGCCAGGGGCGAATTTTTCATGATTACCGCTGCCAGCAGCTCTGCTTCCTCCAGCAGCTTTTCAGGAGAGGTAACCTTTCTCACTATTCCCAGCTTTTCCGCTTCGGCAGCGGTCAGCCTCTTACCGGTAAAAATCAGTTCCTTGGCCAGTGCCGGTGATACAAGGCGGGGCAGGTTCTGGGTGCCGCCGCCCGCCGGAATAATCCCCAAACCCACCTCGGGCAGAGAAAAAACGGCATTTTCAGCAGCATAGATGATATCGCAGCCCAGGGCCAACTCGAAACCACCCCCAAAAGCATAACCGTTAACCGCCGCGATCAGGGGTTTTGGAAAGGTGGAAACGTTTTTAAAAGCCTGCACAAAAAGCTCACGTTGCTGCCGCATTTGATCTAAGCTCATATCTTTGCGTTCTTTTAAATCAGCCCCGGCACAGAAAGCCTTATCTCCTTTTCCGGTCAGGATCGCTGTCCATACTTCCCGGTCCGCTGCCAGGTTGGAAAAAACAGCAAGCAGCTCTTTTGCCATCAGGGTACTCAGGGCATTCATACTGTCGGGTCGGCTGAAATAGACAATCGCCAAATGCTCTTTTCTTTCGACTAACAGTGTTTCCGTATTCATTTATTCAACCCCCTCCTTCGCTTATTTCTCAGGTAACTTCCGGCTTTCTGGGGCTAAAAAGTAAGTCCGGCTGTTCCGGCCCAGGGATGCCGGCCGGGCATAATCCTCCTTTCCTAAAATTTAAAGTTGCCGAAATTGGATCCCGGGATGGGTTTTTTCAAAGAAAGCTCGAAAGCCCGGGCCAGCTTGTCGCGGGATTCAGACCAGGTGATGATTCCGTCATGATAGAGAAGGGACCCGGTAAAGTAAGGATGTCCTTCCCGTTCATAGCGCTTGATGATTTCCGCCCTGAACTCCTGCATTTTAGCCTC
>DBBD01000007.1 GCA_002292015.1 Firmicutes bacterium UBA993
CTTTAGTTCTCCGGGGAGATCAGGGGCCGGACCTGTTTACCTTTCTGCTCCAGTTCCCGGAATTGGATCTTGTTGCCCTTGTTTGTCCCGATGGTATGCCTGACTGGTTACCGGCCTCAGAACGAAAACAATATTTTATTACAGCTGATCTTAACAAAGTTGTTGCCCTGGCAGAGCTTGATGCAATCATTGATGGAACTGGTGAGCCGGAGATTAGAGATTACCTGCGTCAGAGGATTGACAAAAATGTTAGGTATGAAGAGCTGGTTTCTGGGTCGGTGCTGCATGCAATTTTCAGTTCCCGCAAAAAACTTGCAGAAACACGTCTAATTAAAGGAGAGCTGCTGGCAATCCTGAACTCGGTTCAGGACGCTATCGAGGTGGTCGATGCCAGGGGCATAGTAAAGTACGTTAATCCGGCTTTCAGCCGGGTTACAGGAATCCCTGAGCAGAAAAGAATAAACCGTTCAATCTTCGATGTATCTCCCCATGGCGCGCTGGCCCAGTCTTTAATCCAGCAAAAACCGGTTACCGGATATAGAACCTACGTAGGCGGTTCTGCTGCCGATGTTATCTCCAACGCTTCACCGATCTTGGTCGATGGCGAAATAATGGGTGCGGTTGTTGTTTTTCAGCCGGTTGGCGATATTTTAAAGCTGATGGACGAACTAAAACATAGTAATTCAATTATTGATAACCTATATGCTCAAATTGACCAGATCTCCGGATTCAGGTGCAATTTTGAGATGCTGATCGGGAAGAGCAAAATATTTTGTGCTGCTGTTGATAAGGCCCGCAAGGCAGCGCGCAGTGAATCTTGCCTTCTGATCACCGGAGAAAGCGGTACCGGGAAAAGCCTTTTTTCCCGGGCTATTCACTGCGGTAGCGTAAGAAATAAACGTCCAATAATTGTTTTTGATTGCTCGTCTGTACCTGATTCCCTGCAGGAAATAGAGCTTTTCGGCTGTGAAAAAGGGGCGATGCCCGGGATTCTGAGGACCAGGCTGGGTAAGCTCGAACTGGCTGAAGGCAGCACCCTTTTCATAAAAGAGATCAATTCTCTAATACCCTTCTTGCAGAAAAGACTGCTTAACGTAATGGATCAGCACTCGTTTACCAGGATCGGCGGCGAGCAAGAGATCTCAAGCAATGTGCGAATTATCGCTTCTACCGGAGAAAACTTGCTTGATGCTTCGCATAGGGGCTACTTTTCTGAAGAGCTATATCGTAAGTTGAGCTTTGTGTCAATTGAGCTGCCCCCGCTGCGAAAACGCCAGGATGATATACTGTTGATTGCGGAAGATATAATATCCCGGCTTAACCGTAAGCTGTGTCGGTCGGTGAACGAAATTTCGGCCAGGGCGATGCAGGAGCTGGTGGCCTACGACTGGCCGGGCAATATCAGAGAGCTAAAGAGCGCCCTGGAGCGGGCGATGATAGAAACCGACGGACAGGTCATCGAGTATCATCATTTCTTACCATATACCAGCCGACCAGGTTTACCTGATCACTCTGCTTTTGAGGAAATTATACCGTTGGAAAAAATGGAAGAAAAAATGCTTAAATTGGCTTTAACCAGGTTCGGTGAGAGTCTCGAAGGCAAGAAAAAGGCGGCCCAGGCTTTGAATATTTCCCTCGCTACTTTATATAATAAGCTGAAAAAATACGGCAGCTAATTAGGGACTGTCATGCCATCGGGTGGCACCCGCAGAGGGATTAGCCCCCCTTACCCTCTACTTTTTGCGGGGGAGAAGGAATTTATAAGAAAGTTCAGGAGAATGGAGGCAGTGCATTGAAGCTTTATGAGTATCTCGGTAAAAAACTTTTTAGAGAATATGGCATACCGGTGCCGCGCGGTAAAGTTGTAGCTAGCGCTGAAGAGGCTGCTGAGGCTGCTGCCGGACTGGGTGAGGTGGTCATTAAATCCCAGGTTTTAAGCGGTAAGAGGGGCAAGGCCGGGGGCATTTCCTTTGCATCCAATCCGGATCAGGCCCGTGAAGAAGCCGGACGCATTCTACAAATGGAAATAAACGATCTGGTAGTGGAAAAACTGCTTGTTGAAGAAAAACTAAAAATTGAGCAGGAACTTTACCTGGCACTTGCTGTTGACTGTTCAACTAAGTTGCCGATAGTCCTGGCTTCGCTGGATGGGGGCATGGATGTTGAAGATGTACCGGAAGAGCGAATGATCAAGTGGCCGGTTGACGTGTCGATTGGTCTGCAGGATTACGCGGTACGCGAGATATGCAGGCAGCTGGGAGTAAGCGGCAGTCTGAAAAACGAAATTATATCGTTTATGCCTAAACTGTATCAGTTTTTTCGAGCCATGGATGCCGAACTGGCGGAAATTAACCCTCTTGCTGTAACTGCCCAAGGGCTGGTTGCGGCAGATGCCAAGGTGACCATTGACGATGACGCAATTTTCAGGCACCGTGAATTGCCGAAGATTAAGGAGAAAACAGCGCTCGAAATGCGAGCGGATGAACTTGGTTTAGCTTATGTTGAGCTTGATGGTAACATTGCCATCATGGCTAACGGTGCCGGTATCACCATGGCAACCCTCGATATGGTCCAGCACTTTGGCGGAAAACCGGCAAACTTTCTCGATTTTGGGGGCGGTGCAGATGTGGATAGAACAGCCCAGGCGCTTGAGCTTCTGCTCGCTACCAATCCCAAGGTGCTTTTGATCAATATCTTTGGCGGCATCACACGTTGTGATGTTGTGGCTGAAGCTTTTGTCAAAGTCAGGGAAAGAAAAGGGTTCAACCTCCCCGTATCGTTCCGCCTCGTTGGGACCAACGAAACTGAAGGAAGAGCAATGCTTGAAAAAACGGGAATCAAGGTTTTCAGCACAATGGATGATGCTGTGCGCCAGGCAGTTGAAGCTGCCCGTGCTTTATAGTCGAAAACGCAGAACGGTATGTTCATACCACTAAAGGCCCTAACCGGCGTTATATAAGTTTGAAAGGAGCAGTTCAAATGGCTATATACATAAATAAAAAAACCCGCGTTCTGGTTCAGGGCATTACCGGCAAACAGGGTTCGTTTCATACCGGGCAGATGCTGGATTACGGCACCCATATTGTTGGTGGTGTTTCACCAGGTAAGGGTGGACAGGCTGTTGAAGGAGTTCCGGTTTTTGATACCGTTTTTGAAGCAATGGAGAAAGAACCTGCCGAAGCTTCTATCCTTTTCATCCCGGCCCCTTTTGCCCGCGATGCCGCCCTCGAGGCGCTGGATGCCGGCATTAAATTATTGGTACTGATTCCTGAACATATACCGCTTCACGATGCGATGGACATAATGGCTTTTGCCAAACACAAGGGTGCTGTGGTAGTTGGTCCCAATACGTTCGGCCTTGTTTCGTCGGGCTACTGTAAGATCGGGATTATGCCTAATAAATATTTTATCCCCGGACCGGTTGGGGTGGTTTCGCGCAGCGGAACCCTCTGTTATGAGATTGTCGGCCATCTGACGGTCAATCAAACCGGAACGACAACTGTTGTTGGTCTCGGTGGCGACCGCGTGGTCGGCTTGCATTTCATTGATGTTTTAAAGCAGTTTGAAGCCGATCCAGAAACGAGAGTAATAGTACTGATCGGCGAGATCGGAGGCAGTGCTGAAGAAGAAGCAGCGGATTTTATTGCCGGGGGAATCAGTAAACCGGTTGTTGCCTACCTGGCTGGGAAAAGCGCTCCACCGGGTAAAAGGATGGGTCATGCAGGGGCCATTATAGAAAGAGGTAAAGGCACCTTTGACGGCAAAGTAAAATCACTGACCACTGCCGGGGTTAAGGTAGCCGCTTTACCAGGTCAGGTGGTCAGGCTGATTCAAGAAGCAATGTAAAAAATATATTGTGCCCGGAAAGGATGATGAAGCAACTATGAGTAGACAGGCTCATGATTTAGAGTGCACTGCGGCAAGAGAGGCCTGGTGGGAAAAAGTTAATAAATCCCTGGAAAAGCATCCGGAACGTAAAGCATTCAAAACCGATTCTGACTACGAAATAGAAAGGGTTTACGATGTTCTGGATTTGGAAACTTTCAACTATCAGGAACAACTTAACTGGCCGGGTGACTATCCCTATACCAGGGGTATTCAGCCGACCATGTATCGCGGCCGCCTCTGGACTATGCGCCAGTACGCCGGTTTTGGCAGTGCCGAGGCGACCAACGAACGGTTTCGCTATCTCCTTGAGCAGGGTCAAACCGGACTCAGTGTAGCTTTTGACCTGCCGACTCAGATCGGTTACGATTCAGATCACCCCCTGGCCCGCGGAGAAGTTGGAAAAGTGGGAGTGGCTATCGATTCGTTGGTTGATATGGAGATCCTAATGGATCAAATTCCTCTTGATCAGGTCAGCACCTCGATGACTATTAACTCACCGGCTGCGGTGTTGCTGGCAATGTATATGGCAGTTGCCGAAAAACAGGGAATTGCCATGAAACAGCTCAACGGTACAATACAGAATGACATTTTAAAAGAGTATGTTGCCCGGGGTACCTATATTTTCCCTCCACGGGAATCGATGCGTATAATTGTTGATATATTCGCATATGCCGGCAAAATGATTCCTAACTGGAATACAATCAGTATTAGTGGCTATCATATTCGCGAGGCCGGGTCCACTGCGGTTCAGGAAGTGGCTTTTACTCTTGGCAATGCCATTGCCTATGTCGAAGCTGCAGTTGCCGCAGGGCTGGAAGTGGACCAGTTTGCTCCCCGCCTGTCGTTTTTCTTCAATGCCCATTCAAACTTCTTTGAAGAAATAGCAAAATTCCGCGCAGCCAGGAGAATTTGGGCCCGCCTGATGAAAGAACGTTTCGGAGCTAAAAACCCGCGCTCAATGATGCTGCGATTCCATACCCAGACTGCCGGATCAACTCTCACGGCTCAGCAGCCTGATGTTAACCTGATGCGTGTGGCCTTCCAGGCCCTTAGTGCGGTATTAGGCGGAACCCAGTCGCTGCATACCAATTCCCGTGATGAAGCGCTGGCTTTACCCAGCGAACAATCCGTGCTTCTGGCTTTACGTACCCAGCAGGTAATTGGCTATGAAATTGGGGTAACTGATACCGTTGATCCGTTGGGCGGATCATATTTCATCGAGAAGTTGACCGATCAGATTGAAAGCGAAGTCTTGAATTATATCAGAAAGATCGATCAGCTAGGCGGTGCTGTTGAAGCGATTGAAAAAGGCTTCATTCAAAAAGAGATCCAAGCCAGCGCTTATCGTTACCAAAAAGAGATTGAATCCCAGGAGCGGGTGGTGGTTGGTGTAAACCGCTTTACGAGCAGCGGCGAGCAACCGATAGATCTTTTAAAGATGGATCCCGCAACCAGCCAGAGGCAGGTAGAGCGGCTCAAAGAGGTTAGAATCAGCCGAAACCAGGCGAAGGTTGCTGAAACCCTTAATGAGCTGAGGCGGACTGCCCAGGGCAACAATAACCTTATGCCTGCGATATTCGAAGCCGTTAAGGCATATGCCACGCTCGGCGAAATATGCGGAGTTCTGCGTGATCTGTTTGGTGAATACCAGCAGCAAATTATAATTTAATTCGAAGGCGAAAACTGCCATCGCAGCTTAAATAACGAAGGAGGTATTATGATGTCCGAAAAACCGGTCCGGGTCCTTGTCGGTAAAATCGGCCTCGATGGTCATGACCGTGGAGCCAAAGTAGTAGCCCAAGCGCTGCGAGATGCCGGTATGGAGGTTATTTATACCGGATTAAGACAGACACCGGAGCAAATTGTTGAAACGGCGCTACAGGAGGATGTCCAGGTAATCGGTTTAAGTATTTTGTCGGGGGCGCACATGCAGCTGATCCCACCAGTGGTTGAAATGCTGCGCGAACAGGAAAGCAGTGATATAATTGTCCTTATCGGCGGCATTATACCTCGCGATGATATTGTTTACCTGAAAGAGCGTGGGGTGGCTGAAGTCTTCACACCTGGTATATCTACGGTGGAGATTGTCAATTTTATTAAGAAAAAACTTGAATTAAACTGACAGGTGGAGGGACTGAGATGTTTGAAAAGATCGATCATGTCGGTATAGCTGTTGCCGGCCTTGATGAAGCGTTAAAACTGTTCCGCGATCAGCTTGGTTTGGAGTGTAAAGGTATCGAACTAGTCGAGGAGCAAAAAGTTAAAGTTGCTTTTTTACCAGTAGGAGAAAGTAAGATTGAGCTTTTAGAGGCGACCGACCCTGAAGGTCCGGTCGGCAAGTTTGTTGAGAAGAAGGGCGGCGGAGTGCACCATCTATCTTTTAGGGTCAAGAATATTGAAGAAAAACTCAAGCAGTTGAAAGAAAAAGGTGTGGCCTTGATAGATGAAAAGCCTCGTTACGGAGCCGGTGGGGCCAAGATCGCTTTTCTGCATCCCAAGTCAACCGGCGGAGTTTTGATTGAAATTTGCGAGCGTTAAAGAGTCGGCAGAATTGCGAAGAAAGCGGTGACAAAAGTATGAATGAAAAACTCCAACACCTTGAAGCCAGGAAAAGCCGTACTTTGGCGGGCGGCGGCGAAAAAAGAATTGCAGACCAACAGGCCAAAGGTAAATTGACCGCCAGGGAAAGACTGAACAAGCTGCTTGATGAAAACAGTTTTGTAGAGATTGGCACCTTTTCCCAGACCGGCCTGGAGGATGCCAGCTCGCTTGAATACCCTAATCCTGGTGAAGGGGTGGTTACCGGGCACGGGACAATCGGTGGGCGCAGTATTTATGTTTATGCCCAGGATTTTACAGTTGCCGGAGGGTCGCTCGGTGAAGTTCACGCTGCCAAGATCTGCAGGATATTAGACCTGGCAGCGCAAAACGGAACTCCGGTTATCGGGCTAAATGACTCCGGTGGAGCGAGGATTCAGGAAGGGGTTTACTCGCTGAACGGATTCGGCTCGATCTTTTACCGCAACACTTTATGTTCGGGGGTCATCCCCCAGCTTTCAGTAATTATGGGACCCTGTGCCGGTGGTGCGGTATATTCTCCGGCGATCACCGACTTTGTTTTTATGGTCAGCAAGATCGGTAATATGTTTATCACTGGGCCGCAGGTGATCAAGGCGGTAACCGGAGAAGAGGTTTCAGCCGAGGAACTGGGCGGTGCCGCAACCCACAACCAGACCAGCGGGGTTGCGCATTTTTATGCTGATGATGAGGAAATGTGCTTTACCCAAATCCGCCGGTTGCTGAGTTTTTTGCCCTCCAACAATATTGATAATCCGCCGCTCTCCTCACCGGTTGAGCCATCATTAAGCCAGGAAGAGCTGCTGACAATTATGCCGGACAATCCAAACCGCTCATACGATGTGCGCGATATCATCAATAGGGTAGTTGACGACAGTGACCTATTGGAAGTCCATCAGGGCTATGCACAAAATGCTGTTGTCGGTTTTGCGCGGATTGGCGGCAGGCCGATCGGTATAATTGCCAATCAGCCGATGGTCAAGGCCGGGTGCCTCGACGTAAACTCTTCGGATAAAATAGCCCGTTTTGTCCGTTTTTGCGATTGCTTTAACCTGCCCCTGATTACTTTTGTCGACGTGCCCGGCTACTTGCCTGGAGTGGAGCAGGAATGGGGCGGGGTGATCCGGCACGGCGCAAAAGTTCTTTATGCATATTCAGAGGCGACCGTTCCGCAGATTTCGCTTATCTTAAGAAAAGCATATGGTGGCGCTTACATCGCCATGAATTCACGTTCGCTGGGTGCTGATCTTTGCCTGGCTTGGCCAACTGCCGAAATTGCAGTTATGGGGCCTGAAGGAGCGGTTAATATCGTCAACCGACGCGAGCTGGAGGCGGCCGAAGATCAGGATGCCAAGCGACAGGAGCTGGTTCAACAGTATCGCGAAAAATATGCTAACCCATATATTGCTGCGGCCCGGGGCTGGATCGATGAGGTAATAGACCCGCGCCAGACGCGCGCTTACCTGGTCCGGGGGCTTGAAATGGTTGCAAACAAGCGTGAACAGCGTCTGATGCGCAAGCACGGTAATATACCGTTGTAAATAGCCGATAAATTAAAATTCTGTTTTTCCCTTGACAGTTTTTAAGCCGTTGATGTAGAATTACCTACAATATTGTAACGCCCGTGATGGGGAGAGTAACCGTTTTGCGGCGGTAGTAGCGAGCCGGAGTTGATGAAAGTCCGGACCGAAAGCAAACGGCGAAGCGCACCCTGGAGGTGGCAGTTGAACCCGGTTTTTGCCGGTGCGTAGGCTGTCCCGGTTTTATACCGTTATCAAGGCCGTTTTTCGTGAAAACGGTTTAAGTGGGTCGGTCTCTGGTTTGCCGATCAACAAAGGTGGTACCGCGAGCCTCTCGTCCTTTGCTGGACGAGGGGTTTTTTTATGGGAGGAGGGCTATTGATGATTAAAGCAGCAATACTTGGGGCTACAGGTTACACGGGATCTGAGCTGGTAAGGCTTATTCAGGGTCATCCGAAAATTGAACTTCTATTTCTTAGCTCTGAAAGCAGCACCGGCGAAGCTTACAGCAAGATTCATCCTCAATTCCGTGAGCGGATCAACATAGAGTTACAACCTCTAAGCATTGATCTTCTTCCAAATTCAGTCGAATTGGTTTTTTGTGCCCTGCCGCACGGGCAGTCGGCGGCTGTTGTGCCGGCTCTTCTTGATCGCGGTTTAAAGGTAATTGACTTAAGCAGCGATTACCGTTTGAAAGATCCAACACTCTACCAGAGTTGGTATGATTTAAATCACCCACATCCTTTGTTGCTTTCTTCAGCTGTTTATGGTATATCGGAGCTCTACCAAGATCAGATTATGGCTGCAAAATTGATCGCTAATCCCGGTTGTTACCCCACATCGATCATCCTTGGCCTGGCTCCGCTGCTTTCAAGCGGTTTGGCCAATTTAGAAACTATCATTATAGATTCCAAATCCGGGGTTTCCGGCGCCGGCCGTACTCCTAAACAACCATTTCACTTTCCCGATTGCACTGAAAACTTCAAAGCTTACAGGGTTCTTTCCCATCAACATACACCTGAAATCGAACAGGAACTGGGCCGGCTGGCCGGCGAGAAAGTGACGATTACGTTTACACCACACCTGGTACCGATGATCAGGGGCATCTTCAGCACGATCTATACAAAACTTCTAAAGAAGGTAAGTATTGAAGAGTTAACCGCAATCTATGCGGACTACTACCGGGAGAGCTTTTTTATCAGGATTCTTGATCAAAACAGCCTGCCCGAAACTCGTTTTATCCGTGGTACAAATTACTGCGACCTGGCGTTGAGGTTTGATCGACGAACCGGTTTTTTGGTGATCATGTCGGCGATTGATAACTTGATAAAAGGCGCATCAGGCCAGGCTATTCAGAACATGAACATCAGTTATGGTTGGCCTGAAGAAACCGGTTTATTGCAGTTTGCGATTTAATTACAGGAGAGTGAATTGATGAAGAATGATATATTGATTAGCAAGATTGAAGATTTAGGGCTTTCTGCTGCCGAAGGTTATAAAACTGCGGGCATATCCGGCGGGATCAAAAACTGCAAGAAAGACCTGGCTATACTCTACAGCGAGTATGATACTGCTGCTGCAGGTGTCTTTACGCAAAACATCGTGCAGGCCGCCCCCGTTCACCTTTGCCGGGCCCACCTTTCTAATCCAATCCGGGCGATCGTGATCAACAGCGGCAATGCCAATGCCTGTACCGGAGATCAGGGTAGGAAGGACGCCTCTTTGATGGCTGAGAAAACTGCTGCCGCTCTTGGCATAAAGAGCGGCCAAGTGATGGTCTGTTCGACCGGGGTAATCGGTGTGCCGTTGCCGATAGACAAAGTAACGGCGGGTATTGATAAAATTTCTAGCTTATTGGGTAGAGGAGCAAGCAAAGATTTAGATTCCGCCACGGCGATTATGACAACCGACACTACGGTGAAACGTTCTGCCTACCGGGTGGTTTTACCGAGCGGACTGGAGTTTAAGATCGGCGGAATGGCTAAAGGCTCCGGGATGATCTGCCCGAACATGGCAACTATGCTGGCTTTTCTGACAACCGATGTCAAGATTGAGCGCACCCTGCTACAGAGTATCTTTGCCGAAGCTGCCGATGCTTCTTTTAATTCTATAACTGTTGACGGTGATACTTCGACCAACGATACCGCTCTGCTGCTGGCCAATGGCGCTTCAGGGATCGAAATACATGCTGGAAGCCCTTTATTGCCCTATTTTAAGGATGTCTTGAACCGGGTATGTTGTGATCTTGCCCTGCAGATTGTCAGAGATGGTGAAGGCATTACCAAGCTGCTGAAACTGACGATCAGCAGGGCGCAGGATCGGGAAGGGGCAAGAGTCATGGCCCGCAGTATCTTAAATTCACCTTTGGTCAAAACCGCTTTTTACGGTGAGGATGCAAATTGGGGCCGGATCATCGCGGCTCTCGGGTATGCCGGTGTAGATTTTGATCCGGAGAAGGTAGATATCTTTATTGGCCCCTACCAGGTTGCTAAAAATGGCGGAGCAGTTCCTTTCAGCGAAAGCGCGATGAAAGTATACCTGGCGGGGCATGATCTTGATATATTTATTACCCTGAACCAGGGATTGGCTGAAGTAACTAGTTGGGGAACAGATCTAAGCCATGAATACATTAACATAAACAGCAATTATCGCACTTAAGAGAGCAGGTGAACAGTTGAACCAGGAAGCGCTGCAAAGCATACAGAAAGCAGAGGTACTGTTAGAAGCTCTGCCATATATGCGTGCCTATTCGGGAAAATATTTTATTGTCAAGTACGGCGGTCAAGCTATGGTAAACTCCGATTCAATGGAATCGGTGATCGTGGATCTGATTTTGTTGCAATTGATCGGCGTGAAGCCGATCCTGGTTCATGGCGGAGGTAAAGAAGTAGATGCGGTCATGCTAAGGTTGGGCAAAGAACCGCAGTTTATAGATGGTTTGCGAGTAACCGATGATGAAACGATGGAAATTGTTGAGATGGTGCTGACGGGCAAAGTAAATAAGCATCTAGTCAGCCTTTTTAACCGGCAGGGTGGCAGGGCAGTGGGCTTAAGCGGCAGGGACGCCGCGTTAATTCAGGCCAGACGCAAAGAAGGCCCCCTGTTAGAAGGTAAAACTGACGGTGACAGGGCTGATCTCGGACGGGTGGGCGAAATCTTCCAAGTTAACCCTGAAATAGTGCATACCCTAAGTGACAATGGATATATACCGGTAATATCCTCAATTGGAACCGGTTCTAACGGAGAAAGCCTGAACATTAATGCTGATCATGTAGCTGGCGAGCTGGCTGTCGCACTGCAAGCGGAGAAGTTAATTGTTATGACTGATGTTGAGGGGATTTATGAAGTGAATGGCGATACCCGGGAGTTTATATCATCGATAACCAGGCATAAAATTCGTGATCTAATCGATCAAAGAAAAATTAAAGGAGGCATGATCCCGAAGGTTGAGTCGTGTCTGTTGGCTTTAGATGGCGGAGTGCGTCGGACCCATATCATTGACGGCAGAGTTCCACACTCACTGTTGCTGGAAATCTTTACCGATGCCGGAATCGGCACCATGGTTACACGCTGATCTGAAAGAGATGAAGGAGTATGGTAATTAATGAAAAGCATCCAGGAGTTAGAAAATGATTTTATTATCAACACCTATAACCGACAACCCGGTTTGACCCCCTGTTTGGTTAGGGGGGAAGGCTCCTATGTTTGGGACGACCAGGGTAAGAAATATCTTGATCTGTTAGGGGGGCTGGCTGTTAATGTTGTCGGGCACTGTCATCCTCAAGTTGTAGAAGCTATTTGCCGGCAGGCGTCGTTATTAAGCCACACTTCAAATCTTTATTATAGCGGACCCCAGGCAGAGCTGGCTTCCGAGCTTGTTGGCAGCACTGGAAAGGCCGGCAAAGTTTTCTTTGCCAACAGCGGGGCGGAAGCGAACGAAGCAGCCCTTAAGCTAGTTAGAAAGCATCGGGCTGGACGTTATAAAGTGATAACAGCAGAGCGTTCTTTTCACGGTAGAACCTTTGCGGCCCTGGCAGCAACGGGGCAGGAAAAATACCGCAAAGCCTTCGAACCGCTGGTAGAAGGCTTTTCGTACGCAACATTTAATGATCTTGCTTCCTTCGAAAAGTTGGTCGATCACCAAACTGCTGCAATCATGATCGAGCCTATCCAGGGTGAAGGCGGCATTTACCCGGCAGAACCTTCATTTATCGCCGGCTTGCGCCAACTTTGTAACAGTGAGGGTGTTCTTTTAATATTCGATGAGGTACAGTGCGGTGTGGGCCGAACCGGAAAACTATGGGCATTCGAGCATTGGGAAGTAAGCCCTGATCTTTTTACAGCTGCTAAAGGTCTTGGCGGAGGGTTGCCCCTAAGTGCATTAATAGTTGCGCAGCCCTATGCTGATCTTTTCGTCCCGGGTGATCATGCTTCTACTTTTGGTGGTAATCCGGTGGCCAGTGCTGCTGCCCTGGCGGTTCTAAACATTTTGAACGAGGAAGGTTTTTTGGCAGAGGTATCGGCCAAAGGCGAAAAACTGAAAAAAGACTGCGAAGCCCTACAGGAACAATATCCTGCATTGATTAAAGAATTTCGAGGTCTCGGTTTAATCTGCGCCTTGGAGCTGTACCAGCCTTTAGCCAAAGAAATTCAGGAAAAGTGCACAGCTGCCGGATTATTGATTAATGCTGTAGGGGAAACCATCTTAAGGTTTTTACCTCCCTTGACTGTCAGCGAAAAAGAGTTGCATGAGGGATTGGAAATATTAAGTGAAATAGTTTTTGAAACCATTAGCTAGATTATCTTTAAAATAACAGGAGGAAATTAATGATGGCTAAAGAGAAGGTTGTCCTCGCTTACTCGGGAGGGCTGGATACCTCGGTGATAGTAAAGTGGTTGCAGAACAAATACGATTACGAGATCGTAGCGATGACTGCCAATGTCGGCCAAGGTAATAGTGAATTGGAAGGCTTGGAAGAGAAGGCAATCCGAACCGGGGCCTCGCAGATCTTTATCGAAGACATCAGGGAAGAACTGGTCAGAGACTATATCTTCCCGATGGTTCAGTCGGGAGCGGTATACGAAGGCAAATACCTGCTCGGCACCGCTATTGCCAGGCCGCTAATCGGTAAGAGGTTGGTTGAAATAGCGGAAAAAGTTGGAGCTACGACTGTGGCGCACGGAGCCACCGGCAAGGGCAATGACCAGGTACGCTTTGAATTTGCCGTAAAGGCACTTAACCCTTACCTGAAAATCATTGCGCCATGGCGCGAATGGGAACTTCAGTCACGAACTGATTGCATGAACTATGCCTTAAGTCACGATATACCGATTCCGGTGACTGCCGAAAAACCATACAGCATCGACCGCAATATCTGGCACATCAGCTTTGAAGGCGGAATATTGGAAGATCCTGCCCGGGAGCCGGATAAGGATATGTTCAGGCTTAGTGTCGATCCGCTGGATGCACCCGATAAGATGGAGGAGGTTACCATATCCTTTGAAAAGGGGATCCCCTGCGCCGTCAACGGTCAAAACTTAGAACCGGTTCAGCTGGTTGAAGAACTAAATGCTATTGCCGGCAGGCACGGTGTCGGGCGGGTAGATATGGTCGAAAATCGCCTGTTGGGAATGAAATCCCGTGGCATATACGAAACACCGGGCGGGACTTTAATTGCCTTCGCCCACCGGGAACTAGAACATTTTACGCTCGATCGCGAAACCTACCATTATAAAGAAGGGATAGCTTTAAAATACGCTGAATTGATTTATTACGGACTCTGGTTTACACCGCTGCGCGAGGCGCTGGATGGTTTTATTCAAAAAACCCAAGAACCGGTAACCGGCACGATTGCCATGAAGTTGTACAAAGGTAACATTAACGTAAGCGGTCGTGAATCAGCGCACACCCTTTACCACCACGGCATGGTAACTTTTGAACAAGATGAGCTGTTTGAACAAAAAGATGCCCAGGGCTTCATCAATCTCTACGGGTTGCCGCTGACCATTAAGGGCATGATGAAGGTTAAGAAAGATAAGAGCAGGGAGGCGACAGGAAACTGAAAAAACCATGGCAGGGTCGCTTTGAAAAAGACACGGACAAAAAGGTTTTAGAATTTACCGCATCACTGCCTTTTGATCGACGCCTCGCCCCTTATGACCTGAAAGGCAGTATCGCCCATGCTGAGATGCTTGCTGTTCAGGGTATAATCACTGCAGCGGAGGCAGCGGCTATCGTCGGCGGGCTACAGGAAATAGCCGTGGAAATAGCTGGCGGCTCTTTTCCCGATGATCTTGCCTTTGAAGATATACACATGAATATTGAAAAACGGCTGATCGAAAAAATTGGTCCGGTGGGTGGAAAGCTGCATACCGGACGCAGCCGCAATGACCAGGTTGCTCTTGACATGCACCTTTACCTGCGTGAGGAGCTAACCGTTATTGATCAGCTGATCAAAAACCTGCAGCAAACGATTATCGACCTGAGCAGGGAAAACTTAGACCTGATCATCCCCGGTTACACCCATCTACAGCGAGCGCAGCCGCTGTTGTTTGCGCATCATCTGCTTGCCTATTTCTGGATGTTTCACCGTGATCGCGAAAGGATAAAGGGGGTAGCCAGAGGCACAGATTTGATGCCGCTGGGAGCCGGCGCCTTAGCAGGTACCGGTTTTCCGATCAGTCGCGAATTGGTTGCCGAAAAACTTAGCTTCGGGTCCCTTTATGAGAACAGCGTTGATGCTGTCAGCGACCGCGATTACCTGATCGATTTTTTATCTTTCGCGGCAATTCTGATTATGCATCTGAGCAGATTTTGCGAAGAATTGATCCTTTGGAGCAGCGCCGAATTTGGTTTTATTGAGCTCGATGATGCTTACACTACCGGAAGCAGCATGATGCCGCACAAGAAAAATCCTGATGTTGCCGAACTGATCAGGGGTAAAACAGGCAGGATTTACGGAACTTTGCTCGCGATATTAACCATGATGAAAGGTTTGCCTCTGGCTTACAACAAGGATATGCAGGAAGATAAGGAAGGTCTTTTTGATGTTATTGATCAGCTGAAAGCAATCCTGCCCCTCTTTGCGGGAATGCTGCGGACCATGACCGTCGACAGGGAGCGCCTGGCAAAAGCTGTTGATGACGATTACTTATGTGCTACAGATCTTGCTGATTACCTGGCCTCGAAAGGAGTCGCCTTCAGGGATGCCCACCATATTGTGGGGGAAATGATTGCGTATGCAGCCCGCCGGCATAAGCGCCTTAAGAATTTGAAGAAGGAAGAACGAGAGAGCTTTCATTCTTCACTGGCCGAAAATATTGAACAACTATTTGATCCGGTTCGGGTGGTTGAAGCAAGGTGCAGTCGGGGCGGGTCAGCTAAAGCAGCGGTGAAAATGCAGATCGAAAAGGCCCTTGAGTTTATAAACCTTAAAATATAAGCGGATAACCTTTGGTTAGATCGGAGTCGCTGAAAAGGGCGGCCAGCTGGTGGAGGTTGGTGACACCCCGATTCACTAAATTGGGTAAAAGCTTTAGGTAAAGGTCGGCTGCAATGCGGGCATCACCAAGAGCGTTATGCCTGGCACGTAGGTCCAGTTTAAAAATTGTGGAAAGATGTTCTAAAGAATAATCGCCGATCGAAAAGTGCAGGGCGGAAGTGAGCAAAACGGTATCGATCACCGGATTTACAAGGCGTCTGCCGATAGCCTCGCCGATCTTGATGTTGATGAAAGCCAGGTCAAATGGTGCATTGTGGGCGATGAGGATCCGCGGTCCACAAAACCTTAAGAAGTCAAGCAACACCGGAATAATTTGCGGCTCATCTTTTACCATGCTATCTTCGATACCGGTAATACGTCTGGCTACCGGTGGTATCGGACGCCGCGGGTTGACGAGTTGATAAAATGTTTTATCTGTGGAAATTTTAGCGCAATCGATCGTCACTGCACCGATTGCCATGATTTCGTCATAATGGTAGGGTTGGAGACCGGTTGTTTCAGTGTCAAAAACTACATAAGATGCTTTTGTAAGGTTTTGCTCCCAGTCTATAGCCGATTTTATAGCTGTTATTTCTGCTGAAAGATTTTCAAAAAGCGTGGGATCAATATCGATCGGTTCCGGCTGTTTTGATCCATTTATCAGGCGGTTAAAAAATCTATCTTTTTGGCCTGCCCGGGTGGTAAATTCGTTTTTCTTGGCTTTACGGTTCAAAAGGTTGTAATCAGGCTCATAATGAATGATTTTGTTTTTCAACTGTCGCTCCTCTATTATTTCAGGCTTTATGGACATGAAAAGAATGTTCGGTCAGCGACTGCAGCCGGTTTACTACCAGCATCGCTTCCTTAAGCAGGATCCGTTCTTTCCTGTTTAGCCGGCCAAGAGTGACAATGCTATCAGGTTTGTGCCCTTCCCTCATACGGTCTAAGGTATTGCGGATTCTAAACATCAGCAAAGACTCAAGTGCCGCCTCGATAAATTCGGCATCGTCTGCTTTAAAAATTTTATTAGCTTTTAAGCGGTGGATCCGATCGAAGCTGTTTGTCTCCCGGATTCCTTCGCGCAGGGCAAAAAGACGGATACAGTCAACCAAGTGCACCATCACTTCGGCTTTTAAATTTACCTTTCTTTTTTTTATGTCGGCTCTGCGAGTTATGAGGTTGCCAAAAATATTTAAGGGCACCCTGTGCTTCAGATCGTCTTCAGCCATAAAGAGGAGGGCATGTTTTGCCTCGCTAAAAAGCTCTGTGCTATGGTGTTTCAGCTGTTCATATAAATATGTTTCTCCGTACAGGTAGCGATAGTCAAGGAAAATAGTCATGTTGCGAATATTCTTAGGATCAAGATTAGCTGTCCACCTGTTCAACATTAGTTTCCACTCGGTTAAAGACTGACACCACTGGGGATTATCAGACATAACAAGGCCGCTGCAGCGACTAAAGCCGCACTTTTCCAGGCCGACTACTATTTTTTTGCCGAGCTTCAGAAAGTATTCAGCATTACTTTCCTGTTTACCGTCGTTTAGATCGCTATAAATAATGCCGTGATCCTGATCGCTTCGCGCATACTGTTCTTTACGACCGGCGCTGCCCATTGTGATAAAACAGAATTCCGCCGGAGGTTCGCCCCAACCCTCATCGTTCATTTCTGCCTCGGCAATCTGGATGACACGCCTTGTTATTCGATCGTACAGTTCAGAGAGAAGGGCACAGATTTCCGAGGCAAAAGCTCGCTCAGTGAGCAGGGCTTGCTGAAACTGGTCTATTTCCCTGATTAACCTTGCTAATCCATCGAAGCTGTCTTGATCTTCTATTTGCCTGATAATTGAGAGTGCTCCACTGTTACGATTGCGTATTAAATCTTTTACCGTAATTATTCCGTGCAACGCATCATTATGGTCAGTAATAACAACATGTTGAATGTTATATTTGGTCATCATCAGCAAGGCTTGGTAACTAAAATCATCAGGCTTAACCGTGATCAGGACGCTTGACATGATCTCGTGAGCCCTCTGATTCAGGTCCGGTTTTTCACTGGAAAGAACTCTATAAACCAGGTCTTTTTCAGTGATTATGCCTACGGGCTTCCGGTCATCAGCCATTACCACGATGGAGCTAATTTTGTTTTTATGCATCTTCTTGGCAACGTCGCTTATTTTATCCATCGGTTGGCAGGTAACTACGTGGCGCTGGGCAATATCCGATACCCGTCGGCGTAAACTTTGTCCTTGAAAAAATTGTTCTTCGTACCTACTGTCGGCGAAGGTTAAATAAAGTTCTTTTAATCGTGCTGCCAATATCTTGGTAAAAAAATCTGCAAACTGGCTGTTACTGGCCAGGGCCTGCTGAAAACTTCGCTGACTGATCAGCATACAGGTTAAATCTTCGGTGGCAATCATTGAGACAGGGTAAACGTCATCGGAGAGCAACACAGTGACGCCGAAGAAATCCCCTTTGCCCCTGATCGTGGTTACAGACTCTTCGCTGCCCAGCCTGGCCAGCGCGTTAGCCTCGCCGGCCAGAATGAAAAATAGGGTCTGTTTTGATGGTTCTCCTTCACGAAAAATGAAGCTGTTCTTGACATAGTGCGTCACCACGGATTCTTCAATGATGGCCATTATTGCTCGATCATCCAAAAAAGAAAACGGCGTGGTCGTCTTTAAAATATTATGCAGATCATTATCGCTGTAACCTTGATCAGGAGCGCTCACGTTTATTTCTCCGTTTCTGGTTGATTCCTATATTTCGAATTATAAATGCAAAGGCTTCCTGAGGCAATAATAACCTGATTTAAGACATAGAGCTTTTTCTTCCGGCACAGCGGGGAATGCCTAAACAGTGCTGCATTTATTGCGTAGCACATTGCTCTAAGCTATATGATACAAGGCGTTCTTAACAGTCCACTGCAAAAAATTTGGGATATTCAACACACAGGCAGGATTATCCGGTTCAGCGTGGAATGAATATACTTAATTCAGAACAATATGTGTAAATTGTAAAGGAGGCGAAAAATTAAAATAATAAAATAAAAAAGAACAAAAATAGAATTTAATTTTAAAAGGAGGTGAAAAAATGTCAGACGCGAGCAGAAAAAGTTACAAGCTGGAAGTTTGGGTCACAGCGGTCTGCTTCATTATTGTTGCAAT
>DBBD01000114.1:0-123 GCA_002292015.1 Firmicutes bacterium UBA993
CCACCAACAGTGCTTGCGACACCACCAACAACACTCCTATTAACAGCAGTCATCGTTTTTGTTCGGTCAAGGGTGGGCATCGTCCGGTTATGATTCCAATTTCTCCGGGCAATGTTGCAGCCG
>DBBD01000114.1:457-4182 GCA_002292015.1 Firmicutes bacterium UBA993
AAGATGTTTTCCATCTCCGCATCGTCTAACATCGTAGCCGCAGCGGCGAGCGTAAGCGAGGATTCCTCAGCTAAGGTATGTGTATCGGCTGGTTCAATTCCGTGATACCCCGCCGACGCCTCTGCTGCAATGGATGAAGCTGCCGCTTGGCCCGGCGCGGTGTCATCAGCAGGCACTGTCCACCGGTTGGCTTATCAGCGCGTCTTTGGACGTCGGTGCTTCTTCCACAATCTCATCTACAACCGGGACCGCGTCGGTTTCTGCCGGCGCTTCAGCTACCGGTTGGACCGGTAAGGCATCTTAAACAAGCTCCATCGCCGGTTGGCTTGTTAGATGAGCGTCAGCTGCAGGATCTTGATCGGTAATGGGCGCCTCCGGTTCAACCGCATCTGACTCGGTGAGTAGAACGGCTTCCGCGAATGGGACCGCTGCGGTTCCCAAGGCAACCGATTCCGTCAGGATTTCTTCGCCATATGCCGCGTCTTCTCCTGCTGTCTGCGAGGGCGACTCCGCCGGCGTTACTTTAAGCACCGCGCCACTGAAGGTTACAGCAAACTCATCCCAGGGCATGGCCACGTACCCCAAGGAGGGATCAGCCAGGTAAACGAAGTGCTTATGTAACAGTTCTGAAAGAGGAAACGAGAATTTCTACAGCAAAAAGAGGGCAGCTCTAGGCTGCCCCCTCTAAATATAGTAGTCCATGCAATAACCGGGGATTTAATTAATTGTCCATGAACAGCTGGTGCTCACTGACAACCAAGAATACAGGTGTTCCCTTTCTTACTAAAGAACCGGCTACCGGTTCCTGTGAGATTACAGAGCGCCGTGGCTGTGATTCATCTATCCGGTATTCGATAATGCCAATCCTAAGCCCGGCCAGGGAAAGTCTTGATTCAGCGATCGGTTGGAATTCTCCGATCAGGTTCGGCACCGTTACCAATTCACCGGTGGCTTGATCGGGCAACCCGACGAAGTCGCCGCCCGGATCGCCCGCAGCCCTTGTATTTACTCTGACCATGACTGGATCAGAGAGATCTCCTCCCTGGTAAACCGCAAAAAGGGTGTAGCTGTAGAAAATGTTGTCTGCCAGGTTCGAATCGGTATATTGGCGGGCGTTGGCATCGAGCTCAATTGTTTCGTGGTCTTCACCGGTTTGACCGGACCTGGTCAGCCGAAAACCGCTAACCGGCGGACCGTTGTATTCCCACTGCAGGGTTATCCCACCCGGTACCGCATATGCATTGAAAAGGCTGAATTCTCCCGTGGTAGAACCTGGTTGTTCGAACAGATCAAAGATACCGCCGGACGGTATTGCCATGGCGTCTTCCGGTCCCCTGCCTGGCCCGCCCAAGTGAGACCAGCGCTCATCGGTAATAATATACGGAGGCCGATTGTAAAACATACCGGTGTGCATATTGCAGACCTCACCTGGTACCCGGTCCGCTATAAAGTAATCGCTGATCACCGTCCCAGCAGCGCTGCAGGACTCGTTGGGCAGCAGGCCGGATCTGCTGCATACAGTAACCGAAACAATCCCTTCGGGTTTTTCAAATGGCTTGATTTCCAGATCTTTAAAAACTTCAAGAAAAACTTCCCTTAAAAACGCCGTGGAATAGCGCCAACCCTGTCTGATACTTCCGGTTTTCGGTTCGTCATAGCCCATCCAGAAGGATGCGACAATGTTTGGGGTGTAAGCAACCAGGTAAACATCATTCCAGTCTTCCGTAGTCCCTGTTTTAGCCGCTACCGGGCGATCAATCTGTAGAGCGCGTCCAAGGTACTCGGTAACGAAGTCCTGGAGAATATCATTAACCAGAAAAGCTGATTGCGGGCTTAGAATCTGTTTCGGGTCTGGCTGGTTTTGGTAAATAATATTGCCGTGCCGGTCGACTATTTTTTCGACGGCGTGCAAATCGATCCTGACCCCGTTGTTGGCCAGAACACTGTAAGCCTGGGCCATATCAAGCGCGCTTACTCCAAAAGTTAAGCCACCTAATGTAAGGCTCAAGTTATCAACCTCGCTTGGATGAAGCGTAGAGATGCCCATTCTTTCAGCGTAAGCAACGCCAATCCGGGAGCCGAGCGCTTCCAGCAACCGGATGGCCGGAACGTTATAAGAATAATAGAGCGCTTCACGGGCGGTGATCATCCCACGAAACCTGAAATCGAAATTTTCAGGGAACCAGTCGCCCCGGGGATTAACGTAAGGTGAATCATCAAGAGTTGACCCCGCGCCGGCTAAGATCCCTTCCTCAAAGGCTGGCCCGTAGGTAATGATCGGTTTGATGGCCGACCCGGGTTGACGCAGGGTAATAAACCGCAAAACTTCATTTACCCTTTTTTTATAATTCCGTCCGCCGCCAAGGGCCATAATTCGCCCTGTTGTCGGGTCCGCAAGCACTATTGCGGCTTGGGGCTGGGCAACCCCTCCGACTTCGTCAACGAGTTCTTCCAGCTGGGCCCTGGACAGATCGCGTCCAGCCGGCAGCCCGGCAATCGCCTCTCGGACCTTCGGCATATTGAGCATAATGGTTGTCGGATAGAGTTCAGTGTTGGAGAGAACCGTTTCCACGTGCAGCTGCATTTCAGGGACCAGGTTTGTAAAGACCTGCAGGCCTCCGGTGTAGATGGCCCGGTAAGCTTCCTCACGCGAGCCGATAGAGGGCATGGCGCTTAATATCCGGATTAGTTCGTGGTGCACTACGTAGTCAACAAAGTGGGGAAAGGGGTAATCTTCCACGCTTTGCCGCTGAGCATAAAGCATGGCTGAAGAAATGGCTTCCTGATATTCTTCTTCAGTGATTAGTGCTAATCTCAGCATACTGGCAAGCACAATGCGCATTCTGTCTTCAGCTGCAGCGGCGTTATCGATCGGGTTGAAAAAGTTAGGCGAGCTGATAGCTCCGGCGAGCATTGCCGCTTCAGCGATAGTTAGCTCAGCTGCATTTTTGTTGAAGTAAGTTCTTGCTGCAGCTTCAACTCCATAAGCCCCGTTTCCGAAATAAATCCGGTTCAGATAAAGCTCCAGTATCTCTTCTTTGGAAAATTTGCGTTCCAACTGGATAGCAAGCCAGATTTCCTGGAGCTTAAGCTTATAGCTTCTTTCTGTTGTCAGAAAAGCATTTTGTGCCAGCTGTTGAGTTATGGTGCTGGCTCCCTGTACAATTCTTCCGGCCTGTAAATTGGCAAAAGCGGCTCTGAAACTGCCGATAATATCAAAACCAAAGTGCTGGTAGAAGCGTTCATCCTCAATAGCGATGAACGCATCAACCAAATGCTGGGGAATCTCGTCTAAAGCAATATTCACCCTGTTTTGCTCATAATGCAGGGCGGTAATCTTATCACCCTTGCTGTCAAAAAGATAAGAAGTTTCGACAGTTTCTAAGCGCTCAAGGTCAAGCGGCGGGGCGTCGCTAATGGAATAATATACCACTGCTGTGACAGCGGAAACTCCGATTACGGCAGCTGTCAGCAGGGCTAAAACTGTAACCTTGATCTTTTTACGCCTTGTCCAACGCTTGTGGGGCTGTTTGGAACCGGTGCTACCGGAATGGTTAACATCAAAAGGAGCTTTTTTTTCTACCATTAAACTCAGGACCTCCTAAACCATCAGAAAAATAACTCTCATAAATTATAACATAAGTGATCGGACCTGGTTTTGACTGAATTGACAAATGTATTTTCCGTTTCTTTAAAAATTACTCTATCGATTTATTATTTGATCA
>DBBD01000054.1 GCA_002292015.1 Firmicutes bacterium UBA993
GTGAAAGGGATATCACGCAGGCCTCCGGAGCCTGAAGTCGGGGTTCGAATCCCTGCGGGCGCACCATGGTCGGGAGCAACCTGCAATGAGGGTTGCTTTTCTTTATTCGCTATGCCGGGGGGATAGCCGCAGAGATGCCTGCAGTTAAATTTATACCTTATAACAAGACGATCGAGATAAAAACTGGAACCAACCTGCTTACCGCAGCCGACCAGGGCGGTATTTACCTGGAAGGAGACTGTGCTGGAAAGGGAACCTGCGGCAAATGCCGGGTGCGCGTCGCTGAAGGAGAACGAGAAGTTCCCACTGAGGCCGAGAAAAAGCATCTTTCACAAGCCGAGCTTGATGCCGGCTGGGTTTTAGCCTGCCGGCGCACGGTCAGAGGCAGCTTAACAGTCGAAGTACCGCTGATCAAAGATGCTCACAGCCGTAAAACGTCGCTGGCCGGCGGAGTGGAAATACTGGAGGCCGAACCGGCAATCCAGAAGATCGCCCTGGTTTTAGAGCGCCCTACCGTCGGGGATCAAAAAGCCGACCTGGAACGCTTGCTGGCAGCGACAGGCCACGACCAGCTGCAAATTAGCCTTCGTGAACTAACCGCCTTACCGGCCCTACTCCGCAACAACCGCTATCAGGTGACAGTTACGCATGATCACCACCGCGTCATCTCCCTGGAACCGGGTGATACCAGCGATCAGCTATTCGGGATCGCTTTCGACATCGGCACCACCACAATAGTCGGCTCGCTGATCGACTTAAGCAACGCTGCTGTTTTGGCTGTGGCAGCTACCACTAATCCTCAGAATATTTACGGCGCCGACGTCATTTCGCGCATCACCCATGCCGCCCGGGTTGAGGATGGCCTCAACCAGCTACAAACCAAAGTAATTGAGGCCGCAAACCAGATCATCAGGCAGCTGCTGAAGCAAACCGGCGTCGCCCGCGACCGGGTGTACGAGATAACCGCCGTCGGCAACACAACGATGAGCCACCTCTTCATGGGTATTGATCCGACTTATCTGGCGCCGGCGCCCTTTATCCCCGCCTATAGCAGGGCACTTGAGGTTGAAGCCACTAAACTGGGCATAAAAATTAACCCGTCCGGCAGGGTTATTTTTCTTCCCAATGTAGCAGGCTACGTCGGCTCCGATACGGTTGGGGTAATCCTGGCTACCAATATGGATCAACGCCAGGATAACTGCGCAGCAATCGACATCGGTACCAACGGCGAGCTGGTTCTGGCCGCCGGAGGCCGCCTGATGGCTTGCTCTACCGCCGCCGGTCCCGCTTTTGAAGGAGCCGAAATTAAGCACGGCATGCGAGCTGCGGCCGGTGCCATTGAAGCGGTGAGTTACAATGACAACAGGCTGGAAATTAAAACGATCGATGACGCACCGGCCTGCGGTATTTGCGGTTCCGGGTTGATCGATGCTGCCGCAGCGCTGCTGGCAGCAGGCTTAATTGAACCCACCGGCCGCTTCGTCAACCCGGAAGAAAACCCAGAACGCATTCCGGAACAATTCCGTAACCGGCTGCGACCAAGCCAGGTTGGATACGAATTTATCCTGACCCCAGCCGCCGAATCGGAAACCGGGGAGGATCTAGTTCTGACCCAGGGTGATTTGCGCCAACTGCAGCTGGCCAAAGGGGCAATCTATGCCGGATTGATGATCCTGTTAAAAGAAGCTGGTATGAATGCCGGCGATCTCGACCAGGTTCTGCTGGCTGGAGCTTTCGGTAGCTATGTGCGCAAAAAAAGCGCGTTAGCGATTGGGCTTTTGCCCGCCATTGCGCCGGAAAGAATAATTGCCGTCGGCAACGCCGCCGGTGATGGATCGCGCCTGGCTCTTGCCTCGCAGACAATACGCAAAAGGGCACTGGAGCTACCGGCAAAGGTAGAACATTTGGAACTTTCTACCCGCCCCGATTTTCAGGATATCTTTATCAATGCCCTAAATTTTCAGGGCATCTAGCACCCACAATTTTGTTACCCATTTTTTAAGGTGTTGCAGGAAATACCAGGCATTTGTAGAATGGAGCACGCATGGATATATCTCACTGCAGGAGGTTACTTATGCAAACAGCCAAAGAGATTATGAGCAAACCGGCCCTCAGCACTCTTAGCACCGAAACGGTGAAATCAGTGCTGGAACTGCTGGCTGAAAAACGAATCAGCGGGATTCCGGTAGTTAATGAAGAGGAGAAGGTAATCGGTATTATCTCCGACACCGATATTATCCGTTATTCTCATCAACTTAATGTAGTGCCCCTCGCCAACCTATCAGGTTGGATTTCTCCCCATACTGATATTTCGGATATGGCCAGCGTGCGTAAGGGTTTTGACCTTTTGCACCGGACCCCCGTCAACCTAGTCATGACAAAAAAAGTATATACGATACAGGAAGATGCCCCAGTTAGCGAAGTAGCTAAGCTAATGAATCGCCGCAAGATCAACCGGGTACCGGTAGTCGATGCCGAGGGCAAACTGATAGGGATTATCGCCCGCTCTGATCTGGTTCAGTGCATGGCTAATCTTTAATAAACGGGATTGTGATCATTGAACGCAACGCATAAAGAAACAATGAGAACAGGCGGTTTAACAAACCGCCTGTTTCAGGTTAAAAAGACCGGCGCCATCATGGTCGGCAAAACGCTGATCGCCGCTACCCGCCTGTTGGGCCGCGGCGGCACAACCCTGCCGGGAAGAATGGCGATCCGCATCAAAGCGGACCTGACCGAGCATCTTGCCGCTCAACTCAACCAGGGAACCCTGGTCGTAACCGGCACAAATGGTAAAACAACTACTACCGCCCTGATCAGGAATATCCTTAAGGCCGCCGGTTACAGCTACATCCATAACCAATCCGGTTCAAACATGTCCTGGGGTGTTGCCTCGGCCCTGGTTGCTTCGACTTCATGGCGTGGCACCATTAACGCAGATTGGGCCCTGCTGGAAGCTGACGAAGGGGCTTTCCCCAAAATAGTTCAGGACACCTGTCCTTTCGTCGTTATGGTTACCAATATTTTTCGCGACCAGCTCGACCGTTTCGGTGAAATTGACCGTATTCAGGATGCAATCGACCGCGGCCTGCAGTTACAGCCGGCCGGAGGTTTTCAGGTTGTCAATGCTGATGATCCATCACTGATCAGCTTAGGCGGTGCGGAAGGTAAAAAGCGTTTGACCTACGGGCTGGAATTAGATCTGCCTGAAGATAACTTTAAGAACACCGGCCGCGATACAAAAACATGCCCTCTATGTAAAAAAAAACTGGTCTACAAGCGGATTTACTTTGCTCACCTCGGCCACTATTACTGTCCCTCCTGCAGTTTCAGGCGTCCACTGCCTGACGTACAGTTAACCGGACTGAAAATAAACGCTGATGGAACAAGCCGGCTAGAAATTAAAGCCTCAGGCAGCCAGATCTGTATAAACAGCCCACTGCCGGGAACCTACAATTACTATAACCTGCTAGCAGCCCTGACCTGTGCGCTGGCCCTGCAGGTTCCCGAGTCAATAGCAGTCGACGCCCTCGAAACTGCCAACCCCTCGTTCGGCAGAATGGAAAACTTTACTGTGGACAACCGGGAGCTGGTGATGGCCCTGATCAAGAACCCGGTGGGGGCCAATGAAGTGCTGCGCACCATCTTAAACAAAGCAGAAAAGGCTACTCTACTGGTTGCGATCAACGATAAAATTGCCGACGGCACCGATGTCTCCTGGCTCTGGGATGTTGACTTCGAACAGCTTGCCGCCGGGTCTGATCTGCTAAGCACCACCTTCGCTTCCGGCCTGCGCGCCTGGGATATGGCTGTGCGCTTCAAATATGCCGGCCTTGATCAACGGCTGATCCAGGTTGATGAAAACAGCGGCAATGCTCTGCGCCGCTCCCTGCAGGCAACCCCACCCGGCGGAAAACTTTACATTCTGCCAACCTACACCGCAATGCTTGAAATTCGCCGCCATTTAAACCAGATGGGTTACGGGCGTCCATATTGGGAGGAGCGTTGATGGGCAGACAAATAAATATTTGTCATTTATATCCGGATCAGCTTAACCTCTATGGTGACCGGGGCAATATGCTGGCTTTAAGTTGCCGGGCCCGGTGGCGCGGGATCGGGCTGCGGATTATCCCGGTTGAACCGGGGGATCAGATCAACTTTGAACAATGCGACCTGCTCTTTATGGGCGGGGGCCAGGACAGCGATCAGCTGCTGGTAGCAGCGGATCTAAAAAAACGTCAGGCTGATCTGCGCCGAACCATTGAAGCGGGCATGCCCGTTTTTGCCGTCTGCGGATCGTACCAACTGCTGGGAAACTACTATACCGCCGTATCGGGAGAGAAAATCGGCGGCCTTGGGATTCTTGACCTCTACACTGAAGCGGGCGATAAACGGCTGATCGGTAACGCAGTTATATCCTGCGGGCTTTGGCAACCGGCCCGGACCCTGGTTGGCTTTGAAAACCATGCCGGTAAAACCTACTGCGGCCCGGGCTTACAACCGCTGGGCACCGTGTTAAAAGGATTTGGTAACAACGGCTCGGATCAGAAAGAAGGTGCCGTATACAAAAATGTAATCGGCACCTATCTGCACGGTTCATTATTGCCAAAAAATCCCTGGTTGGCTGACCACTTGCTGGTTAAAGCGCTTGAGTACCGCGGCCAGGATAGCTTCCTAAGCGAACTGGACGACACCACCGAAATCAAGGCACATCACGCAGCTGTCTACCTGGCCCGCTCTTGGCGCCACCGCATGGGCTCAACCCGGGTTTAAATTTACTTTTTCGGTTCAAGCAGATTTACAATTTCTGCTGTTTCAAAAAGCCTGGCTACGATGGCATTGATAACTTCGGGAACCTTCGACTCGATCAGGCTTTCCATCACTTCGTCGCTGATAGCGTCAAATTCCACCACTACCGCTTCCCTGCGGTCAAGCAGCTCGATGATGTGATACCCGAAATCGGTCTTAACCGGGCCGCTGATTTCACCTACGCCCAGGGCAAAAACTGTTTCTTCAAACTCCTGTACCATTGTTCCCCGGCTGAAAAAGCCCAGGTTGCCGGCATTATCCTTATTTGTCGTGTCGATTGAGAACTCGGAAGCTAATGTGGCAAAATCAGAGCCGGCTTCGAGCAAGGCCAGTACCTCGTCGGCCGTTTCCCGACTTTCCACCAGGATATGGCGGGCCTCAACCTCTTCCGGTTGATCAAAGAGTAGCCGGTTATCTTCAAAGTATTGCCGGGCTTCTGCTTCTGTCGGGTTAATCTCGGCCAGGGCCAGTTTGCGCACCAACAGGTTAAGCCTGGCGTCTGCCCTGAACGCTTCCTCGCTTAAACCGTAAATGGTAAGCGCAGAGAGAAATTGTTCGCGGGAACCGCCAAAACTCTCCATGATGATATTATTGATTTCTTCTTCTAACTCCTCTTCCGTTACCTCCAGCCCTAAACGGGCTCCCTCCTGGGCAATCAGTTTTCTGGCAATGAGTTGATCCAGGGCATTCCGGCCGCCGGTGGCGTACATGGTATCAAAGAGTTCCGCCTTGGTCACCGGTTCGCCATTTACCAGGGCAACCGACTGTTCTTTAGCCGCTCCCCCTCCGCTTATCTGGAACGCCAGCAAAACGGCGAGGACAATTACCGCCAGTAAAAGGACTGCCGCAACCGGTATCAGCACCTTCGGATCAGAAAGTTTGCGCCAATCTAAACCTGGCTTTGCTGTTTCATTATCGCTGCTCAAAATATACACCCCTCATTGTAGTTATTGATACAAAATACTTACGGTATAATTTTGTTCATTGGGAATTCCAGAATACCTTCCGCCCCTGCTTCTTTCAACTCACAAATTAGGGTACGCACCACTTTTTCATCGACAACGCTCTCCACCGCCACCCAGTTGTCGACACAGAGGTTTGATATGGTCGGCCGCCTGAGCGCTGGTAAAAGGTTGACTACTTTGGGCAGGTTCTCGCTGTGAACATTCATCTTGAGCATTACTTTCTGCTCGGCCAGCAAAGCCCCTTTAAGCAGGGTGATCATATTTTCGACCTTCTTCCGCTTCCAGGCGTCATCGGCGCTCTCGCGGTTCATAATCACCCGCGGGGTAGAAACCAGCAGTGTTTCGATCACCCGCAAATTATTGGCCTTAAGTGAGCGGCCGGTCTCAGTGAGTTCGGCGATTGCATCGGCCAATAGGGGCGGTTTAACTTCCGTCGCACCCCATGAGAAATAGACACCGACCTTAACTCCTTTCTCCGCAAAGTAGCGCCGGGTAGTCTCAACCAGCTCGGTGGCAATCCTTTTACCCTCAAGGTCTTCTGCTTTCTGAAAGGGCGAATCCTGATGCACGGCCAGCACCAGCCGCACCGGCCTCAAACCGCGTTTGGAATAGTTAAGATCGGCCAACTCTACGACATCGGCCGCGGTTTCGGTAATCCAGTCCTTTCCAGTCAGCCCAACATCGAGCACCTGGTCTTCCACGTATTTCGGTATTTCCTGGGCGCGCATCAACACACACTCAATTTCTTCGTCATCGATATAGGGATAGTATGAGCGATCGCCGATATGGATGTTATAACCGGCTTTTTTAAACATGTCCAGAGTAGTATTCTGCAAACTGCCGGCCGGCAGGCCCAGCTTAAGCTTATTCATCGAATCCGCCCCTTTATTAATCAATGGTATTAAGTTAGCATGTAGCATAAGCGCTGTCAACGCGCTGCTGAACCGCCGACTGTTAATTCACCTGACAACTACCCAATAAATCCCTCTCCCGGGAAAGGGCCAGGGTGAGGAGAGGATTTAATCCCCCCTGCCGGTGCCACTCGGTGGCATGACAGTCCTAATTACATTTTCTCCAGTCTCAGTTCAGATGGCAGGACTTGGGACAGGTCTTAAAGAATAAGTTGCAGCAACCGATCCTAATAACTGTCCTAATTGAAGGAGGCATCATTATGTCCCAAAGCGAAATGAGCCGGGCTAAACGCCACTTAGAAACAACAGCCCGAATGAAGGAAATGCTGCCGCGATTTTTTATGCGGATGATGGAAAGACGCTTCAGCAATGAGCCGCTGGCCTGGTGCATGGTCGGCGTGCCGCCGGAACTGCTGAAAGCCTTCGACCTGCTCTTTGAATGGCCGGAGAACTTCGGAACCATGTGCGCCAGCCGGCTGGTTGCCCCCCGCTTTATCGAAGTGGCTGAGGGCGATGGCTATTCGCCGGAACTCTGTTCTTACGTCACTAATACCATGGGTTACTGCAAACTTTTCAAAGAGAAGGGTGAAGCCCCCGAAGAGTCTCCTCTACCCGGCGGGATGGGCACACCGGCCATGCTGCTCGGCTCCGGCTTTATCTGTGAACCCCGCTGGAAATGGTTCCAGTCGGTAGCAACCCGGTTTTTTGATGTTCCTGTTTACAGCACAGATCCGCTGGCGCCCCCCTGGGATGTCGACCCCACCGACCCGCGGATCGCCGAGCACTATCTAACCCTGCTTCGTGAAGATTTGGCTGGACAGATTGAGTTTCTGGAAAAACAAACCGGTAAAAAGCTGGATATCGATGCTTTGCGTGAAATTATGGCTCTGTCGCATCAGGCTCTTGCCTACTGGCGCGATACCTTAGCCCTGCGCCGGGCAATCCCTTCACCGATGGGCTCTACCGATTACTTCCACGCTATTATTCCTCAGATGTACCTGGTCGGCGACCAGGAAGCGGTCGACTTCTACCGGGAAATGTATGAAGAGGTAAAAAACCGGGTTGAACGCGGCGTGGGCGTAGTGGAAGAGGAGAAATACCGCTTAATCTGGTTTGGGCTACCGCCCTGGTTTAATATGGGCATCTTCAATTATCTAGAATCGCATGGCGCGGTATTTGCGTATGAATCCACCTATAATGTTGGCGATTACTTTGAAGTTGATTTAAGCGATCCGCTTGAAGCGTTGGTCAGGCGTACCTGGCAGCGCGCTCTGAAAATGCATGAATTCGGGGCGGAAGCAATGCCGGAGCTATGTAACCCCGCTGTTTTTGGTGGTTTTGTAGGCAGCAACCTGCTGGAAGAACTAACCCGCGATTTCAGCCTTACCGGGGCTATGATGCATCTGACCAGATCTTGCCGGGCGGTATCATTCGGCGAAGTTCACACCCGCAACCGTTTTGCCCAGATCGGCCTTCCGTCGCTAATCTTCGAAAGTGATATGGCTGACCCGCGCCTCTGGTCTGATGCTCAGATCAAAACCCGGCTCCATGCTTTTCTGGAAACGATGGATAAAGTGCAGAAAGGGGTTAACAAATAATGCCAGCAGGAAAGAAAGTAAACACTAAGCAACCCCGGGCCACAAACCTGAACGAAGAAGAGATCCGCCGCATTAAAACGGATACCGGTAAACCGGTAATCGGTTATCTCTGCTGTTTCGCCCCGCCGGAAATCATCAGTGCTGCCGGCGCGATCCCTTACCGGATCACCGGGTTGCCAGGCGAGGACAACTCCGCTGCCGACGCCTATACCGAGCCTTATGGCTGCACCTACGTACGTAACATCCTGGCCCGGGCAACCAGGGGTGAGTTTGACTTTATCGACGGACTGGTTATCTCCCATAGCTGTGACATGGTGCAGCGGCTTTACGGAATCTGGACCTATTACCACCCGCTGCCCTATTCCTACCTCTTCAATGTGCCCCATCAGGTCAGCCCTTGGGCCCAACGCTTTTACAAACGGGAGCTCGGGTTTTTTAAAGAAAGTCTGGAACAATTCACCGGCCGGGTGGTTTCCCCGGAGGCGCTGGTTGAAGAAATCGGCATATCTAATCAAAGCCGTACCTTAGTACGCAAACTCTACGAACAGCGCAAGAAACTGCTACCGGGAATCAGCGGTAGCGAAATGCTCAACCTGCTAATGGCTGGCGGTACCCTGCCGGCAAAGGCATTTCAAGCCAAACTTAAGGAAGCCCTGCTCAAAGCTGAAGCAGCCCATGGCCAGGAATCCGCAAAACCAAGAATCCTGATCTGGGGCAGTATCATGGACGACAACGCCCTCTTCCGCATGGTTGAAGAGGCCGGGGCGGTTGTGGTTGCCGATGATACTTGCATCGGCTTTCGAGTCTGGGAAAAGGATGTGCCCCAAACTGTCGACCCCTACGACGGCTTGACCGAGCACTACTTCGTTAATTTTCAGTGCCCCCGTACCGACCGGGGCCCCGGCAGCAAACGCTTTGATTACCTGGTGGAAAGAGCACACGAGTATAAGGCAGACGGCATAATCGGTTATGTTATCTCTTTCTGCGATCCGCACAAGCTTGATTACCCTGACTTGCGCGATTACCTGAAGGCCGAAGGATTGCCGATGCTATTGATCGATGACAACTACAGTTTTGAACCAGCCGGAGCTATTGAAACAAGGCTGCAGGCATTCGTCGAGATGATCGGATGATATGGGGGTAGTACCGAAACAAGGCCGAAATAAAAACTTGAATCACCGCACTCTTTGTGAGAGAATATCACCACTATTTTTCCCATAAAGGTGCGTGAGCATAGTGGCCCTGATAGTTCAGAAGTATGGTGGTACATCGGTTGCCTCCCTTGACCATATTCGCCGCGTGGCCGAATCGGTCGCGGCGCGAAAACAAAAAGTTAATGACGTTGCTGTTGTGGTGTCGGCAATGAGCGGCCAAACCGATCAGCTGCTGGAGATGGCGGCAAAAATCAGCGCTGTGCCTGACAGCCGCGAACTAGACGCCCTGGTTGCCACCGGTGAGCAGGTCTGCGCCGCCCTGATGGCAATTACTTTAAACAGCATCGGCTGCCCGGCAATATCGCTATTGGGCCTGCAGCTGCCGCTGGTCACCGACTCGGTTCATACCAAGGCCAGGATCCTTGATTTGCAGACAGATAAACTGAAGCAGCTGTTCCGTGAAGGGGTGGTACCGGTTGTCGCCGGTTTTCAAGGGGTAACGGAGGAAGGCAGTATTACCACTCTTGGGCGGGGTGGGTCAGATACAACCGCTGTAGCTATAGCCGCAGCGCTTAATGCTGACTGCTGTGAAATATATACCGATGTCGACGGAATCTATACGGCAGACCCGAATGTTTGCCCGAAAGCCCGTCACCTGGATAAAATATCTTACTCGGTCATGCTGGAGCTGGCCGGATTAGGCGCCAAGGTACTCCATTCGCGTTCCGTTGAGCTGGCCCAAAAATTTGCAGTCCCTCTGGTAGTTAAATCATCTTTCGGGAGCGCTAAACAAACATGGATCGTCAACGAGGAGGACATTATGGAAGATTCTGTTATTCAAGGTGTGACGCTCGAGCGTAATGTTTCCAAAATATCGCTGATTCGCGTTCCTGACCGACCGGGTATCGCTCACCGGATTTTGTCTCCCCTAGCCGATGCAGCGATCAATGTCGATATGATCATCCAAAATGCAAGTACCGACGGATTCGCCGACTTTACATTTACCATTGCCAAAACAGACCTTGAACAAGCCACCCGGCTGGTTGAAAAGGTCGCTACCGAAATCGGAGCCCTCGAAGTTCTGGCTGCCAACAACATTGTTAAAGTATCTGCTGTCGGTATCGGTATTAAAACTAACCCCGGAGTAGCGGCAAAGATGTTTAAATCACTTTCCTCGGAAAATATCAATATCGAAATGATCAGCACTTCCGAGTACCGTATCTCCTGTGTCATAGAAGAAAAATACGGTGAGTTGGCGGTTAGGGCAATCCACCTGGCTTTTGAACTCGAAGGACAACCGGGAAGGCTAAAGGAACGTTAAAAGGAATATACCGAAAGGATTGTCAGGGGGACGGGGTTGTTGACATCTTTTTTCCAATGATTGCTTGGTCCCCCGTTTTTTAGCTGCCCCGCATTGATGAATGATCAGCAGAAACCACAAATAAAAGTTGTCACCAACCCCGTCCCCCTGACAACTTACCAATTCCATTCTAACGGCTTCATTTAAGCTCTTCCCTGGTTGTTCCGGATAAGCCCAGTTCCGACAGCTTCCGATACAGGGTGGCCCGGCTAATTTCGAGCTTCTCCGCTATAGTATTTTTACCTTCATAGGAGCTTCCGTAAAGCTCAAGGTATTCCAATAAAATAATCCGCTCGTAATCGCGAACCCGCTCTTTTAAAGGCATTAATACCTTCAGGCCCCTTGCGGCCTGTAGCTCCCGAATCCGCGGAGGCATGCTGCTTAAAGCAATCGTATCTCCAGACGCCATATTTACTGAGTACTCTATAGTATTTTCCAATTCCCGCACATTACCGGGCCAGTTGTATTGAAGCAGGCAGTCCATTGCTTCCGGTTCGACCGCGCTGAATCTCTTGTTTAACATGGGCCCGTATTTGTCGAGGCAGCATTGAACCAGGGCCGGAATATCTTCTCGGCGCTCCTTAAGCGGCGGGATATGGAGCGGAATCACGCTTAAGCGAAAATATAAATCCTTGCGGAAATTGCCTTCGTACATCATCTTTTCCAGGTCGCGGTTTGAAGCAGCAATAATACGGACATCCACCGGGATTTTATTGTTACCGCCAACCCTTTCGACCTCGCGGCCCTGCAAAACGTGCAGCAGCTTGACCTGCAAATGGAGGGGCATCTCTCCGATTTCATCTAAAAATATTGTGCCTTCGTTAGCCAGCTCAAATTTACCGGCCTTGCCATCCTTTCTGGCTCCGGTAAAAGCGCCGCCCTCATAGCCGAAGAGTTCGCTTTCCAGCAGCGTTTCCGGAATCGCCCCGCAGTTGATACTGATAAACGGGCCTTCAACCCTGGCGCTGGCCTGGTGGATAGCGCGGGCAAAGACCTCCTTACCGGTACCGCTTTCCCCGGTGATCAGAATGGTCGAGTTGCCGCCGGCGACGCGCAGTGCCTGCTCCTTAACCTGCCTGATGGCTTTGCTCTCGCCAATTATATCTTCGAAGGTGTAACCCGTCGCAGTAGCGCTTAAATCATAGATCAGGCGCCGCGCTTCGGCAATATCCCGGAAAGAAACCACCGCTCCGTCCGGCTTATCATGCCCCCGAATCGGTCTTACCGAAACGATAAAGTGCATCCTGTTTTTATCTTTGCCCTGGTAAATCTCTTCTTTTTCAATGTATTCCAACCCGGTGCGCAACACTTCCATTGCGGGGGTATCGGCCCAGAATTCTGCCAACTTTCTGCCGATTATTTTTTCCCGCTGCAATTTCAGCAGTTTCTCCGCCGTGGTATTGCAGTGAGTAACCACGCCGACAGCATCAATGGCCAGCGCCCCTTCGTGAATCGTCTCCAGGATGGTGGTCAGCTCGTTCGATAAGCGGGTCAGTCTTACAACAGCATCGCTTTCGGCAACTTTGGCCGCTAAAAAACGGCTGAGGTGCTGCAAAAAAGAAAGCACAGCTTCAGGTTTTGACAGCAGGTTATCTTTTTGTGCCGGGTTAAAGGCTACCAGGCCAATTACACCGATCACCTGATCATTTAGTATAATCGGAGAACATATCTCGGCCAACTCCGGGGTGGTGCCTTTTAGTGAGGAAGGATCGTATTCCGGATCGCTGACCGGATCTTGCACCACGCACGACCGCCTGCTGCGCAGGGTTCTGGCATAAAGATAGCCACCTTCCACCAAGCCCAGTTCTTCTTTCTGACCAATTTTATCTTTGTAAAAACCGCTGCCGGCTACCACTGTTAACTCGTGATCGACAATCTCCACTTCAATGGAAAGGGCAGCGGCGATCGCTTCGGACAGATCCTGAACCATCGGTTGAATAGACATTAAACCCGACATAATGCTTACCTCGTTTTGATTATTCTCCACTCTGTGCTTTGATTAATTCGGCGCAGGTCACCGTACACCTGCCCTGCTAAAGCTGTTTGCGTTTTTTTCTCATAATCGAGAAGAAAGGGAACGGTTGCCTTCGAATTGAGAAACACCTGGTTATACGAAAACTCTATAACAACCAGCTGCACTTGATAGTAGCCTACGACAAAAAGGTCCTTACCAATTGGCACTATTATTGCAACCTTTTCTCTAACGGCAATTTTCTGCAACAAAAGTATAGGCCTTTGGAGGATTATGCAGAGCAGCTGCCGAATGTTGACTGGGTCAAGGTAGTATAGAAGAGTGGGTTATTTACTTGTTACAAAGATACATTACGGAAAGGAGATGAATTTGTTTGAAAGCGCTGGCTTTTCATGCTGAAAAGTGTATCGGCTGCAAGCTCTGTCATTTGGCCTGCAGCGCCCAGAATGAAGGCGAGTTCAATCCCCGGCTGGCCCGCCTGAAGATTACTTCAATTCACAAACGTGATGGCTTACTGGTCAGGGGACAGACCTGCGACCTTTGCCTGACCTGCGTTGAAGTCTGCCCGGAGGACGCCATCGTTGAAAAAAACGGGCGGCTTAATTTCTTGCCTGAACTCTGCACCGATTGTGGCATCTGCGTGGATACCTGCCCGCCCCAGGTCATCGTAGATAAACCGGAGGGAGTCGGGGTTTGCGTTCAGTGCCGGAGCTGCGCCAACTGGTGCCCGACTGCGGCGCTTACCTTCGAGGAGGTGAACAAATAATGGCCTATATTGATAAAGTATTACGAATTAACCTGACCAACGGCAGAACAACATCAGAGCCCTTAAATAAAGAGTGGGCTAAAGATTACCTGGGTGGGAAAGGATTAAGCATCAAATATCTTTACGAGGAACTTAAACCCGGTATTGATCCTCTTTCAGCTGACAACAAATTAATTTTAATGACCGGTCCGCTGACCGGCACCATAGTTCCTAACAGCGGCAAGCTGGCCATTGCGGCCAAGTCGCCGGCCACCGGGACAATCCTGGACTGTTCAATTGGCGGGCATTTTGCCCCTGAACTAAAATTTGCCGGATATGACGCCGTTATCATCGAGGGGAAAGCTACTGAACCGATCTACCTATTCATTGAAGATAGCAATGTCGAGCTGCGCAACGCCGCCGATCTTTGGGGCAAGGGCGCTCACGAGACAGAACATCTGCTCTATGAAAGGTTAGGCGATGTCATCACCTTAGCAATCGGCCAGGCCGGTGAAAACCTTTTGCCCATGGCCTGTATCAGTTCAGAGCTCTACCGCCAGGCTGGTCGCGGTGGCATCGGCGCCGTAATGGGCAGTAAAAACCTTAAAGCAATTTCCGTAAGAGGCAATGGCGGCGTTAAAATACCCGACATCCGCAAATTTTCAGCGACTCTAAACAAAATCAAGCGCGAGGACACGATGACTGATGACAACATGTGGGCATACAGTGACGGGACCCCAATGATTGTCGACCTTTCTCAATCTACCGGCATTCTTCCGACCCGCAACTTCCAGGAAGGGACATTCGACGAATACAAAAATATAAATTCCGAGGCAGTCAAAAGTGTTCTAAAAGCAAAAAAAGCCTGCTTTGCCTGCCCTCTGGCCTGTAGCAATTACGTTAAGATGGGCAAAACTGAAATTGAGGGCCCGGAGTACGAAACACTGGCCCTCTGCGGTTCAAATTGCGGAATTGGCGACATGGAAGCACTGATTGAATTTAACCGACTTTGTGATGATCACTGCCTTGATACAATATCGGCTGGTAATACTGTGGCTTTTGCCATGGAACTGACCGAAAAGGGGATCCATGACTTTGGTATCCGTTTCGGCGATGTGGAAAATTATCTGCAAATGCCGACACTGATCGCCACCAGACAAGGGGTCGGAGCCGACCTGGCTTTGGGTGTTAAAAAGATGGCTGAAAAATTCGGCGGCCGCGATTTTGCCATGGAAGTCAAGGGTCTGGAGATTCCGGGCTATGAACCGCGCGGTTCCTGGGCCATGGGGCTGGCTTACGGTACTGCTGATCGCGGTGCCTGCCATTTAAGAGCCTGGCCGGCTTCCGTTGAAGCTTTTGGCAAAATCGATCCCTTTACCAGCGAAGGGAAAGCGGAGCTGGTAATCGGCATGCAGGATATCAACTCGGTTAAATTCTCAGCGATCTGGTGCGATTTCTGGGCAATCAGCACAGAGCAGATGGCAGAAATTCTCACCCTGCTGCTCGAGCGCGACATTACCGCGGCCGAACTGAGCACTATCGGCGAACGAATTAACAACCTGGCCCGCCTGTTTAACGAGCGCGAGGGCTTTGATCGCAAAGACGACTACCTGCCAACCCGGGTTCACAATGAAAAGCTGACCACCGGTTTTACAGCAGGAAAATCATTGCCCAGGGAAAATTACGAGAAAATGCTATCCGAGTATTACCAACTGCGCGGCTGGGATGAAAACGGTAAGATAACAGCTGAAAAGAAAAAGGCTCTTAATCTCTAAATCATACAGAGGTGGGAACTTGGAAATAACCTTGCTGCTTAAAGGACCGCTAAAAAAATACACCGACGGAGCGGAACTGCTTGAGCTCGAACTTGATGAAAACGAGCTGACTGTTTCTGAGCTGCTGCAAAGGTTTAAGGTTCCTACCTCATCTGTTTCCTTTGTCCAGGTTAACAATGCAAAAAAAGATCTTAACCAGCTTATCAAGGGAGGTGATACAATTACTGTCAATCCCCGGGTTGCCGGAGGCTAAGAGCAAAGTTTACTGATATTCATTAAAAACGAAGGGAATGAAATAGATGGAAGACAGCGTACTGCAGGTATTTACGACAGCACCGTGGATTCTTCTTTTTCTGGGCGTTTACTTGGCTGTTATAATCGCGCTCGGGGTTTTTTATAGCCGCAAGGTCCATGAGAGCGATGACCTGGTTGTCGCCGGACGCCAGTTGAACTTTATCTTTTTAGTGCCGTCAATTGTCGCTACCTGGATCTGTGCCGGGGCGATGATGGGCGCTGCCGGTTATGCGCTCCTGTACGGGATGCAGGGAATTATCTTCGACCCCTGGGCTCCGGCACTCTGCATGGTCCTGATCGGGATCTTTTTTGCCTACCGGATGCGCAAAGCTAAGTATACCACTGTTGCCGACTTCTTTAACCACCGCTATGGAAAGTTGAGTGGCACACTTTACTCGATCGTCCAAATCCTTTCTGCTGTCGCCTGGCTGGGCGGCCAGCTGGTAGCCCTAGGCATAATAGTCTTTTTGACCACCGGCTTAAGTATGAGCACCGCGGTAATTATTGCAACTATCGTTATAATCATTGTCACCGCCTTCGGCGGCTTGTGGGCGCTTTCCCGGATCGACATGATCGGTTTTATTTTGATTATTGTCGGCTTGGTTATTCTATTTCCGGCGGTGATGGGACAGGTTGGCGGTCTGGGCGCTCTGATTGAAAATGGGGTAAACTGGGCTGAACTACCCACCTGGTCGATGAAAATCGAAAGCGAAGCTGCCGGCGGCTATCTTGGCTATGTCGGCCTGCTGGCCGTTCTGCTCTACATCTCGGCCTGGGTAACCCTTTCCCTGGGCGACGTGCCGAGCCAGGTTTTAATGCAGCGCGCCCTGGCAGCCAAAGATGAAAAAACAGCCGTAGCTGCCTTTATAACCAGCGGCATCCTTTATCTGACTCTTGGCATGATGCCCGTTTTGATTGGGATTGCCGTATTTACCACTGGCATGTGGGACAATGTAGCCGACATTACTGCACAAGCGGAACGCGCCCTGCCCTGGGCCGCCTACACATTTATGCCGCCCTGGGCCAGTGTCCTCTTTCTCGTAACCCTGGCGGCAGCAATTGTCAGCACTACCAGTAATATTGTGCTAACTATCTCTACCCTGGTCGGCCACAATTTTTACCGTCACTTCAGGCCAAATGCCGATAACGTGGAGATTCTGAAAATCGTCCGCATCTGCATCCCAATTACCGCCCTGCTGGCGATGTCGATCGCTCTTTATTTTGAGACAGTCTATCGGCTGATTATCCTATCAGGCGGCATCCAGCTGGCCACCATTAGCGCCGCCTACATCCTCGGCTTCTTCTGGAAAAAAGCCAACAGCTACGGAGCGGTCAGTTCCTTTGTCACCGGTGCTATTTCCTGGGCTCTTCTCTTTTGGTTCTGGGCTATGCCGGCTACTGACTTTTTCGAAGAGGACGCCATCTTTATTGCCATGGTGCCGGCCGCTGCCATCAGCCTGCTGACCCTGATCTTTGTTTCGCTGGCGACTCAAAAATCAAACCCGCCCAAACCGATGCGTACCCTTGACGGAGAAGATATGACCGCCGCCCCCAAGTTCTTCTGGTCCAAAGGAGCCTAAATAAAAGAGCTCTAAGCAATGTAAACCGCCGCCACTTTGCCGTGGCGGCGGTTTTATCGAAGATAACAAATAAAATTCGGAGGGATTATTGTAATGAACCTCATGATCATAGGTGCCGGTGGCGTGGGCCAATCAGTAGCCATGATTATTAAGCGGGCCGGAAGGGAAGGACATTGGGCAAAAAAGGTTGTTTTGGCAGACTACAACCGTACCCGGGCTGAAGAAGTTTCCACCATGTGTAGCGATTCCCGCTTTATCGCCGAAGAGGTTGACGCCGGCGATGCTGAGCAGATTAAGGCATTGATCCACAAATACGGCATTACCCAAGTGTTGAATGCAGTTGAGCCGATCTACAATGAGATTATTTTCGACACCTGTTTCGACTGTAAAATAGGCTACATGGACTGCGCCATGACTCTATCAAAACGACATCCGGATAAACCCTTTGAACTGACCCATATTAAACTTGGCGACTACCAGTTGGCTAAACACGAACAGTGGGAAAAAGCGGGCTGCATGGCCCTTGTTGGCTCCGGGGTGGAACCTGGTATGGCAGACGTTTTTGCCAGTTTTGCGGTGAAGCACCTTTTCGATACTATCGATGAGGTTAACATCCGCGATGGTGATAACTACAATATCCCCGGCCATGAAGGTGTAGCTTTTGGTTTTTCGATCTGGACAACGATCGAGGAGTGCTTGAACCCACCTGTAATCTGGGAGAAAGAACGCGGCTGGTATTGTACCGAACCTTTCTCTGAACCCGAGGTTTTTTCTTTTCCCGGCGGAATCGGTGATGTTGAGGTTATCAACGTTGAACACGAAGAAGTTATACTCATACCCCGGGTGATCAATTGCAACCGGGTAACCTTTAAATTTGGCGTTCCCCGTGAAATGAGAACTTTACTTCTTAATTTGCAACGGTGCGGCATGGATAACGCAGACCGTAAAATAAAGGTCGGGGACAGTGAAATTTCACCACGTGATTTTCTGGTAAAGGTAGTACCATACCCCCTTGAGCTTGCCTCGAAAATCGTTGGTAAGGGCTGCGCCGGGACCTGGGTCACCGGCACCAGGGACGGTCTTAAGCGGTCTGTATATCTTTACCAAGTCGCCGATAACCAGGACTGTTATGCGAAATACGGCACCAACTCGGTTGTGGCTCAAACGGCTGTCGGCTCGGTAATTATGTTGGAACTGATCGCCACGGGCATTTGGAACCTTAAGGGTGTGTATGGCCCGGAATCATTTGATCCCGACCCCTTCGTTGCTTTAATGGCTAAGTATGAGTTTCCAGGCGGTATGCAGGAAAAAGACTCGGCGTACTGTGAAATGCTTAACCGTAAACGGCTTTTAGGCACACCTTAGCCGATCGGGACGAACATTTCCTCAACAAGAAAAGCCGGCGACACATAATTAAAGTGATAAAGTGACGCCGTCTTTCTGTTGAAACTATCATGCCGGCGGGTGGCACCAGCAGAGGGATTCCCCCCCCCTCACCCTCTCCCCGGGGCGAGGGGAAATAGAAAAGCAAATATTTAAGGCGTAGATAGCCCAGGTCCTCTCCCGGGAGAGGAGTTTATAGGGTGAACATTTAGTTTTAGTTACTCTTCGGCTTTAAGTTCCATCGGCTTGGCACAGCAAACAAGGATGCCCACGCCTTCTTCTGTTACTTTTACCTCATTGGTGCAAATCTGGCACTTGTAAACCTGCTCTTTTTTTGTCGCCATTATTAGCAGCTCCTTTCATCCGGACTTTGTGCTCTAACAACTGCAACTGCCGCAGCTATTACCTGGACTGACATCGTTAATGGCAAAGCCGCCGCGCGGTCCGTCATGATAATCAATCGATTTGCCTTCCATGAAATGCGATATCCCTTTGTCAAAAACCAATTTTAAAGCGCCCAAATCCTCGACCACATCTTTTTCTGCCTGAATTGACTCTTCCAGAGTCAGCCCGTAACGGGGTCCGCCTCAGCCAACACCGCTGACATAGATGCGCACAAAGGCACCTTTTTTCTCATCGTTGTTCAGTAATTCAATAAATTTTTCCTTAGCCTTTTCGCTAATTGCAATCATTTTTACCAACCTCCTGTTTGTAATTTAACCTTTATCCCCGCATTTTTCTTTGAACAGAACCCTGATTACTTCAGCCGCCTCGTCGCTGGTAACATTATAAAAAACTTCCGTGCCTTTGCGCTCACCACTGATAATGCCTAAGTCGCGTAACCGTCCCAGATGCTGTGATACAGTTGACTGGGACATCTGCAAACAGTTTTGCATCGATGATACGTTACAGGCTTTTCGCTGCAGAAGCTCCCGTACTATACACAGTCTGACCGGGTTAGCCAAAGCTTTTAGCAGTAAAGCTTTTTTCTTGATCAATGTAAGCTCGCCGGCGATATCCATAACAGGCCTCCCCTCGTTATATTATTATATCATAATATTGCAATCATGCAACTTAACCTTTTACCTTCTGAAAAGATCGTTGACTGATGAATAGATTATAAAAATTAGCACGGGATCCGGCAAATCGAGAATGTTTACTGCATCAGGGTCAAGCTACCCCTTCTAACTATTTTACTGTAGAAGCCAGGTTACAGCATTGGCAGTTAATCGCCTTAAGTATATTCAGCTGATTCCTGGCGTTTGATCTCAAAAAGAATAATTCCGGCAGCCACTGCCGCATTTAGCGATTCTACTTTAGACTGCAGGGGGATTGCCACTACCAGGTCAGCCTTTGTGATCAGATCAGCTGCAACTCCACTGGCTTCGTTACCGACGATCAGAGCTAAAGGCATTGTGTAGTCCGCCGACCAATAAGGGTTTTCACCACCACCAGCAGTTGCTACTATTGTAAATCCTTCCTCTTTCAACCCGGCAAGCAGTTGCCCCGTATCACTAACCTCCTTAATAGTAATCTGGAAAATCGATCCCACCGTGGCTCTTAAAACCTTTGGGCTAAAAGGGTCGGTGCAGCCCGCGGTACAAAACAACGTGTCTACCCCTGCAGCAACCGCAGTTCGTATCAATGTACCCATGTTACCCGGATCCTGCAGCCTGTCTGCTATAACAACCAGTTTGGGCTTCATCATTAATTCACTGTTTTCAGTGTGATGGGTGCACGGAAAAATGGCTGCGATTGATTGCGGTGTTTTGGTTTCCACAATTTCGTTAAAAATTACAGGCGAAAGCAAGATCTTTTTCGTGGTTGATGGTACTTTCGCAAGCCACTGTTTTCCGCTGCTGTCGTAATACTCTGCGGTCATAAAGATTACTTCCGGAACCAAGCCTGCCCTCAGTGCCTCCCGAACCAGGTTAGGCCCTTCGACTGCTATCTTCTTTCTCTTTCTGCGGTAACTTCTATTTAATAAGAGTTTCCGGTACTCTTTCAAGATCGGATTATGCTTGCTACTCAACTGATCGGGCTTCAACTAAATCCACTCCAGCTTCTTTAGCGCCTTGTTTTCATCTACTGCTACCCGACAATCACCCTTCACCGCTTGGTCTCCCGGTGCAATAGATATGTTTGCCTTGTTCCCGTGATTACGTCTTAGCGCGATGACATATACCACAAAACGGGCTCGCAAATCAAGCTCCGTTAAGGTTCTTCCAGTTTTACAACATAATTAAGAGCCTGTCTATTAGCTGCCGTGCCGATTAAAATTCCGGCAAAAAGTAGCACTAAACAGGCTCAGAAAAGGCTTTAATTATTGGCTTTGGCCAGATCAACCAGCTGGGCAAAAGCGTTTTTGTCCCTGACAGCCAGATCAGCCAGCACTTTACGGTTAATCTGTACATTTGCCTTTTTCAGGCCGTTAATGAAACGGCTGTATGAAAGGCCGCCATTTCTGGCCTCAGCATTGATCCTGGCTATCCATAGTTTGCGGAAATCTCGTTTCCGCTGACGGCGGTCACGGTAAGCATAGCTGAGCGATCTCATAACCTGCTGATTGGCTACCCTAAATAGTTTGCTTTTGGAACCGTAATAGCCTTTTGCCAGTTTTAATACCTTTTTCCGCCTTTTACGGGCTACAATACCTCTTTTGGTGCGCGGCATAATAAATGATCCTCCTACTGATCAGCTTAAAAACAGCTCGAATCTACAATCGCTATAAATAACTGCTAAATTTCTACGGGATAAGCAGTCTTACCCGCGCATCGTCGGCCGGTTTTACAAGAGTTGCCTTACGTAACCGCCTGATCCGGCTTGAACTCTTCTTGCCGGTTAGGTGGCTGGCAAATGCACGGTGGCGCTTAATTTTGCCGCTACCCGTTTTTTTAAAACGTTTTGCAGCACCACGATGGGTCTTCATTTTAGGCATACCGAATACAACCTTCCTCTTCTATGATTTTGGAGTTAAGATCATGATCATGTTGCGCCCTTCCTGCTTAGCAGGTTTTTCTATCGAACCGTAATTGGAAAGATTTTGGGCTAGTTGCTGGCAAAGTCTCTGGGCAATCTCGGGATGGGTGATTTCCCTGCCCCGGAACATGACTGTTACTTTAACCTTATCTCCGTTTTCTAGAAACTTTTGCCCCCGTTTAGCTTTTACATCAAAATCGTGCTTATCGATGTTGGGGCGTAGTTTAATTTCTTTAACAGTTGTGACCTTTTGGTTCTTTCTGGCTTCGCGATCACGCTTGCTCTGCTCGTACTTGTGCTTACCGTAATCCATTAAACGACAAACCGGGGGACGAGCGCTTGGCGCCACATTAACCAGATCGAGCCTTTTCCTTCTGGCCAGATCAAGGGCTTCCTCTGTCTTCATCACCCCAAGCTGGGTACCGTCTGCATCAATCACCAACACTTCCCTGGCGCTAATTTGTTCATTCACGAACAAATTTTTACTAATTTCTTTTCACCTCCCAAAAAATTATAAGAGCAGGGGTCAGCCACCTGCTCTAAAGTATCCTTAAACCTTATGGGCAACCCGTTAGCTCAACAAAGGCCTAGGGTGAGAAGCGGTGGCTTCTACTTTAATGATCAGTACCTACGCGTTTGAGTTTAACAGAAAATACTACTTTGGTCAAATTGTTTTTTCGGCAATCTCTTTTTTCAGGTCGGTAATAAAACTATTTATGCTGCCACTACCGAGATCTCCCTTGTCGCGATGACGGATAGCCACCTCCCCATTTTCGACTTCACGGTCGCCTACAACCAGCATATAGGGGATTTTTTTCAACTGGGCTTCCCGGATTTTGTATCCCACTTTTTCATTACGGCTATCAAGGTTCACTCTGAATCCCTCTTCTTTAAGTCGCAATTGAACTTGCCGTGCATAATCATGGCTTCGTTCAGTTACGGGTATCACGGTTGACTGGACAGGTGCCAGCCAAGCGGGAAAAGCGCCGCCGTAATGTTCAATTAAAAGGGCAAAGAACCGTTCCATTGAGCCATATACAACCCGATGGATAACCACCGGACGGTGCTTGGCCCCATCTTCGCCGATAAAGGTAAGGTCAAATTTCTCCGGCATCTGGAAGTCAAGCTGAATGGTCCCGCACTGCCAGCTGCGGCCCAGGCAATCCTCAAGGTGAAAATCTATTTTCGGTCCATAAAAAGCCCCATCACCTTCGTTAATTTTAAAATTTATCTCCTTATCCTGTAATACCTGTTCCAGAATACCCGTTGCCTTTTCCCACATTTCGAGTGAACCCATTGCTTTTTCAGGTCGGGTACTCAGTTCAACCCGGTAATCAAAACCAAAGATCCGGTAAAAATGATCCATCAGCCCGATAATGCCGGCCACCTCGGCCTCAATCTGCCCTGGCAGCATAAAAATATGGGCATCATCCTGGGTAAAAGTGCGCACCCGCATCAAGCCGTGCAGCGCTCCCGAAAGCTCGTGGCGGTGAACAATACCCATCTCGGCAATACGGCGCGGTAAATCCCGGTAACTATGCATCTTTGAACCATAAACAAGCATTGCTCCCGGGCAATTCATTGGTTTGACGATAAAGTCCTGATCATCAATTTTGGTAAAATACATGTTATCGTGATAGTGATCCCAGTGACCCGATTGCTCCCAGAGATGCCGGTTCAGGATCAGTGGGGTTTTAATTTCTTCATAACCTGACAGACGGTGTTCACGCCGCCAAAAATCAGCGAGCTCCTGCCAGATAATCATGCCGTTGTTATGAAGGAAGGGAAAACCGGGGCCTTCGTCATGTAAGCTGAACAGCTCAAGGTCACGTCCCAGTTTACGATGGTCACGTTTCTTGGCCTCTTCAATCAGAGTCAGATACTGTTCAAGACGCTCACTGCTCGGAAAAGCCGTGCCGTAAATTCTCTGCAACATGGTATTACGCTCATCACCACGCCAATAGGCCCCGGCCAGGCCAGTCAGTTTAAAGGCTTTGACCATCCCTGTATGGTTTAAGTGCGGGCCTGCGCAAAGATCACAAAAGTCATCCTGCTCGTAACAACTAATCACCGTATCTTCGGGCAGATCCGCAATTAGCTCCAACTTATAGGTTTCATTCTGCGCCCGGAATATCCCTTTCGCCTCTTCGCGGCTCACTTCATGACGCCTGATCGGTTTTCTTTCCCTGATAATTTTCTTCATCTCAGCTTCGATTGCCGGCAGATCGTCGGCAGAAATCGGTTCCTCAAATTCAAAGTCATAATAAAAACCGTTCTCAATTGCCGGGCCGATCCCCATCTTGGCCGTGGGATACAGTCTTTTTACAGCATGGGCCAGGATGTGGCCGGCACTGTGCCGGTATATCGCTGCTCCCTTTGGTGAATCAAAATCAACAAAACTTATCACGTTTCTTTCGGCCAGGGGCAGGTTAAGATCGCATTCCTTTCCGTTAACCAGAACAGCAATAAGATCTTTATTGTCAGCAGTTTTTTCCCGGTAGAGATCCATACAGGTGGTCCCGTCGGGATAAACTCCTTCCTCCCCGTTTTCAAGTACTATTTTTATCGGCAAGGGATCTGCGCCTCCTTTAACTCGTTAACAGCATCAAATTATTTTGCTACATTAACACAAAACATGATAGAACGAGACCGAGCAACTGTCAAGGCGAGCTCGCTTAACCCCTCAAATTAATCGCTTTCGGCAAAATTTCAAGCTCCACTGGAGCGCGACCAGGCTGCTCACCATCTAAATCAAGCAGGGCTTCCCCATAGGCCTCAACCATTACCGATTTGCCCCGCAGGTTGGCGATGCGTGGGTGGCCCAAGTGGGTGCCTTTATAAACCCGTGGCAGACTGATCAAGAGATTGATTTTGCTTAAACCTTTCAGAATAACAATGTCAAAAAGACCGTCATCAACCTGTGCGTCGGGAGCAATGCACATCCCGCCGCCGAAATAGCGCCCATTGCCAAAGACCACTACAGTAACCGGCTCGTTACAAACTTCTTTCCCATCAACTATGATCCTCATCTCCTGATTTTTATAAAGAATGAGGGTAGCCACGGTTGCCCAAAGGAAGGAAATGAATCCGCCAAGGGCTTTGCTGGTTTTATTTACCCGGTCAACAGTCGCCCCGTCTAACCCAAGGCCGGCGACATTAATAAAGTAACGCATCTCTGGTATACCCTGATTATTTAAAAAAGAGACCCGGCCAAGATCAACAGGGCGGGCAGGACTGTTAATAATATGCCTTGCTGCTTCCGCTGTATCGTTGGGAATACCGATAGTGCGGATTAGATCGCGTCCGGTGCCGCCCGATATAAAGCTGACAGCTGCTTCAGGTCGGATCATATTGTGATTTTGATCATAAAAACCATTGATTACTTCGTTCGTTGTGCCGTCCCCGCCGACAGCGATGATTAAGTCATGGCCGTCTTCTAAAAACCGGCGAGTAATTTCGGTGGCATGCCCAGGTGATTCGGTAAAATAGTGCTCGAAAGAGATTCCCTCCCGGCTGATCACTTCCGCCATTTCCGACCAACGCCTACCCGTTGCGCCGTTAGCTGAAGCGGGGTTTACTACGATCGCGGCATTCAGCTTGTCCACCTAATACTCCCCCTCTAGTTTAAACAAATAGGTGTTGTAACTTTAAAAAATTATACCACAAAAAAGTCTGTACCCTTAAGTTACAGGCTTTGGAAAGGACATATAGGTTTCCAATTGCATTCTTTCCTTTATTCCTATATCATAAGACGCCCATGCCCCCACAGAACAGGGACACCAGCAGAAAGGTGAAAATAGACGGCTACTTTGGTCATCCACCAAAGCGGGTGCGGCATACTGTGCTCGCATTTTCAGGTTAGTCTTACGTGCACTTATGTGATCCAATCGTTTTTCCGGTAAAATAAAAAGGTTTTAACCCAGGCTATCAGCTAAAACCCTAAGTATTTACTGGGCTTAATAGGGCGACTAGCGGGCTCCGCCACCGCCGCCGCCTCCGCCACCACCGCCGCCTCCGGAGAAACCGCCACCGCCGCCAGAGCCGGAAGATGAGGCCGAGCGGAAAGCTGTTTTAAATGATCTCTCCATCGCCGAACTCATAGTGGTAAAGCGAGCTGGATTTGTCGCTATTATTCCGTAGGCCGGCCAGACACGATGCATCTCTTTGCCCAGTTCCGGATAAACCAGCTGCAGCTGTTCCATCACCTCTTTGGCCACGCCCAGCGTTACTGCATAGACCAGGTAATGTTCCCAGATAGCCAAGGCCGGAATAGTGGAACGATCAAGGCTTGAAAAATGTCTTAGGAAACGTTTAAAAGCGTTCCACTTGGCATAGTGATCTGCTCCCGCGGGAGTAAGCCTTTTTAGCAGGGCAAAAAGAACAACTACCACGGGCCCGGCAATGAGGGCAACAGCCCCGGTCACAAAGAGCTCGAAGATTAAGAAGCCAAACCCAAAGAAGAAAAAGATGATCCCCAACGCAATGCCCTGCCACGCAGGGCCCTTAAAAAATCTAAGATTATCAAACTCTTTTTTTATCCCTTCAGCCCAATCTTTATAAAACTTATACGTGCTCTCACTGTTCTTTTTGCCGTATTGCTCGATATCGCGCATGGTAACGCCTGCGTTTTTTGTAATACTTACTTCGCCGAAAATAAAACTGTGGAGCTTCTTTTCGTGAGCATTCAGTCGATCTTTTCCCACGGCCGGATAAAGTCTGTAGTCCGTAAAAGGCCTCTTCCAGAACAGGCCGTTTTCACCCTGGTACTCCTCAAAACGCAGATGCCCCCTGCGGGCAAGATCCATCACTGCTGCCGTGAAGTCCTCCGGTTTTATTTTGCCTGAACGCACCAAATAGCCGGCCGCAGCCGGAGAATATTCTCCCGGCAATTCCCGGTAATAATCACCCTTGTAGATACCCGGAGCCCGTTTCGATTTAAACCGTATGACAATATAATAAATTAGAATAGCCATCGCCGCCAGCGGCCCAATATAGTAGTCGAGGCGGGCGAGAGTGCGCCTTAAGTTAGCCTGACGAGCCCATTTTTGTTCTTCTGCCAGGATACCGGGCAACCCTTCTTTGCCGCTGAAATTTTTTGCCTGCCCAACTAATGATATGGGCATTGTAACTCGCCCCTCAATAAAAGTGTTAGCCGGTAAGCCATCAATTTCCCAAACCACCATACCCGGGTTAACAATCCGAACATCTCCGTGCAGAGGGCCATGTCCCCAGGCCCTTATATCGCCCTCGCCTGCCCCTGAAGGCAAATACAAAGTGATACTCACATATTCTGTCCTTTCACCCCATTCATCGCCTATAAACTGCCAGTATAGTTCAGCCAGATCCGTGTGAACAATAACTGCGTTATCTACCGTGTAGCTGATAGTAAAGGTACGGTCTTCGTTGTATGCTTCAAAGCTCCAGTCGATGTAAACCAGGTCGGGCTTGTATTCCACATAAAATACCCCTGGGATATCCTGTACGCCCACAGCCACCTCTTGATGTGGAATACCTTGCTCGCTGACCAAAACATCACGGATAGTACTGTTGTTTTTTAGGTAAATATAGGACCAGGCACCCCGGTAATGTCCGTCAAACCTGAATGTCCGTTCCTCCACAACCTGCATGGAGCCATCTGGTTTTAATACTGCTTCAATTACAACCGAGGGAAAATAAAAAGAGCGGTCATCCTGGGCCCCGGCTTTAATCGGATGCAGCAGGGTAACTGCCGCTATGGCCACCAGGCAAAGAAGGTGGAGTGGAAAAAACCTCAACGCTGCATTACGATGACCTACGCCCATCCCGAACACTCCTAAAATTCCACTTTAACTGCTTCTCGAGCTGTTGCTTCCTCATCTAAGTTAAAATATTCTTCCTTGCTAAAGCCGAACATACCGGCAACCAAAACGGTAGGGAAGCGCTGAATAGCGGTATTGTAGATCATAACCGTGTCATTGTAAAACTGTCTAGAAAAAGCAATTTTCCCTTCAGTGTTGGTCAATTCTTCCTGCAACTGGCGGAAATTAGTGTCGGCCTTTAAGTCCGGATAACTTTCGGCGACAGCAAAGAGACTCTTCAGGGCACCGGAAAGCATATTTTCCGCACCAGCCTGCTCGTTAATATCCTTGGCCTGAATGGCCATGTTGCGGGCCTGGGTCACCTTTTCGAAAGTCTCCTTTTCGTGCGTGGCATAACCCTTGACCGTATTAACTAAGTTCGGTATTAGATCATAACGTCGTTTTAACTGAACTTCAATCTGTGCCCAGGCATTTTTAATTCTTTGGCGCAGTGTGACTAACCGGTTGTAAATAATGATTAGTGAAACAACTACCAGAGCGATAAATCCTATGATTCCCCATCCCATGAATATTCATCTCCTTAAGAAAAATTAGCAGAACTACTTGTCCTTGAAAAGGTAATATTACTAATTTAATTTCGAAAACAAAGCAACGATTCCTTCCATAGGTCACACAGAATAATAAAATGTAGGAACTTAAACCCTTAGAGCTGTAGTTCTACAACATCTCCATCATCGAGAACATAATCGCGCGAAACCGCCTGACCTTCAAATTTGGTAGATCCCCAAACAAGTGCGCTTTTAAGCTTCTGTGGAAAATCTTTATGAATCTGGGCGGCAAAATCAAGAATGGTGCTACCCTTCCTTAAGATGAACGGGCGATCCATATCAGCTGGTTTTCCGGCCGGTTTGCCGTAAATCCGATTGATGTTTAATATTTGGTAAAGCCTTTCTTTGAGGTCCTCCAAGCCACTGCCATTGCTCGATACCGGAATGATTTCCAGGTCCGGCCACAACTCATTTAAGACCTGCAGATTTTCCTCCGCTTCCCGGTGATCACACTTATTGCCTAAAACAAGAAAGGGAATTGGAGCAATGATCGTTCCTTCTTCCGACAAATCGATCACCTCGCGATCCTGAAGTGCCTGCATCAGCCCTTCGAGCTGGTCGAGACATTCGGACGTAAGCAGATCAATAATTATCAATAAAGCATCAGCTTCTTTGAAAGTACCGATCAGGCCGGAGGGAATGTTGTCAACAGAAAGAGGCGGAGTATCAACCAGCTGGATAAACGTATCTTTGTAGGGCATCATTCCGCTAACCGGCAAAGCAGTCGAAAAGGGATAATCTGCCACCTTTACCTTTGCCCTCGAAAGAGCCCCTACCAAGGAAGATTTACCGCTATTGGGGTAACCGGCAAGCACTAGCTGACCGGCACCCTGTTTCTCAACACCAAAAGGATTAAAACCCTTTCCCGGTTTCTTCTTTTTCCCCTCTTCCCTGTACTTGGCGATGCGCTTCTTGATATCGCCCTGCAACCGTTCCGTGCCTTTATGTTTGGGGATAACAGCCAGCATTTCCTGCAGGGTTTTAATTTTATCTTCAGTAGATTGCGCCTGGCGGTATTTGTCTTCAGCGGCATAATACTGAGGAGTCAGATTGGCAGGCAAGCAAGTCCCTCCCTGCTTCAATGTTTTCAATTTCATAGTAGCACAAAAAAGATTATTTTTATAGACTGACAAAGTTCCGTTTTCTTGACATTTTCGCCCTGCTAATGCTAAAATGCTACAGCGGTCGTAGATGTGCGCCTGTAGCTCAGGGGGAGAGCGCCTGCTTGACACGCAGGAGGCCCGTGGTTCAAAACCACGCAGGCGCACCAAAAACCGGGAGAAATCCCAGTTCTTCTGTATAGTAAACCCTGGAAGATCTTTCGCAGTTCACCCGGTTGATCGATAACCGGCTGTGGTTTAATGATCAAAGCTTTGATCTTCGATAAAGTCGCGGATGGCAACCAAACGGTTTTCCTTGTAGTAAAAGCGTGGGACTCGCTTACCTATCGCACAAAGAAGCTCGTAGTTAATTGTACCGACCCGTGCCGCCATTTCCTCGACTGAAACCTGCTCCGTGCCCTGCTTACCGTATAGAACCACCTCATCGCCACGCTTAACACCTGGAACATGGGTAACGTTAACCATCAGGTGATCCATGCAAACCCTACCCACAACGGGAGCTCGACACCCGCGGATTAGCACCTCCCCCTTATTTGAAAGCAAGCGACTGTAGCCATCGGCGTAACCAATCGGGACAGTGGCAATTAACTCAACAGATGAAGTTTTGTAGGTGCAGCCGTAGCTAATACAGCTGCCCGGGGGCAAATTTTTAACCATTACCACCCTACTCTTGAAAGTGAGGGCAGGCTTTAAAGCGATGCCGCATTTACTGAGGGCGGGGGCCGGGTAATACCCGTAGAGAGCAAGACCAAGTCGAACCAAGTCATAGTGAGCACCCGAATTATTAAGCGCCGCAGCGCTGTTGGCAACGTGGATCAGGGGCAAGCTGATATTTTTAGCTTTCAAGGTTTCAATAATAAGTTTGAATTTGTTCAGCTGTTCTTCGGTGTAAGACTGATCCTCATCTTCGGCTGAAGCAAGGTGGGTAAAAACCCCCTTGATTCGTAAAGCGGATAGTCCCGCAATCTGTTCTGTTACCACTGCCGCCTCTTCCGGCAGAAGGCCGACGCGTCCCATCCCGGTATCAACTTCTAAATGCAGGGGAAAAGCAACTCCCGCAGCAAGAGCCTGCGTTGAAAAATCAGTGGCAGCAGGAAGATCAAAAACAGTTGGGGTAAGCTTATATTGCAGCAAGTTGGCAAACTGTACCGGATCGGTATAACCTAACAGTAATATCGGCGCATCGATACCGGCCTGCCTCAGGCAGATACCCTCTTCGACAAAAGTAACAGCTAAGCTTTCTGCACCGGCAGCAAGCGCAGCTTTACCGATCATCACAGCACCATGACCGTAACCATCGGCCTTGACAACCGCCATGATTTTGGTTTTGGGAGCCATCATCCTCCTGAACTGACCGACATTATATGCAATGTGATCCAGGTTAATGTCAACCCAGGCCGGTCGGGCCGAATATACTGAGTACATTTTTCCCCCTCAAGTCTAGATCATCAAACGGATGGTACTTGGATTTGGCCTGATCATTTCCAGATTCATGACCTGGTCAACTGCCGTACGAAAAGCAGCTTCGCGGACAAGGTGAGTAACCAGAACTATTTCTGCCAGGTCTCCAACCCTGCGTTTTTGAATAACCATATCCAGGCTGACCTGGTTGTCACCAAATACTTTCGAGAAAGCTGCTAGCACCCCCGGTCGATCTTCCGCCAGAAAACGCAAATAAAAGCTGCTGCTCAAGTCTTCAACTGGCACATATAAAGTGCCGGTGGTTTTTTTTTCAACACCGTTGCAAACTACATAGCCTTCTTTGCAACGGGCTGCTTCCACCACATCAGCCATTACAGCCGTGGAAGTGGGGGCTCCGCCTGCTCCCCGACCATAGAACATAACTTCGCCAACTAATTCACCTTCAATAAACACAGCGTTAAATTCATTATTGACCGAAGCCAGGGGGTGATTTTGCGAAATCATCGTCGGGTGTACCCGGAGGGCTATGCCTGCGGGCAGTTTTTCGCCAATAGCCAGCAATTTAATGACACACCCGATTTCGCGAGCATAATTGATGTCCCCAACAGTAATACCGGTTATCCCTTCTACGTAAACCTGTGCCGGATCAATCGAGCAACCGAAGGCCAAGCCGGCCATGATCATCAGTTTATACGATGCATCGCGTCCTTCAATGTCACTGGAAGGATCTGCTTCAGCAAAACCCTTTTCCCTGGCCTGGGCCAGGGCAGCATTAAATTCAAGACCTTCACAGCTCATGCGGGTTAAGATGTAGTTGGTAGTACCGTTGAGAATCCCAACCACCCTATTTAAACGGTCAGCAACCAGGCTGTGCTTTAGCGGACGAATCAGGGGAATGCCTCCGCCGACGCTGGCCTCATAGTAAATATTAAGATTCCTTGAGCGGGCCAATTCCAGCAACTCATCACCGTGAGTGGCAATCAAATCTTTATTCGCGGTAACCACATACTTGCCGTTTTCAAGCGCCTCCCTAATCAGAGATCTGGCGGGTTCAAGGCCACCAATCAGCTCAATCACAATATCGATATTCGGGTCTTTTACCAGTTCAAAAGCACTGGTCAGCATCTTCTCTGCCGGTATTTTTAAGCTTTTCAATTTTTCCGGATCACGCTCGGCTACCCGTTCTAAGACCAGCTGCAGATCATTTTTTTCATTGATCATATCGAGGTTGCTTTCGAACAACTCAACTACTCTGCTACCGATGGTTCCCAGGCCAAGCAGGCCAACCTTTACCGCTTGTTTCCCCATTTAACACCAGGCTCCTTTATTACTTCAATTATTGCTTATTCGTAGATTTTTTCATCAACCTGATCTGCTTCCGCGGCGTCGAACTCAATATCCCGGGCCCTAAAGCCTTCTTCGGCTAGCTCTTTATAGTACTCATGCTGAATGATCAGATCCATGATTTCGTTGGTACCCGTCCAGATCATGATCAGGCGGACATCCCTGAGCATTTTTTCAATCGGATAAACATTAGTATAACCGATGCCACCCATAATTTGCATAGCATTATTAACAATTTTCCAGGCATTCTCAGTGGAAACCTTCTTTGCTTCTGACACGAGGCGGCGGGAACGCCCAGCCTTATCACCGGCGTCCACCGCACTGGCGGCAAGATAGACGATGCCGCGAGCGGTGTCAAGCAGAGTAATGCTATCGGCCACTTTAAAACTGACGGCTTGAAAGTTTTTTATCTCGGTGCTAAAAGCTTTGCGTCGGGTGCTGTAACGGGCTGCAACCTCCAGAGCGGCACGGCCCATGCCAAGTGCCCCGCCGGCGCTAGTCATCCGTTCAGGGATCATCATCTGGTAAAAAATAGGCGTGCCACCGTTTTCCTCGCCCAGCAAATTTTCAGCCGGGACGGACACATCATGAAAAACAAGGCGGCCCGTTCCACCGCCCCGGGTGCCCATCAGGCCATAGAGATACTCCGCCTTTACCTCAGGGCTGCGATCGACAATAAAGGCGCTGATCGATTTATGCGGTGGGCCATCAGGATCAGTGCGGGCATAAACCATAAAATAGTCGGCGCCTTCCGAACCGACCACGAAGCGCTTCTGACCGTTTAAGATGTAGCGGTTGCCATCCTTTCTGGCAGTGCAGGTTGCGCCGAAAAAGTCGGAACCACCCCGTGGCTCGGTTAGCGCCTCCGCGGTAGTTAGTTTTCCTTCAATAGTCGGTTTAAGGTATTTTTCTTTCAGCTGTTCAGAACCAAACTTATTAATCGCCTCACCGACGATGCTGACCAGCGAGTAGAGACAGCCCAAAGAAGTACCGAGCACACCCACCTCTTCCAGAGCGATGACTTCAGTGGTCCAGGACAGACCCCTGCCCCCGTATTTTTCCGGGAAGCGCAAACCCAAGAGATTGCGGGCTGCCGCCTTCTGCAAATATTCCCTGGGATAACGGATCTTGTCCTCATCCATATCCCTTAACAACTGTCTATCGACATCTTCTTTTACAAAGGCGCGCACTTCATCGCGCAGACTTTTTTGTTCAGCCGTCATCATACATTCGAGCATCTTGAAACCCCCTATAAATAGTATTAAAGTGGCCGAAGCTTACATAAAAACGGGTTACCGGGTAGTACCAAATCGGCAGTTTCAAGCAGCCGAAAGGCTTCTTCGTACTTAATTAGGATATCCCTGGCACTGTGTCCCCGCCCCGGTAGGAGCAAATCGCCGGCTATGCCGTGAATATACGCTCCAGCCATGGCCGCTTTTTCCGGGCTTATTCCCTGGGCAATAAATGAGACAATCAGGCCAGTCAACAGGTCACCTGAACCAGCTGTCGCCAGCGTCACGCTACCGGTAGGATTAATGGCTGCATCGCCATCTGGTGTAGTTATTACAGTATTTGCACCTTTTAGGATTATAATGCAATTCCAGTGGTTGGCATTCTGCAGTGCTATCTCTAGCCGACTGCTCTGAACCTGCTTGGCCGAAACGCCGGCCAGACGCGCCATTTCACCAGGGTGTGGTGTAATAACCGGAATAAACCTTGCGGTTCGCAGCATGTTTATACTCTGGCCCAGCGCTGTTAAGGCACCGGCATCAAGAACCAGTGGTACAGGACTGAGCTGAATCAGCCGGTTGATCAACTCGGCAGTTTCTGCACCGGTATCAAGACCCGGCCCAATCGCTAAAGCATCACATTCCCTGGCCCTGGCAATGATCAGATCGGCTGCATCAGGGCTGATAATACCCGGAGAACTCTCCGGAAGCGGAATAACAATCACTTCGACCAGTTTTGCTTCAAGCACCGGGCAAACCGACTCCGGCGCAGCAAGGAAAACCAGGCCCGAACCACCTCTCAGGGCCGACTCTGCTGCTAACACCGCCGCCCCGGACATCCCCGCCGAACCGGCAACGATCATCGTTCGGCCGAGACTCCCCTTGTGAGCATTACTAGGCCGTTCGGGCATTAAGCTGCGAATCAAAGACGGAGTTAGCAATTCTACCCTATCTTCTTCGGCCAGTTGCGCCGGCACATAGATTTCCCCAACAAATATTTCACCGGCCATGCTGGCCCCGGGCTGCAGCATTAATCCCAACTTAGGGAAGGCAAAGGTAATCGTCCAGCGGGCCCGAATAACATGACCCATAACTGCACCGTTGTCGGCATTGATACCTGAAGGCACATCAACTGCCAAAACCGGCAAGTTACCGGCATTTACTGCTTCGATAATGTCGGCCAGCAAGCCTTCCACCTCACGGTTAACACCTGTTCCCAGAAGGGCGTCAACTAGCAAATCGGCAACATTTAAATCCATACTAAACAGTCGGAGATCTTCTTTAGTGCTCAGACGCTGTATCGGAAATGCAGTTTTAAGCAAATATTTTTCAAATACTGCCGCTTCACCGCAGTAAGCACCGACGCAAACGCTGCTCCAGAGGGAAACCTTGTACCCAGCCAGGGAAAGCAAATGGGCAATCACCAGGCCGTCGCCGCCATTATTGCCCGGGCCGGCGATCACCACTACCTTTAAATGATCAGGCAGGCGGGCCCGGACAAACTCCACTACCCTGGTACCAGCCGCTTCCATTAATACTGCCCCCGGCAAACCATATTCTTCGGAGGTCCGCCGATCATAAGCCTTCATTGTCTCGCTACTCAGGATTTTCAAAGCAAGCCGCCCCCGTTCACAAAAATCAGGCTGAGTAGCTATATTTCGATAGATATCTAAGTATATCCTCTAATGGTGTCATGTTTTAAGTCACCTGCTTTGTTTGGCAAAACAACCTATAAATCGGCACCAAGTGCGCGATTTGCATTAGGCTTGCTTTTTCCCAGCTGTGGTGATAGTATCTTAATGTTTCAAAGCAAAGTAAGAAGGGAGGTTCAAAGGATTTGCCAAACATCAAGTCGGCTGAAAAAAGGGTTAGACAAAACGTAAAACGCGAACTACGTAACCGACGGAATAAGAGCATGTTAAAAACATCAATCCGCCGTTTCGAAGAGTCTCTGCAAAGTGGCGACATGGAAGAGGCAAAGGTCAAGCTAAGTGCTGCTGTGCGTCAAATTGACAGGGCCGCCGCCAGGGGAGTCGTTCATAAAAATACAGCAGCACGCAAAAAGTCACGCCTGAGCAGGGTCCTAAATCAACGCCTGGCCGTTTAGTATTATAACTGAGGCCAGATCATCAGCAATTTAATCCAACAAGAGGGTAACCACGCCCATGCCGGGCGCGCGAGACAAACCGGTTTTTTAGAATTACCTGGAAAGCCGGTTTTTGCCGTTACAGTTTCCTAAGGCTGGGAACACCGTTGTCCAGCAGTATTTCTGCCAACCATACTCCAGCCTTTCCCACAACATCAGCACATTTTTGACTGTGGCCACCCAGCGCCTCATATTCGGCGTACTCATCATTGTCAAGGAAGTGAAAGGCTTTACCAAAGAGGTGCTCTTGTACCGCACGGCAGGTATCCCCGCCGTATTCTTTGATTATGCACTCCCAGTAACGACGGACAAACGGTCCGGGACGGCGCAATAAGGCGATATTTGCACACTCTTCACGGGAACGACCGAAGAAATGGCTCAAAATAATCACACCGCCTGTCAGCGCCCCGCAGGGACCTTCTATCGATGACGCAAGACCGCCCGAAAAAGATGTAGCTGCCTTAAAGAGATTGTCCGGCACATGGAAAAAGCCCTGGATCGAAGCAACTACACACTGAGCACAGCCATAGTAGCGCTGTTCCATTTCAAAACCACGTTGATAAACATCTCGTAGCAGTTTTTTACGATCGAGCTCTGGTTTGTTTGTCACATACGACACTCCTTTCAGGATGCCTTATTTTGCCAGTAATCAATGCGGCTTAAGACAACTCGCAGGGCCTGCACCGGGTCAAGAATACCGGTTTTGATCTGTAAATCTGTCTGTTGCAGACCAATATAGATATCTTCAAGAGCTCGGCGATCAAACAATGCGGATTGATCTTTTAGTTTTCGGACCACAAAAGGGTGCACTCCCAGAATAGCGGTGATTTCGGTCAGCGGCAAACCCTCTTCAACGAGACAGCGTGCCTGCAAGAGGAGGCGATAATGCCTGACTAGCATAAAAAATATAGGTAGCGGCTTTTCTCTCCTCGCCAGTAACCTTTCGAGTAGCGACTGAGCCCGGTCATGGTCTTTTTCGGCTAGGGCATCCGCCAGTTTAAAAACAGTGCTCTCGAGACCACCGGCAAAAAGAAGGTCCACTGTACTCTCTGTGATAATTTTTTCTTTGTCCCCCAGGTAAGTGGCGTACTTCGCCAGTTCACTGGAAATATTATGCAAGCTCTGGTTATCGGCCATCAACAACCGGCCGACTGCAGATCGATCAATCTTTTTGCCAAGGGATGCTGCCTGACGGTTAATCCAGCTTATCAATTCATCCCCCTTAAGCACCGCACATTCAACGGCTGCTCCTACTTTATCGATTGTCTTAAAGATTTTTTTACGCCGGTCGACCCCCGGAACCCGAAAGACAATGATCGTATCGGGCCGTTCAGACCCTAAACTTTCTATATAGGCAGACAATATCTCGACGCCGGCGTTTTCCAGCTCCTGCCGGTTTTCACTGACCTCTTCGTTCTGCGGAACGCCAGGTTGACGGGGGGGGGCCAGGCACGGTGGATTGTCAACAATCAACAGCCGCCGCTCGCTAAAGAGACTGCTTTCTGCTGCCCTGCTGATCACCGAAGGCAAATCATGGATTTTTCCGTCGATTTTTTCACAGCCCAGATCAGAGTCCTGACCAAGATAATGTTTCTGAAGCAAACTAATCAACTCTTCCTGCAGATAGCTCTCCTCCCCAAACAATAAATAGAGTGGGACAAACTCACCAGCTTCGATTGCACGCTTCGCAGCTTGGTAGGATTGCATCTAATCGTTCTCCCTTAAAGCCTTGAGCCAGATATTTCTCGATTCCGGCAGGAAGATAATCAATACAGTAAAAACCTCAAGGCGTCCGATGATCATCATCACCGAAAGCAGTATTTTACCAAGTGGCGGAATAACCTGGTAAGTATGCATCGGCCCCACTGCAGCCAGACCCGGCCCGACATTACCAATCGTTGCAGCCACTGCAGAAAGAGCGGTCTCCAGATCGAGCCCCATAAAGGCAAGGGCCAAAGCTGCCAGAGCGGTTAGTAAAACGTAAAAAAACCCAAAAGCCATTACCGGCCTTAGGATCTCTTCACTTACGTTATGCTCGCCGAGCTTTACCGACGATATGGCCGAGGGATGAACGAGGCGGTAAAGCTCACGGAAGGAATAGCGGATCATTAGCATCCAGCGCACCTGTTTGACCGATCCCCCTGTGGATCCGCCGCAGGCACCAACAAACATCATCGCTAATAGAAAAAAACGGGCAAAATGAGGCCAGGCATCAAAATTGGCCGTGGCAAAACCGGTGGTGGTGATAATGGAAACCACCTGAAAAGCACTCTGACGCAATAAGAGCAAAAACTCACCGTCAGTCCGCATATAAAGGTTGAAAGTGACCAACAATATGGCTACACCAGTTATCAGCAGGTAGAAACGCAACTCCGGGTCTCTGGTAATTTTAAAATCGCCCCTAAAGAGGCGGAAAAGCAAAACAAAGTTAATTCCGGCAAATAACATGAAAATGATGATTACAATTTCTGCCGCCGGGTTATTGAAGGCCGCAATACTGGCGTTATAGGTAGAAAAGCCACCAGTGGGCATAGTAGTCAGGGCATGGGCCAGGGAGTCAAAAAAACTGATACCGCAGATCATCAGTAAAATGATCTGAGCGACGGTGAGCGATACATAAATGAGCCAAAGGCGACGGGCTGTCTCCACAACTCTCGGCACCACGCGCTCGGCAATCGGACCAGGAATCTCGGCTTTAAACATAGTCATACTGCGAAAGCCAAAGCGCGGCAAGATAGCCAAAAATAGAACTATAATCCCCATGCCGCCCAACCACTGGGTAAAAGCGCGCCATAATAAAAGACCTCTGGGCAGCGATTCAACATCGGCAATCAAGGTCGCCCCAGTAGTAGTAAAACCAGAGACAGATTCAAAAAAAGCATCGATAAAGCTGCCATTAAATACTCCATAAAAATGAAAGGGCAACGCCCCGAAAACGCCGGCAATAAACCAGGCCAGGGCGACGAGGGTAAAATTTTCAGCAATGCTCAGTTCTCTGCTTTTTGACTTGGAAAAATACCAAGAAAAAAAGCCCCCGAAACTGGCGGTAGTGAGGATAGCCTTGATGAAAGCCAGCCGGTCCGTAGTCTGGGCGATAAAAGACCAGAGCGCCGGAATAATCATGGATAGCGAGAGAAATAACAGCAGTATACCGATCAGGTAAAACAGGCGAAAATGTCTCACCGGCAATCCTCACCCCTAGGGTTAAGTGACTACTCCCATTAACATATCATCTTTGGTTATTCCGCCAGAAATAAGCGGTTGCGGAGTTGTTCCCGATTACCGTTTCCCTCAACCGAGGCAAAATAACGATCGAGCTTGGCGCTGACCTTGGGAACTGCAAAAATTACCAGGTGATCATTAGCCCGCAGTACTGTATCACCGTTCGGTACCATTATATCACCATTGCGGACAACGGAACCAATCAGCATTCCGCGTGGCAGCCCTACATCGGCTATTTTTTGGTTTACTACTTTAGCCGATTCCGGTAAAATTACCTCGACCACCTCGGCCTTTTCATCCTGCAGTATCGATAGCGCTACTACATCCTCGCGCCGGATAAAACGCATGATCTGGGCGGCTGCCAGCAAACGTGGATTAATCAGGTTGTCGTGGCCAAGAGCTTTGTAGACAGGCACATATTGCGGTTTTATCACTTCACAGATAATCTTCCTTACACCAAATTGGCGGGCCAGCAACGCTACCACGATGTTGCTGCGGTCATCGCCGGTTGCAGCAATAACCGCGTCGGCTTGATCAGTATCTTCCTCTTTGAGCATGGAAATCTCGGTAGCATCTCCCTGGAGAATCAGGGTTTTCTTCAGCGTTTTACACAAACCCTCGCAGCGATGTTCATCTTTTTCAATCAATTTTACATTAAATGCTTGTTTGCTCTCCTCCAACATTTTAGCCACCTGATAAGCTATCATTCCCCCACCTAGGATGGTAACTTGCCTGATTTGGGTTTTTTCGTGGTGCAAAAGAGCGCTGATATCCTTTAAGGTTCTAGTATCGCCCAGCAGATAGATTTTATTGCCCGGCTTAATAACATCCTGGCCTCCGGGAACAAAAAAATTACCGTCAAGATCACTAATGCCAACCACAATGCAATTTTGACCAAGTGGCAATTTGTACAAAGGCACATCGGTGATCCCAGCTTCCTTGTCAACCACGACGCCAAGCAACATCACCTTTCCCTGGTTAAAATATTCTTCTTCCGTTGCATCGGGGAAGTGAAGCATTTTGGATATTTCCATGGCGGCAACCCGTTCAGGGTTAATCACTATATCAATCCCCAGCTGAGCTGGTGTCAACACAGCTTTTTCACTGACATACGAGGCGTTGCGAATTCTTCCGATTGTTATCGGCACGTCATATTTTTTCGCCAGCATACAGGCAATCATGTTGATTTCATCCAGTTGCGTTACGGCAATCAGCATGCCGGCGTCTTTAACCCCGGCCTCTTCCAGAACAGCAGCAGTTGCACCGTTGTCTTCAATAACCATAACATCCAATGAATCCCTGAAACGGCGGGCTTTTGCCTCATTTTGCTCAATAACCACAACATCTTGCTGTTTTTCTGACAAGTTGCGGGCCAGTTCATACCCGACCCCTCCACCACCGACAATAATTATATGCAATCACAAGTACCTGCCTTTCACTAAAAAAAGAGACAGCGGCTACGCTGCCTCATCAGGGAGAAAAACTTAAAAATATTTAAGGCCGTGAGCACTCAGCTTTGCCCTAACAAAACACCCGGACATCCAGCACCCTTTTCCATCTTTGCTCCTCGGCCCTGCTTTCCCAGTCCATTATATTACAACAACGCCAACCTGACAACAATAAATTCGGAAAAATTTACGATTCTTTTCTTGTTTTAGCGCCATCTTCTACCCGGTTGGTTAAAGTGCCAATCTTTTCGATAGTGACGGCAAACATATCTCCTATTTTAAGCGGTCCGATACCCGCAGGGGTGCCGGTAATGATCACGTCTCCGGGTAAAAGAGTCATACAGCCCGAGACATATTCGATGATCTCGGCTACTTTAAAGGCATGGTCGGAAGTTGACCCTTGCTGCACCAGTTTACCATTTAAATACCCTTCTATTTGCAAGTTATCCGGATTATCGATAGCAGTTTCTACAACGGGGCCCAAGGGACAAAACGTATCAAAACCCTTGGCATAAGTCCACTGACCGGTCGCAGGCTGTTTGTCGCGGGCGGTTACGTCGTTGGCACAGCTATAACCAAAAACGTAACCAAGCGCAGCTGAGCGGTCGACCCGGTAAGCTTGTAAACCAATCACAACGGCCAGTTCAGATTCGTAATCAACGCGCCTGCTCTGCGGGGGATAATTAATCGGATCATTGGTG
>DBBD01000147.1:0-15856 GCA_002292015.1 Firmicutes bacterium UBA993
TTAAGAGATTGTCAACGCATCCTTAGGGCAGATGGAGACACAGAGACCACACCCTTTACAGCGGTTGTCGTCCGCAGAAATCTTTTTATCTTCAGTATAACTCAGAACGTTTGGGTCCGGACATGCAAATATACAGATCTTACAGCCGGTACATTTTTCTTCATCAATTCTCACTTTCACATACATAAAAGCTCTGCCTCCTTTACCAAACTATAATTTATATTCAGTAACAAATTTTCTCGATTGGGCGGCCACTTCCATGTTCTTTTCAATCAGCTGAGCAACTTTAGTGTATTTTCCTTTTAGGGCATCATCAAGAGCGGCAGTTGTTCCCGATGCAACAAATTGCCCTCCGCCAAAACGTTCTGCCAGTGACTCCTTTAAGGACTCGAGAGAAACTATATTGGTTACGCCCAGGAGTCCGCCAAGCATTGACACATTAGTAGATAAATCAGTACCGCCTATATCTATCGCCAGTTGGGTAGCTGGTATATAAAACAGCCTGGCGTTTAACCCGGCTAGCTTTGCCAAGTCGTCCTTTTGCAGCGTTAAGGGCTCGTCTGAATTGATGATAATGATCCCTTCTTTCTGCAGGCCATCAAAAAAGGGCATCGTATAGCATTTCCCTAACGTAATAACATGAGGATGGAAAATCATGATGATATCAGGATATAGTATCTCACCGCGCTCATGAATTGTTTCGTCGGAGATCCGAACATAACTCTCTGCAGGAGCCAGCCTCTTTTCGGCACCAAAAAAGGGGTTCACAGTACTGTCCTTTCCTTCCTTCGTCGCTGCAGATCCTAAAATATGAGCCGCTGTGACTACTCCTTGCCCTCCCAATCCCGACATTCTAATACTGATTTTCTTATTCATTTTTTGCCCTCCTCAAGACGTGCGAAAAGTTCCTGCGCCTCAGCTGAGATGAACTCAGTGGTTTCATAAGTTCCTTCCTTTACCCGCATTTTGATTTTTTCTATCGTCTCATTTGGTTTAAATTTGTAGTTGGTTGGACAAGGTGTAAATACCTGAATATAGGTCGGCCCCAATTCTCTGGCTGCCAAAACACCTCTAACGATCGCTTTCTCCAATTTCTTAGGCTTCGCCGGGTTTACCGCTGCCACGTATACACACCCTGATGCCCTGGCCAATTCAGGAAGTGATACCTTTGGGAATGTCTTTCCTTTCGGTGCCATGTGGAGAACTGCTCCTTCCTGCGACATCCCGCTTTCCTGCCCGCCCGTATTGGCATAAGCTTCATTATCCAGCATTATCGTAGTAATTCTTTCCTGCCTGAACCAAGATTGCATTACCATATCAAGCCCGATATCAACTGTTGCACCATCTCCCGCTATAACAACAACATCTTTAATTTTATCCGGAAACCTTAATGTTAAAGCCCTCTTCACACCTGATGCAATAGCGTTCTGATTCCCGAAAAGTGAATGAATGTTTTGTACGGCAACCTGTGGGAAAGCTATTGCACTGCATCCTGTGGAACCAACAATAATCGTATCCTCAGGGTTTGGCAAAGAAGCCAGTATCAGTCGTAATGAAAGTGCCAATCCGCATCCAGCACAGAGTGGGTGTTCCTCCGATAACTCCTTAAAGGCTCCCAGATCGGAGACTCCGACTTTTTTTTCAAAGGGGCCGTTTTCTACCAGTTCCCGGTACTCCGCCGGCATAACATCGTAAAAGCTGGGAGATATTTGAAATATGTTCTTTTTCATACCGAAGTTCTCCTTATCTCATCCAATATCATGCCGGGAGGCATCGTCATTCCCCCAAAAACATGTGGTCCAACCACGATCTTTGTTGTATCCTCTGCTACCGATTTTATCTCGCGTGCTAACCAGCCCACACGGTTAAATTCAGGGACAATTACCACTTTCGCCCGTTTGACAAGTTCCCTAATCTCCTGTGCCGGGAAAGGCCTAATGCTTTTGATTTTAACAAGGCCAACATTAAATCCTTCACTACGGGCGTAGGCCATCGCTTCTCTGCTCTGTGAAACGGCAGTACCGGATCCAATCAGGAGGATGTCGGCATCAGGGTATTCTGTTTCAATCAATTCGCCGATGTATTGCTTAATGTATTTGCGCGCACGTTCCGCTGCTGCCATGACTTCCTGCTGCCAGGAAGCATGTGCCGCATAACTAACATAGTTACTCTTCATTACGAATGGATCCCTCATTTGCCGGAAAGGCACATTTTCCATATCCATTACCGGCACCGGCGAACTATACGGATCATAGGGCGGCAACTTCATATCAGCGGGCGCAATTTTAACCTTGTCTCTGGTATGCGTTACAAAGAATCCATCAGTAAAGACTCCGACCGGGATATGTACTTCAGTTTGTTCCGCAATTATAAATGCGCGCAGAATCATATCGTAAAGGTCCTGGGCCGTTTCGGCATGAAGCATGATGATACCAGTATCCAGCATATAGGCCATTTCAATCGTATCTGGTTGAATGGTCAGCGGGGAGTTGACTCCCCTGGTCATAAATGCGCACACGATTGGTAACCTGGCACCTGCCCAAGTAGGGAAGGCTTCAAAGGCTCTAAGGGTTCCGGGACCACCAGTCGCGGTGAAAACCCTTACCCCTGCCATGGCGGCACCAGCTACAGAAGACATCACCGCAAACTCGTTTTCACCGCGGAAATACTCTTTTATATACCCTTCGGCAAAAAGGTCTCCCACCAGGTGCATACTTTCAGACTGGGGAGTAATAGGGTAAGAAATTGCCATCTCAACATTGGCACGGCGAATTGCTTCCCTTATAGCCTCGCTCCCCGTTATAAATTGCGATTCTTTCTTTGCCTCAAAAAGCTGCGCCGGCTCAACCGCTCTCTGTTCAATCATTTCCCGACCCCCTTTTTTTCCATGATTATCTGGGTCATTCTTTTGAGGTCTTCTACCCTGACATCCCTCAGCGATATCATTGCATCCTCGTGGCCCGCTTCGCCGCATAAAGCGATCGTATAACATTCGGTGCCGCCCCTGATTATTTTTAAAGCCATGTTGGCGTAGTGACAATGAACGCCAATAAAAACACAAACATCGATCTTGTTGTGCCAGATAGTCAAATTCGGGTGGTTCGGATTTATTTCAATTGCCGGGTTAATCATTGGATATTTCGGTCGGTAGTCAGGCATAGGGATTATCTTTGCCTCTGCCGCCTCCGCCATCTCCTTTATAGCTTTAGCCTTTTCGACAACACCGTCTTTCCATGCCCAAAGAACCAAGGGTCCCGGAAAGAAAAACGGATTTTTGGCAGACAAAAGCTTATCAGCAATCAGCTCCATCGCATCCTCTTTTGGAACAATGCACCCCTCGACCAGTGCGGAGCCTTTCTCCGGCAAAACTACTCCCATAGATGCTGCTGCTGGAGGCAAATAACCTTCCGGGCCTCTCAGAACCCGGTATTCAGTTGAAAGCATTTATCTCATCCTTTCTGATTTTTAAGAGCATTCCTTATCAATAAAAATGCCCGACATCAAAAGCCATCAACCCTTTAATGTCGGACTCGCAGTTAACCGTTTCGGTTACCTTTCAAAGGCCTTTCCTGTTACACTTTTTTGTTCAACATCGTTGTCCATCATAAAGGCGAAAGTTCTTTCACCTGTTTTCGTGCTCTCAGCGGTGCGCAAACTTACGACCTTGCGAGATATTATTTGGTTAACAACTACTTCCTGTTAAGGGTTTCATGTTCGACTAATGGTATGAGCAACTTTTCAACCAGCGCCATCCCTTCCAGATTCGTTGAGAACAGATGTTCAGCCTGAGAAAGTATCCGCCGGAGGATACGGATGCCCATATCACGGATTATGAACGTTTCCATACCGGCGAATCCTCACCCTTTACAGGCTTTTCTCACTGAATCAATATATTCGTGATTTCATCTTCGTTTTATCCTAAAGGCTAACCACAAATCCGCCTCTTGTATGCAAAATGCCAACCGAGGGTAATTATACTTTGTGCGGTTAGATGTGTCAACGGGCGGGTGGCGGCTCACGTGTGCGGCTCACTCGTTTTCTAATTAGTTTCCGCAAAGAAAATGTTCTACGAAGTACGTTACGGATTCTAGTTTTGAGGGTGACTCGTTAGAATTTCCATTTGGGAACCGGCAAGTTCGGCCATTAAGAGCCGGCCGCTGAAATTGTGCATGCCGGCCACAGGAATTGTTCATTCCTTCCGTCCACTGTGAATTTATAACCAACATTATCAACAGCCCGGCCTAGTTTTGTTTACGTGCCACAGAAGGTGCGGTAAGGCATCCCGGACGGAGCAGCAAAGGCGTACTGCTGGGGGGTCATACTGTAAGGGTTGTGGAGTACAGCCAAAAGGCGGGCCATAACGCTTAGATCGCCTTGACAGGCTACGTCTAAAGCCTCTTCCACGCGGTGGTTACGGGGGATTAACGCTGGGTTGGTTTTCCGCATCAGTCGTTCCGCTGCTGCCCTACCACCGGTTTGTCGCTGCTGCCGGTGCTCCCAGCGTGCGCGCCACTCCGCAAAGCCTGTAGCCTCAGCCAGTGTGCAACTGTCAAAATTGCCCGAGGTAAGAGCAAGGAAAGAATTGGTGAAATCGGCCGCTGAACTATGCAACAGGTCCAGCAGCTGCGCAACGAGTGCCGCATCGCCGGCTTCCTCGTTGCCTAGTCCTAACTTGGCCCGCATAGCTGAAAGCGACTGCCGGTGAAACATATCAGCACCACGCGACACCTCTGCTTGTGCTATATCTACAGCTTGTTTGCTGTCATGGTGAAGCAACGGCAGCAAAGCTTCGGCAAACCGCGCCAAGTTCCAAAGCGCAATGCTCGGCTGATTGCCGTATGCGTAGCGACCATGTTGGTCGATGGAAGAAAACACTGTATTCGGGTCATAAGCATCCATAAATGCGCACGGACCATAGTCAATCGTCTCACCACTTATCGTGGTGTTATCGGTGTTCATCACGCCGTGTATAAAGCCTACTGCTTGCCACTGCGCGATCAGTGCCGCTTGGCGGTCGATAACCGCACGAAGCAAGAGCAGGTAGGGATGTTCACTGCCAACGATTTGAGGATAGTGCCTGCGCAATGCGTAGTCGGCCAGCAGCACCAGGTCAGATCTGTTACCATACTGTGCCGCAAACTGAAAAGTGCCCACACGCAAGTGGCTCTCCGCGACTCGCGTCAAAACAGCCCCTGTGAGCGCAGTCTCTCGCCACACTTGCTCGCCGGTCTTCACTACCGCCAGGCTGCGCGTAGTAGGTATCCCGAGAGCGTGCATCGCCTCGCTGATGATATACTCACGCAACATAGGTGCGAGCGCCGCTCGGCCATCGCCCAAACGCGAATAAGGCGTCGGACCTGCGCCTTTAAGCTGAATGTCAACGCGCTTTCCTGCGGGAGATATCTGCTCACCTAAGAGAATGGCCCGGCCGTCGCCAAGCATTGTAAAGTGACCGTACTGGTGCCCGGCATAGGCTTGTGCAATTGGTTTGGCTCCTGCAGGAAGTTTGTTGCCGGACAGCTCGGCCGCGCCCTCCTGGCTGTGCAGTGCATCAACGTCCAACCCGAGTTGCAGGCCTAAGGGATCATTAATAATTATATGCTCCGGCGAGCGTACCGGGGCAGGGAATTGATGCGAAAAAAACAGTTGCGGAAGCTCCGCATAGCTGTGTTCCAACTTCCAGCCTGTCATCCTGAGCTCTTGCCCCCCGATATCCATGTTGTCACTGTGGAGTTACTACAGAAAACCTAAACTACTTAAAACAGATAAAATGGAAGACTGCTCCCATTTGTGTTGCAAATGAATTATACTATATCAGCAGGGTTTGATGTTCACAAAGAGCCAGTTACCATTTTGAGGAGGTTCGATATGAAGAGTTACTCCACTGATTATGAAAAAGCGCTTGCCGTTGGTCGCCCGCCCAACGTTACCAAGTTGTTCCCCAATTCAAAAGCGCTGATTGTCAGCGGCAAGTATATAGACCAAGCCCTTTTAGCCAAGGGAAAGGCGATGACCATTGCCACCAATGGCCGCAGTACCACGATAATCCGCGGCACCCTGCTGGCTGCCCAGAGGGCTAATGCAGCCGTAATCATCGAGATTGCCAAGAGCGAAGGCGGGGCCGCCGCCTACTGTGCCGTCAACCTCTGGAATATTGCCGGCTATGTGGACCAGATGTGCAACGAGCTGGGCATTACCATGCCGGTTGCCGTGCACGCCGATCATTACGGGATTAAAAGCGAGAAGGATATGCTCATTGGCGAAGTGGAGATCCCCAGCCTTTTTGATGCCGGCATCACTTCTATCGCCATCGATGCCTCACACCTGCCCGATGACCAGAACCTGCTAGCCAACATCAGGATGAACCGCTTTGTGCCCCCCTGGGCCGGCCTTGAAACAGAGGTCGGTGAAATCAAAGGTTCCCAAGGGCTTTCAACCCCTGATGAGGCCCGCTTCCTGATCCAGGGTCTTAATGCCAATGACATTTTCCCCGACTGGATCGCCTTAAACAACGGCACCACCCACGGCATCGAAGAGAGCGATGCCGGTATCCAGGTCGACCTGACTGCCTCGGTTCACCAGGCGATTGAAAAATACAGGGTTTCCGGGGCCCAGCACGGTACTTCGGGTAATAGTTCAGAGCGACTGCGCGCGATTGCATTAAATACCAACACCACCAAGGCCAATGTAGCCACCGCCTTGCAGATGATCTCCTGGGGCGTGCAGGTTAACGATTATGGCAACGCCATTCTGGACAGCGATGGTAACTTTATTAAAATTGAAGGGGCCGGCGTTACGGAAGAACTATGGGCCGAGATGGTAACCTATGCCGATGCGAGACAGTTGAAAAAGGGTGACTATAAGAAGCTGAACCTGCCCTTCGAAAATAAAATATTGGGGCAGGCAAAGGAAGTCCGCGACCGGATGACCAAAGGCGTGGAAGATTTTGTCTACGACCTGCTCACCAACGTTTTCAACGCTAGCGGTACCGCTCCGCTGGCCATTGAAGCAATCCTCGATAATGGCTCGTTTGATGCCGGGCCCAAGATCAGGCGTATTGAAGATCCAGCCGAGTGGACTCCTGAAAAAATAGTCCAAAAAGCAAAAGCCCTTGATTCAGACAAGGGCCCTTCCGGAAATTTTGACGATTAGGATTAAGACGCCCATGCCCCTCACGGAACGGGAACACCATCAATAGGGTGACAACAAACCGCGCTTTTAATCATACACGTTTACGGTCCTAGCTTGCTGCGGGCACGGCATTCTGTGAACGCACCTTCAGGATAGACTGTCGTGCCACAGGGTGGCGCCGGCAGAGGGAATAAATTCCCCCTCCTCACCCTGACCCTCTCCTCCAATACGTGGGAGAGGGGATTTATAGGGTGGAGACTAAATTCCCCCTCACCCTGACCCTCTCCCCAAGAAGAGGGGTTTTTCGGAGTAGTAATTACAAGCGCGGTGAACGGTTACTTTTGATCTCCAACCATGCAGACTCTTGTTCCTTTAGGCACCACGCAGATAAAGTCAAACTGGCCGCCGGAACAGATAAAATGGTGCTGCTCACCCGGAGCGACGAAAAGCGCCTGTCCCGGCTGTAGTTCCACTTCTCCCTCATTATTCTTAAATTTACCTTTACCGGCGATAACAAAAACCTGGTGCTCCCATTCGTGGCTGTGCCAGTCGGTGCTGATCTCACCGCTTAAGGAAAAATAACGCATCTCAAAATTGGGGGCACCCTCCGGTTCCCCTAGCAGCCAGCGAACCGTCAACCGTCCTTTGCCTTTAAGGTCAGCCGGAGTCAAGTCAATTTCTTCAGTTTTCTGCAGATCAGTCATATACATAACCAAATCTCCCCTCAACGCTTATTTGCCGGGTCGGCAGTAAATAATCTATTGCAACATTTCAGCAAGCGAGGTATACCCAATGTTCAACGATCTTGCTACCGATTCATGGACCAACCTTCCGCCATAAGTATTTACCCCGTTGGCTAGGGCGGGATCTTTGCAGATGGCCTGCACCACCCCCAAATTAGCGATCTTTTGCACATAGGGCAGGGTAGCGTTCGTTAGGGCAAGTGTTGAGGTCCGCGGTACGGCACCGGGGATGTTGGCCACGCTGTAGTGAACCACCCCATGCCTGATAACAATCGGATCACTGTGTGTGGTCGGCATTGCGCAGGTTTCTATACAGCCGCCCTGATCGATGGCCACATCAACGATCACTGAACCAGGACGCATCCTTTTAATCATGTCCTCGGTGACGATAAGCGGAGCTTTTGCGCCGGCGATTAAAACGGCGCCAATCAGCAGATCAGCATCAGCCACCATGGTCCCAACCCAGTAGCGGTTTGACATCACCGTGTTGATGCGACCACCAAATATATCGTCAATATGGCGTAGTTTTCCGGCATCAATATCTAAAAGACTAACCCGGGCTCCCATACCCACAGCAACCTTGGCGGCGTTGATGCCGACCATGCCGCCACCAATGATCACCACATGCCCCGGAGAAACTCCGGGTACTCCACCCAGCAGAACCCCCGACCCACTGCAGGGTTTCTCGAGGTAATGGGCTCCCACCTGAACGGCCATCTTGCCGGCCACCTCGCTCATCGGCGCCAGCAAAGGTAGAGAACCGTCAGCCTTCTGCACTGTATCATAAGAAATGCCGGTTACTTTCTTGGCTAACAGGGCTTCGGCCAGCTTTGGAGCCGCTCCCAGGTGCAAAAAGGTAAAAATGACCAGGTTCTCTCTGAAAAAGCCGTATTCAGATGCCAGGGGTTCCTTAACTTTCAGGATTAGATCCGCGCGTTCAAAAATCCCGGCAGGGCTGCCGACTATTTCCGCCCCTGCTTCTAAGTATTGCTGGTCTGAAAAGCCGCTGCCTTCGCCGGCCTTTTGCTCAACAATAACGCGATGCCCGCCCTCGACCAGGATCTCGACCCCGCCGGGAATAATCGCCACCCGGTTTTCATCTGCCTTGATCTCCTTTGGAACACCGATAATCATCTTCTACCCGCTCCCTTCACTACAGGTTAATGAGAAACAGGATCATTCTTATTATAATTTATCCAAGCTCTTAAATTATTTCCCTCTTGGCGAACGCAAAAAAACCTGTTGGTTCACGCCCCAGCAACCAGCATAGCTGCTTGGTGTTACCCTTCAGGCCATAGGCAGCATAGTAACGGAACATTCTGGTCAGGGTCTCTACCGCGTATTTACCGAGCCCAGAGGTGGCAGCTTTTACACACCAGTCGTCAATCGATATTTCTTCATACCGGACAGAAGTTCCTCTCGCCTTAGCAAGAATAGATACCAATTCCAGCTGGGTCAGGGCTGTTGTTCCGGACAGCTCGTAAATTGCGTTAGTGTGTCCTTCCCCGGTTAAAACAATCGCCGCCGCTTCGCCCAGGTCCTGTAAGTCAACCAGGCTCAAAGCAGTAGCGGCCGGGTATGGAGCCCGGTAGATGCCTTCACTTAAGATCGCTTCTTTGGAAGCGAGGATATTTTGCATATAGGGTGCCGGCTGCAAAATCGTAAACTCGAGGCCCGATTCCAAGAGCAGTTCTTCAACCCGCAGCTTGTTCCAGTGGTGGGGCATCTTTTCTGCCTGGGGGTGCAGCACGGAATGGTAAACGAAATGTTCAACGCCGGCCTCCGCGGCAGCCGTAATGATCGATCGTCCGATCTCAATTTCAGCCGGGTGCATATTGGGGCAGATGTGATAGAGTGATGAAATACCATTCACAGCGGTGCGAAGCGCATCTGTGCCGGTAAAATCGCCGAGCAGGGCCTCTGTTGCGCCGGCTTCAAGCAGATCGGAAGCCTGGTCCCGGTGCCGAACGAATACCCTGACCACTGCTTCTCGTTTAGCAAGCGCCTGCAAGACTGCCCTGCCGGTTTTTCCGGCCGCCCCGGTCAGTAAAATCATTTTTCAGCGACAACCTCCGTAAAACCAGTGATCATCAACGATCCTGTCGCAACTATAAATACGGCTAAAGCATAGCAGATGATCAAAATAATATTAAACCCTAACTCTTTCCACTTAATCCTTTAAGGCTGAACAAAGATCTTCCAGCAGGTCTGCTTCATTTTCCAACCCGGCGCTGACCCTGACGATACCTTCACCCATCCACTGCTCACGAATCACTTTCTTTTGCGCTTCGCTCAAATAGGCGGCCTGATCGATATAGAGATCGGTGGGGTAATAAAAGATCAGGCTGTGGGGATGGCCAAGGGAAGTGGCATAGCTAAACACCTTTACTCTCTCTGCCATTTTAATCGCTGCGCTTAGCCCTTCCCGCAGCTGAAAAGTAAGCATGCCGCCGAAGGCGCTCATCTGCCGGGAAGCAACCTGGTGATGCGGGTGTTCAGGAAGCCCGGGATAGAAAACTCTTTCCACTGCCGGGTGAGAGGTTAAGTAGCGGGCCAGGGCCAGGGCGTTGGCACAGTGTTTCTCCATCCTGAGCGGCAGGGTGACTGCTCCGCGCGCAATCAACCAGGCGTTAAAGGGGCTGGCTGCCCCGCCCAGGTGGACGAGCATCTTTTTACGCAGCCCTTTTATCTCAGCCTGCGAGCCGATCACCACCCCACCCAGGGCGTCCCCATGCCCGTTGATATACTTGGTCAGGCTGTGGATCACCAGGTCGGCGCCCAACCGCAAGGGTTGTTGCAGGTAAGGAGTGGCATAGGTTGAATCAACCACCAGTTTAATACCGTTTTGCCGGGCGACCCCGGCCAGGGCTTTTATATCGCTGATACGTAAGATCGGGTTGGCCGGTGTTTCACAATAAATGATCTTGGTGTTGGGCTTCAGGGCCGCTTTGACCTGCTCCAAGTTACTCGTATCGACCATGGTAACCTCAATACCGTAGTTTTGCAGCTGCTCGCCAAACAGTTCCTGGGCCCCGACGTAGCATAGTTCCTGGGCTAACAGGTGATCGCCGTTTTTTAAATTACCAAGTATGACCGCCGATACAGCGGCCATCCCGGTGGCGGTAACCATGGCCGCCTCGCCGCCTTCCAGCGCCGCCAGTTTATCCTCAAGCGATCGTACTGACGGGTTGCTCCAGCGGCTGTAAGCATGGGGCGGGCGGTCTGATTCAAGCAGCAGCGCGTCGAAGAGTTCCGGACCGAATTCAGGCAGGGCAAATGAAGCGCTCAGCTGCACCGGCCTGACCAGGGCCGGGCTGCCTTCTTGCGGCCCTGCCCCGGTATGAACCGCCAGTGTTTCAAAATGCCTGGTTTTTCCGTTTTCTTTATTGCCTGTTGTCATTATCCTGCCTCCTGCCTGCTCAGCTGCCGGTATCTTTTTCAGCAATTTCCGAGCAAATTTGCTCATGTCTTTCGCGGGTCAGCGGGTAACGCCAGGCGAACAATACGGCCACAACCAAAAGGACAGCAGGCACCGGCCCCATGAAGAGGCGGATCGCCTGCACCGCTTCAGGTGGTTGAATCGGCAGTGGATCGGCCGCCGATGGGGTAATATAGTCGGCATAAGCCAACGCCTGTCCCATAGCCCAGATCGCCATACCGGCAGCCAGTTTTTGAAAGAAAGAGGCAAACGCGTAGTAGGAACCCTCCCGCCGTTCACCGGTTGAAAGCTGGTCGTACTCGACAACATCGGGAATCATTGACCAGGGCAGCACGTAAGAACAGGCGATACCCGCGCCGGCCAGCGCTGCCAGCAGGTAAGCCAGGGCCAGCCTCTCAGGGCTGAGGCCGGCAATAGCCAGCAAGACGACCAGCCACGACAGAGAGCCGACGATAAAGGCCCGGCTTTTGTCAAGCTTCTTGGCCGCCCAGACCCAGAGCGGCACGAATAAAAGAGCAGAACCCTGGGCAACCAGCACAAAATAGTTGGCCTGGTCGGGAACCCTTAAATAGTAGTTGGCAAAATAAACGAGGACAGCGGCAACCACGCTGGCCGTGGTCCAGCTCATGGTGTAGAGCCCGATCACCCGCCAAAATGGCTTGTTTGAAAGGGTGGCCTTAATAGAATCCCGAAATGGCAGTGTTGAGACAACGCTTTCGAGCAACACCCCCCGGGTCAGCCGGAAAACAAGCAGCGGCGGTAAGATGACCAGGGCGCCCAGCCCAATGCCGATCATCATGAAAAGGCTGACCAGGTCGGGGAAAAAACCGCGCAGCAGGGTGATCATAATGATGGCTCCCAGCGAACCGCTAATCGAATAGGCCATCAGGTAGCCGTTGATCGAAATGCGCTCATCGTAGTCGCTGGTAAGTTCCGGCACCATAGCGTAATAGCCGATGCGAACAAAGGTAAAGGCACTGTTGAAAAGAATAAAAGTCAGGGTATAGTAAACGGTCAGAGCGAGGGGCTCAAAGGGCGGAACCTGCCACATCAGGGCAAAACCGACGCCTAAAGGCAGTGCGCCAAAGAGCAGCACCGTCCGTCTCCTGCCCCACCGCGTTTTGATCCGGTCGGAAACGATGCCGAACCACGGATCGTTAATCGCGTCCCACAGGCGACCGATGATCACCGCCCAGGCCGCATAGTCAGGACGCAAACCGGCAACATCGGTCATGAAGTAGAGCTGGAAAAACATCAAGATCGCCAGCGGAACGCTGATTGAAATATCACCGGCGCTGAACAGGATCTTCCACCCGGCAGAGTAATGCCCTTTTTCCGCTAATTTAAGTTCACCGGCCACTAACCATACCACCTCTCATCTCATCATCTCTTTAACCAGTTTTAACGCCTCTCTGTCAAAGGTTATCAAAATCCTGGTTTTCTTCCTGCTCGGCCAGGTAAAACTCTTCCAGCTCACGGCCGGCAACTTTCTTACGGTAAGCATCCAACTCCTGCTCCACTTGCGGGTTGATATCCAGGGGCTGGTGATTTTCTAAAATTTCACGCACCTTTTCTTTAGCCCGTTCCATAACATTTTTCGAGCCCTGGCTGACCCAGGTGGCATGCGGCTCGCGAACCAACATCGAGGGTATATAGTGTTCCCGCTTAAAATGGCTAACCGTGTGCTCTTCAGCCAGGTAATGCCCGCTGAACCCTTTTTCTTTGATCAACTCCAGGGCTAAAGTATCGTTATTTACGGTAATGCCTTCCCTGGTCCGGGCTACAGCCCCACACCATTCATCATCTAAAATCAGTAAGGGCTCGCTTTCAAGCATGGTGCTGTCAAGAGTGCCGGCGCAAGTAATGTAATTTACCCCGGCCAGTGCTGCCTGCATTAAGGTAGCGCAGCGCTCCAGGCCGGCCTGGATATCCTCAACCTTGGCCTCGGTTACCCCACCCACGGAGCGGATCGGCAGGCCGTAGTAGCGGGCCAGCTGGGCCGAAGCAGCCGAGATCAGGCCGGTTTCAACCGCGCCAAGCGCCACCGTTCCCAGCTTCATATTAGCGATGGTTGAAACAGTACCGTAAAGAATGGGCGTCCCCGGTCTGAAGATCTGGGCCAGGGTAATGTGTGCCAAAATTGCGGCATTTTCCTGGACCAGCAGTCCGGCCAGGGTTACCGGCGCCGTGGCCCCGGCGATCGCCTCCGGCGACATGGCCAGCGGTTGGCCATAATCGGCACAAATCAGCAAGCCTTCAAGCTGCTCCTTGCTCATCTGCAGGGGGCTGACCACCGAACAGATGCTGAAAAACCGCGGGCGGCGGCGCAGCTCATCCTTACCGCCCACGGCGATAGCCATCATTTTCATCATGTCGAGGGTCGGCAGGTAGCCGTAACAGCCCATACCGAAAGGTTTACGGCTGTGATGGGCCCAGGCCCGAATCGCCTCGGCATGGATGGTGGTCATTGGGATGTCGTTGGGCCAAACATCCATCTGGGTGTTATTGATGTGCTTACAGGCATTAATCAGCTTGATATGCCGGACAAGATCATCTAAAGTTGTCGGCCGGTGTTCGCCGTTTTCAGTATCGAGGATGGCCGTCGGCGTGCCGAGAGCGGCAAAATTAAGCTGATCGCCCCCGATCTCCATAATAAATTCCGGATCATTGCCAAACAGGGTAAATGAAGACGGGGCCTGCTTAACCGCCCATCGCACTATCGTTTCAGGGATCAGAACCTGCTTTTTGCCGTCATCGACCGGACAACCGGCCTCTTTAAACAGCTGCAGAGCTTTATCAAATTCCACTTTTAAACCGGTTTCAGCTAAAATCGCCATTGAGGCGGCATCAATCTTTTCAATCTCGGCTGCGGACAGAACTTCGAACCTGCTTTGCATCATCTGCCTCCTTCGCTTGATCAACGTAACGGGTGCATTTTAATCCTCTGCCTGTATTAAAGGATCCCCCCCCTCCCCCCTTGCAACGAACAAACCGATAACCGAATGAAAACATTACATCAGTGAGCCTCAGGCCGGGATCGGCAGCATCAGCAAAAGGTTGCGCTCCGCGTGCGCACCGGTAAACAAAAGGGCGGCCAATTAAAGTTTATGTCAGCGCCTCTTATTTTTGCGCTTGATGTAGTCCCTGGCCTGCCTCAGGCTGCCAAACCCGGAAAACATTTCATTGATCTTTTCCCGCTCCAGCTGCTTGGCATTGAGACCAACATATTTAGCTTCCTTAAGCAGTTTACGGTAGTTGGCCAGCCGCTTCGGATCAAGAGTGCCTTCTTCTACCGCCCGGAGAACTGCACAGCCCGGCTCCCTGGTGTGTGTGCAATCATTAAATTTACAGCTTATTGCATGTATATCAATATCGGGAAACACTTTAGCCAGGTCGGCGCTTTCCAGGCCAAGCTCGCGCATCCCGGGCGAATCAATTACCGCTCCGCCGCCGGGAACCAGGATCAGCTCCCGCCGGGTGGTTGTATGCTTTCCTTTCCCGTCTTTGCGGATTTCCCTGGTTTTGATCTGTTCTGATCCGAGCAGGCGGTTGATCAGGGTTGATTTGCCTACTCCCGATGAACCTAAGAAAACGCAGGTTTTTCCGCTTTCCAGGTAAGCGGCAACCGGTTTGAAGCCGTCCTCGGTTAGCCCTGAAGTCACCAGCACATCAACCCCGGGAGCAGCTGCTTTGACCTCCGCCAATTTGTCTGATCGGTCAGGGCAGAGATCCGCTTTGGTCAAGACCACCACCGGCACAGCTCCCCCTGCCCAAACCAGGGAAAGATAACGTTCCAGGCGGCGCAGGTTATAATCGCTGTTCAAAGCCATGCAGATGAAAGCCAAATCGACGTTTGCCGCCAGAACCTGAGTCTCATTGGCTGTGCCGGCAGCCTTACGTTCAAAAAGACCGCTGCGGCTCATCACCTGCTGAATGATGGCCTTGCCGGTGCCGGCGTCCACATTATCCAGCAGGACATAATCGCCTACAGCCGGTAAATCAGAACCATCGAGCGCCTGGTAACGAAGTTTCCCGGAAACTTCAGCTTGCAGATCACCTTCAGCTATAGCCACGCGGTAAAGGTTTTTATCACGCGCTACGACCCGGCCCGGCACTAAACCACTGTAACCCGCCGTTTCCTGTAGTCGCTTTTCCGTAAAACCAAGACTACTTAGCCTGCTGTTCATACAGCTCACTTTCCATACTTTTTAACCGAATTGTAATAATGATTCGACATATCTGCGCCTGCTCCTTTATAATGGTAGCACCATATGCGATGAAAGCTACCTGCTACTGCTAATTCTTTTTTTATAAGGTCCAGACAGAAATGTTATCAATTTGCGGAGGAGTAATAATAACAATGGTTTCACCGGAAGAGGTAAAAAATGATCTGCAAAAAGCAGTTGTGCCAGGCAAGGCAAAAGAGCTGATGCGTTTCTTTAAAACCGGTCCGGGAGATTACGGTGAAGGTGATCTGTTTATCGGCATCACGGTGCCGGAGCAGCGCAAGGTAGCCCGCCGTCATTACAAAAACATTGCTTTA
>DBBD01000147.1:16291-16721 GCA_002292015.1 Firmicutes bacterium UBA993
CCGCAAAGCGCGCTGACCTGGTGGAGATCTACCTAAACAACCTTGATTATATCAATAACTGGGATCTCGTTGATTCTTCAGCCCCTTATATTCTCGGCCCCCACCTATACAGCAATGACCCGGCCCTGTTGTATGAACTTGCCGAATCAGGAGACCTGTGGCAGCAGCGGGTGGCAGTACTAACCACCGCCTACTTCATTAAGCAGGGCCGGTTTGATGAAACCCTTGCCTTGGCTGAGAAGCTGCTTGACCATCCGCACGACCTGATTCACAAGGCCGTCGGCTGGATGCTGCGCGAAGTGGGCAAACGCGATCTTACCTGTGAGCTGGAATTTCTGGAGAAACACCACCGCAGGATGCCGCGCACCATGCTGCGCTACGCCATCGAAAAGTTTGAACCGGAGCTGCGCGTAAAAATCCTGCGCGGGGA
>DBBD01000147.1:17098-17777 GCA_002292015.1 Firmicutes bacterium UBA993
CAGGCGGGGCAACTAATCAGCGGGCAGCAAAATGATAATCACTGCGATAATAAAGCAAATACCGCCGGCAATATACAGGGGATCGCGATCACGGATCGCAGCAACCAGGTAAAGGATGCCGCAGATCAAGAATAAGATCCAGGCTGGAATATGCAGCCGCTTAGCATTCAAATTATTCCACCGTAACACTCTTGGCTAGGTTACGCGGCTTATCGATCGAATTTCCGCGTTCCACCGCCGCATAGCGGGTCCTTTTAATTATGATACACCGGGCCGCCAGTACTAATCTGTTCCAACCCTGCCTTAAGCCTGTTCGACGGCAATCAGTTCGGCCAGTGAGTGAGCGTAAGCTTTAAGTTTATCTTCCGGCAGTGGAGCCTCCAACATAACCCGGATTTTCGGCTCGGTCCCCGAGGGGCGCACCAGCACCCGGCCATGCCTACCCAGCTCCTGCTCTAACTTTTCAATCGCAGCCTTGATTTTGACGTTTTCCGCCCAACCCTCCTTGGTACCCACTTTCTGGTTGACCAAAACCTGCGGCAAACGCTCCAGCGCAGCAGCCATCTCTGATAATGGTTTTCCTGCCTGCTGTAAGACTCTCAGCAGTTGCAAAGCGGTTAACAGGCCGGCGCCGGTGGTGGCATGATCGGAAAAAATAATGTGTCCCGACTGCTCTCCC
>DBBD01000057.1 GCA_002292015.1 Firmicutes bacterium UBA993
CCCGGATTAAAAAGCCACCAGGACTACAATTTGGCCGGCGCCTATCTACCGGACGGGGCCGGCGCTATAATTGGTTTTGGGGTCAGGGGCGGTTACCAGGAGGCGATCGAATTAATCAACGCGGTTAAATTGATCTCTCACCTGGCTAATGTCGGCGATGCCAAATCTCTAATAATTCATCCGGCGTCGACCACTCACCGCCAGCTGTCACCGCAGGAACGGTTAGAAACAGGAGTCACCGAAGATTTTATCCGCCTTTCCGTTGGTTTAGAAGATCCGGAAGACATTATCGCTGATCTAAAGCAGGCCCTGTTGCAGTCGCAAAAAGGAAAAGCGGGCCGGGGAGTGGTCATCGGTGACTGATCCTCTTAATGTCTGCCTGGAGAAAAGAGCGCCTCATGATCTTCCCGATGCGCCGCGCTCTGTCGGCTGGATCAGCCCCAAGCGGGTGGTTTTGGCTGATCAGGCAAACCCCCTGCCGCTCGATTGCGGGATTGAGCTGGCTCCGGTTACTGTTGAATATGAAACCTACGGCCGGTTGTCACCGGCAAAAGACAATGCCGTCTTTGTGCTGCATGCTCTTTCCGGTGATGCTCACGCAGCCGGCTGGGACAGGGACTGGGCCAGGGATAACCGCCCCTGGCGGCAGGAACGGCCTGGCTGGTGGGACGAGATGATCGGGCCGGGTAAAGCATTTGACACTGACAGTTTCTACCTGGTTTGCGCCAATATCCTGGGCAGCTGCTATGGCACAACGGGACCCTGGTCGCCAAACCCGGAAAACGAAGGCAGGCCTTACGGCCTTGATTTCCCGGTCGTTACCGTGGAAGATTGGATTCGTCTGCAGGTCCGCCTACAGGATTACTTAGGAATTGAGCAGCTCCTGGCTGTAGCCGGAGGCTCGCTTGGCGGTCAGCAGGCGCTGGCCTGGGCGATCAATTACCCGGACCGGATCAGGTCGGCCATCATTCTGGCAGCTTCAGCCCGCCTCGGCGCACAGGGACTGGCTTTTAATGCCGTTGGCAGGCAGGCGATTTTTAACGATCCCTGCTTCAACCGGGGAAACTATTACAACAGCGAAGCTCCGGCTGGAGGGCTAGAGCTGGCCCGCATGCTCGGCCATATCACTTACCTGTCTGCCGACTCGATGGAGGGCAAGTTTGGCCGCCGCTATCAAAACGGAAAACGGCCCTGTTACCGGCTTGAGGATGAATTCATGGTGGAAAGTTATCTTTCCCACCAGGGACGCTCGTTTGTAAACCGCTTCGATGCTAATAGCTATCTCTATTTATCGAGGGCAATGGACTATTATGATGCTGCGTCTAACAATGGGGGCGATCTTGAAGCGGCCTGCGCGGCCATCAGGGCGGATTTGCTCCTTATCTCATATACATCCGATTGGCTCTACCCGCCTGAGTCGACAAGAGCAGTTGCTGAAGCGGTGTTGGCTGCCGGGCATCCGGTTTCGTATATTGAAATTCCCTCAACCTACGGGCATGACGCTTTTCTATTAGAAGCAGAAAAAACAGCTCCCTTGATCAATTCATTCCTGAGGCGGGGTGCTCAGGGATGAAAAAACGGAAGCGGCTCGATCACCAGCTGATTTTTAAGCTGATTAAACCCGGCTCGCGGGTGCTCGATCTTGGCTGCGGAAAAGGAGAACTGCTGGCCCGCCTGGCTGCTGAAAAAAAGATCAGCGGCCAGGCTGTAGAGCGAAATCCGGCCCGGGTAGCTGATGCCATTCGTGCCGGTGTGGCAGTTTACCAGAAAGATCTAGACTGTGGGCTGCCTGAATTCAAAAAGGACTCTTTTGATTACGCCATCCTGGAGATGACCCTGCAGCAGCTCGAAAGACCGTTGGCTGCCCTGGAAGAAACGCTGAGAGTCAGCCGGTTTACGATTGTCTCTTTTCCCAACTTTAATTATCGCGGGGTGGTTGGTAAGCTGGTTGAAACAGGGAGGATGCCGGTTACCCCGGCTCTGCCCTACAGCTGGCATAATACACCCAATATCCATCTCTTTACGCTTTACGATTTTCTGGATTGGGCTGAGCAGCGGGGAGTAACGGTGGTCGCCGGTTATGCGTCCGCGGCCGGTTCTCCCTTTAGACCGCTAAACCTGCCCCTGGACAGCTCTGAAGCGGAGGAACTGCTGTTTGTGATCACCTTACCGGGTAGCGGGCAGCCGCAGTCAACCGGGGCTGACGCTTAACCCGGAACCTGGTGGCCGGCCTTCTGTAGCTTGCCTTTAAGCCGGTTCAGGCGATGGAGCAGGGCTTCCCGGCTCAGCTCTCCGCCCGGTAGCCGGCGGCGAGACTTTTCTGAGCGCGCCAATGCCCTGGCGGTCAGCTCCAGGGCATGCAAATAATCCCGGCGGTGGTGCTCGTAGTACTTGGCCAGCTCGACATGGGCGGACAGGTCGGTGCATTCATTTTCCACCGCTCGTTTCCAGATCGAAACGGCCTCCGGCCAGCTCCCTTCTCTTTTGAGGCAGCGGGCCAGCTCCAGGGAAGCCTCTGCCGACAGCGACGCGTAATCGGCGTCAGCTGCCGCTTTCAGGTAGGTGAGGCCTTCAGCGGTCCGGCCGGCGGAAAGGCAGAGCCGGCCTAGGGCCAGCGCCTCGGCCGGGTGTTCAATGCAGTTTCCGCCACCAAGCAGCGCTATTCGCTCCAGCAAGGTTACCATCGAAAGAATATCAAGGACATTATGGCGAAAAACAGCCTTAAGCCGATCAGCCTTCCCCCGGCGCAGGTAGTCAAAGTAGACAGCCGGTATTTCGGCTCCGGGAATGTCATCGTAACGGCGGAGCCCGAGTAGTGATGCTTCAAGCGAGCGCAGGGAACGTGACTTTAGCCTGTTTTTCCAGAGCAAACGGGAGCAGTGCAGCAGGTCGAGGTGCAAATCAGGCTCGGTTTGCCTGAAGCCTGAAAGCAGCTGGCGGGTTTGGATCAGGGGCAAATCGAACAGCTTGCCGTTAAAGGTAATCAGCGTGGGGAAAGCGGCAGCTTCAGAGGCGAAATGACTTAAAATGGCTCTTTCCTCGGCCGGGCGACGCAGAAAATACTGGCGCAGGAGAAAAGAGCCCTGTTCAACCCGGCCCACTCCGATCAAAAAAGCCCAGGTTCCAGTACCGCCGGCCAAACCGGTAGTTTCAATATCCAAAAAGAGCGCCTGGCAGGGGTCAAACTTTTCCAGGTTGCTGTTACGGGCTGGCAGGGACAGGTTTGAACCGCAGCAGCTTAAAATCCCGTTCAGCGTTCTGCCGCCGTGCCGGTGCTCTAATGGAAATTTAAGCTCCCGCATATAGCAGCGGCCGAAGGGAGTCTGTGCCTCGCGCCCTTCACCGGGAAACAGGAGATCGCTTTGATCATTTTTCAGCTCTTCAGCGAACTGGCGGCCGCTTTTCAGCTCGCCGCTCCGCCGAAAAAGCTCTAAGCGGGACTGCAGCTCACGCTTCACCTTAAGATCGCTTCAATCAGCCGTAGAGCAGGCTTTTTTTGCGCTTCATAACCGTTGCCAACAGCTCCGACACAGGACGGGCAGCCCTCCTGGCAGCGGCAGGCAGTAATTGCCTCGCCGGCGGCTTTAAAGATTTTACGGTACTCGCTGTAGAGGATTGCGCTGTAGCCGACACCGCCCGGAAAATTGTCATAGAGGTAAAGGGTTGGCAGCCCGTTGGCAGGTGACTTTATGTAACTTATAGCACGCAGGTCGCGGGGGTCGTTCATTAAAAAAAGGGAAGCGACCTGAGGTGCCAGGTTGGCGAGGCCGAGCAGCCCCGATTGCACGTCGGACTGGTTCATACCCTCCAGCGCCGCAGCGGAAAACCCTAGCCAGAAAGCGGTAGTGGTCATCTCCGTATCAGGTAGTTTAACGGGGCCGGAGCCGATATTTTCATGGGTGTTGAACCTGATCTTTTTAAACATCGAGACCAGGGCGTTCAGGTGTACATCGCCGTAGGCGCAGTAGAGATCGCCGCTGTTTTCCTCAAAAATATCCAGCTCCTTCAGGCTAACGTTCAGGTTGGCGTCAGTAAAATAATCCACGTCAACCTGTCGGACAAAGGCCTTTTTTTCGTCAAAGTCCAGCTTTTCCACTTGGTACTGCCTGCCGCCGTGGATATAGATGGCTTCCTCGTGGACCAGCATCGGAGCACTGAAGCGGTCAACTTCGCCGATCGTCTTCGGAGCCGGCCCGCTGATGTCGGTTATCACCACATTTTCACGGGTTGCGCTGCGCAGGGAAATTTCTTCCGCCGGGTAGGTGTCGTCCATCCAGTGGTAGCAGCCGTCGCTGAAATAGAGCACATTATCCTCGGTCAGGAATTTAAGCACTTCGGTTACATCAGTTTTCCCAAAGGGCGCCTGATCGCGAAAAGCAAGCTCAAAAGCGGCACAGCGGACATGGTTGGCCAAGATCACCGGATTGTCCGGATCGGCCACCGCCCGCTCCGGGCTACGGCCGAAGAAGTAGTCGGGGTTAGTAACGATAAACTGGTTTAGCGGCTCGCTGTTGGCGATCAGCACCGCCAGCGACGCCCCGCTGCGTCGTCCGGCCCGTCCGGCCTGCTGCCAGGCGCTGGCAATGGTGCCGGGATAGCCGGTCATTATACATGCATCAAGGGCCCCGATATCAATGCCCAGTTCCAGGGCGTTGGTGCACACTACGGCCCTGACTTTCCCGTTGCGCAGGCCTGATTCGATCGTCCGCCGCTCATGGGGCAGGTATCCGCCGCGATAGCCGCGGATTGCGCTCTCCTCGCCCGGTCTTGTTTTTTTTAGCTGCCGCAGGTAGGTCAGCAGGACTTCAACAGCGATGCGGCTGCGGGTAAAGACAATAGTCTGGATATTTTCCGCCAGCAGGGTTCCGGCCAGCTGTTTTGTTTCAAGTAAAGAACTGTGCCTGATGCCGAGGTCGGGGTTGACCAGGGGTGGGTTGTAGAGGATAAAATGTTTTTCGGCCCGTGGCGCCCCATTTTCAGCGATGACTGTTACCTGATCCTCGATCAGCAGCTCGGCTAGTTCACCCGGGTTCGCAATTGTTGCCGAACAGAGAATAAAGCGCGGGTCAGCTCCATAAAAAGCACAGATTCTTTTCAGGCGGCGGATCACGTTGGCCACGTGGCAGCCGAAAACACCGCGGTACAAGTGCATTTCGTCGATCACAATGAATTTTAGGTTGTGAAACAGTTGCGCCCACCTGGTGTGGTGGGGCAGGATCGCGGAGTGAAGCATATCAGGGTTGGTTACTACGATATGACCGCTTTTGCGGACTAATTGGCGCAGCCCAGGTTCGGTATCGCCGTCGTAGGTGTAAGTTGCAAGGGCCGTCTTAAGCCCGGCGGTCAGGTCGCGCAGCTCCGCTGCCTGGTCTTGGGAGAGGGCCTTGGTGGGAAAGAGATAGAGGGCCCTGCTTGCGGGGTTTTCAATAATGGAGTTTACCACCGGCAGGTTGTAGCAGAGGGTTTTTCCCGAAGCGGTGGGGGTTACGATCACCGTATTTTTACCGGCCGCGACAGCTTCGATCGCTTCGGCCTGGTGGCTGTATAGCTGTTCGATACCTTGCTCGTGCAGTGCTTTTATCAGTGCCGGATCCAGATGTTCCGGGATATCGGCATAGCAGCCTTCACTTTCGGGGATAACCTCCCAACGGGTTACATTTTTCATCAGGGACGGATCTTCCCGCCAGTTTTTCAATATTTCAGCAAGCTCCCTCATCTGCTATTCCCGCCCTTAAACATCAGTTTGGTATACATTAAGTATATTCGGCGCAAAATAAAATTATCCTACCTGGCAGGCAAAATCGCCTCAAAAATCAAAGGAGTTGAAGCGTTTCCGCAGAATTATTTATCATGCCACTCGGGTGGCACCGGCAGAGGGATAACCCCCCTCACCCTGGCCGCTCCCTTAAGAGAAAGGGGAATTTGTTGGGTAGCATTTTTCTATTTACAAAGAACGGAGGTAAGAATGGTGCGCAAAGGATGCCCCTATGGAAGTCACCGGGTAATTGAGCCGAAAGGCCTTCTGCCCCAGCCGGCCTGGCAGATAGACAATGATATGGAGATTTACGATAACGAGGTTTTAATTGACGTCGAGGTGCTGAATATCGACTCGGCCAGCTTCACCCAGATTGAAGAAGAAGCAGGTGGTGATGAGGCTCGCATTGCCGGGATCATGACCGGCATCGTCGCCAAAAGAGGCAAACATCACAATCCGGTTACCGGTTCAGGTGGGATGCTGATCGGCAGGGTGGCACAGATTGGAGCCAACTGGAAAGGCAAGGTGCCGCTCAGGGTGGGAGACCGCCTGGCGACGCTGGTTTCACTCTCCCTGACGCCGCTTAAGATTGATAAAATCAAAAAAATCCATAAAGATATCGACCAGGTGGAAATTGACGGGCAGGCCATCCTTTTTGATAGCGGTATCTATGCCGTTCTGCCCGCAGATCTGCCCCAGACCCTGTCGCTGGCGGTGTTGGATGTAGCCGGGGCAGCGGCCCAGACAGCCAAGTTGGTCCGGCCAGGCGATAAAGTAGCGATTATCGGGGCCGGAGGGAAATCGGGGCTGCTCTGCCTCTTTGAAGCGAAAAAAAGAGCCGGGGTAACCGGCCAGGTAATCGGGATTGCCCCGCGTGAGGCGAGCAAAAAACGGGCTGAATCAACTGGCTACTGCGACCAGGTTTTAATGGCTGATGCCTCCGACGCCCTTGACATTATGCACCAGGTTGAAGAAGTCACCGGCGGGGCGATGGCTGATGTGACCATCAACTGCGTCAATATTCCCAATACCGAACTTTCTTCGATCCTTGCCACCCGTGATGGCGGGATTGTCTATTTTTTCAGCATGGCGACCAGTTTCACCGCGGCCGCCCTCGGCGCCGAAGGTGTGGGTAAGGATGTGACCATGATTGTCGGCAATGGGTATACAAAAGATCACGCCGCGATCTCGCTTAATATTATGCGTGAAAGCCCGGTGTTGAGGAAAATCTTTGAGGAGCTATATACTTAGAAGCTTGAAATTGCCCGGCTTGGCGCCGATAGCCAATAATGCCTGCAGCCGGCAGAAAAGGGGTGTGCAAGGTGGCTTACTCTGAAAAAGTGATGCTTAGGATCCGGATCAGCGAACAGGAGGTTCATTACGCCGGTGGCCTGGTTGATGGCGCTTATATCTTAAAGCTTTACGGCGATGTGGCTACCGAGCTTTTAATCCGCAATGATGGCGATGAAGGGCTTTTTGTGGCATACGACTCGGTTGAATTCAAGGCTCCGGTCTATGCCGGTGACTACCTTGAGGTAAGCGGTTGGATCGATAAGGCCGGCAACACTTCGCGTCACATGCAGTTTGAGGCTTATAAAGTAATAACGAGCGCCGGGATCGAAGGCTGCCCTTCCGCCTGCACAGTTCTACGCGAGCCGCTCCTGGTCAACCGGGCCGGCGGCACCTGCGTTGTGCCCCGGGAGCTGCAGCGTGGTTTGCAGGGCAGCTAACCTGATGCGACAAGGAGACATATACAATGGATAAACTGATCATTACTGCGGCAATGGTCGGGGCGGAGATAACCCGGCAGCATAACCCCAACCTGCCGGTCACCCCGGAGGAGATTGCCCGGGCTGCCTATGACTGCTGCCAGGCGGGAGCATCTGTCGTTCACCTGCACGTACGGGATGATCACGGGACCCCGACCCAGGCCGGGGAGAGATTCAGGGAAACTATTGAGAAGATCAAGGCCAAATGCAATATTATCATCCAGGTTTCGACCGGCGGGGCGGTGGGGATGACCGCGGAAGAGAGGCTGCAGCCGGTTTACCTGAAGCCCGAGATGGCGACCCTTTCTACCGGCTCGGTCAACTTCGGCGATGATGTTTTCCTGAACCCGCCCTCTTATCTGGAAAGATTTGCCATGGCGATAAAAGAAAACGGTGTCAAGCCCGAAATTGAGGTTTTTGACGTGGGCATGATTAGCAATGCCCTGCAATTGGTGAAAAAAGGCCTGCTCGAAGAACCTTTGCACTATGACTTCGTGATGGGTGTACCGGGTGGGATTCCGGGCACGTTAAAAAATTTGCTGCATTTAACGGAAAGTATCCCTCCCGGCAGTACCTGGACTGTGGCCGGCATGGGCCGCTTTGAGCTGCCTCTCGGTACGGCGGCGATCATCATGGGCGGCCATGTGCGGGTCGGCTTCGAGGACAATATCTATTATGAAAAAGGGGTCCTGGCCCAGAGTAATGCCCAGCTGGTAGAGAGGATCGTGCGGGTGGCTGACATTCACAGCCGGCCGGTTGCTTCTCCGGACGAGGCCCGTAAAATACTACGTTTAGGATCGTAAGTGGGGATGGTTCGTGTGGGGGTGATCAGGTCCTGGTATTCTCGATCGGTAATAAATTGGTAATAACTTGCAGTTTACCCGTTAAAGCGGCTCCCCTGGTGGGTGCCGCGTTTTATTAGCTCCCCGGTGACGGTGGCGGCAATCTGCCCGGGACTTTCCGGCCAGTGCGGAGCGATGAGCAGCGCGGCGTTCGTGGCCTGGCTGGCCAGGCGATGAACAACCGTGGAGGGATTAAGCAGCTCCAGGCAGTCGCAGAGGTGGGGAAGATAGCGGGCCAGGCTTACAAAAACCGGCACATCTCCGGCCGTGTAATCTTCAGCCAGCGGTGAGTTGCGGACTACCTGCAGGTGATGGAATTTAATGCCTTCGATACCGTTTTTGTTAATTAAATCAACCGTTTCCGCGTACATTGCCGCTGTTTCGCCGGGTAAACCAATGATCACGTGGGCGCAGATCCGGATGCCCCTTTCATGGGTCAGGGTTACAGCCCTTACAAAGTCGGAGACGCTGTGGCCGCGGTTTATTCTTTTTAGGGTTTTATCATGAGCAGACTGCAGGCCGAATTCAACCCAGAGGTGGCAGCGGTTGGCATAATCCTCCAGCAGGTCAAGGATTGCCGGTGACAGGCAATCCGGCCGCGTGGCGATGCTCAGCCCGATTACTTCCGGAACAGCCAGGGCCTGATCGTAAAGTTCTTTTAATTTATGCAGGGAAGCATAGGTATTGGTGTACGACTGAAAATAGGCCAGGTAGAGGGCAGGCTTCTTTTTCTTGCCCTTCTGCAGTTGTTCGCTGAGGGCCGGCGGCTGATCTTCCCTGCTGAAAGGAGAAAAAGACGGATTATGGCAGTAGCGGCAACCTCCCGTGCCGATGGTGCCGTCGCGGTTAGGGCAGGAAAACCCGGCATCGAGCGGGATCTTGTAAACTGGTTGGCCGAATTGCTTTCTGAAATAGTCGCCCAACCGGTGGTACCAACCCGGCTCTTCACGTTTAAGGACGTGATTCATCATCTGCTCCCTCATTTTTCCGGATCCGCTCTGCGCCTAGCGTTTCCGGGCGCTCAAGGTAGAGGATCAAAACCGCCAGGTCTGCCGGAGTTACCCCTTCCATTCTTGAAGCCTGTCCTAAGGTTGCCGGCCTGATCTCCTCCAGCTTCTGGCGCGCTTCGCGCGACAGGTTGCCCGCTTTTTGGTAATCAAAACCGGCCGGTATCGGCTTATCGTGCAAGCGGGCGGTTTTTTCCACCAGTTGCTCCTGCTTGGCTATGTAGCCCGCATATTTAACCTGGTTCTCCAACTCCTCCACTGTACCCCGGGGCAGTGGCGGTAATTTACGGCCTTCCCATTCGTGGTAAGCCCTGTAGCTGATCTCCGGTCTGCGTAGCAGTTCAAGAGCGCTTAGCGGCTGGTGCAGGGCGGCTGAGGTGTTGGCAGCCAAAAACTGTTCAACCGGGCCGCCCGGGTTGTGCCTGATCGCCGCCAGCCGCTTCAGTTCTCCTTCGATATATAATTTCTTTTGCCGGTAGCTTTCGTAGCGCTCATCGTCAACTAGGCCGATTTGCCTGCCCTTTTCCGTCAGGCGCAGATCGGCATTGTCCTGGCGCAGCAGCAGGCGATATTCGCCGCGGGAGGTAAAAATACGATACGGTTCCTGCACGCCTCGGGTTACCAGGTCGTCAATCATCACCCCGCTATAAGCTTCATTGCGCTTAAGGATGAACGGTTCTTTATTGTGGATCAGCATGGCGGCGTTTATCCCGGCAACCAGTCCCTGGGCGGCTGCTTCTTCGTAGCCGGTGGTTCCGTTGATCTGCCCGGCGAAGAACAGCCCCTTTACCTTTTTTGTCTCCAGGGTAATTTTCAGCTGCACCGGCGGGGCATAGTTGTATTCGATCGCGTAGGCGGGGCGCATGATCTCAACATTTTCCAGGCCCTTGATCGTGCGCAGAAAAGCGACCTGAATCGCCGGTGGCAAACCGGTAGAGATACCCTGCAGGTAAAGCTCGTCACTGTCGGCGCTCTCCGGTTCGATAAAGATGGGGTGCCGGTCACGGTCGGCAAAGCGCACAATTTTATCTTCAATTGAAGGGCAATACCGGGGGCCGCGTCCCTTGATTAATCCGCTGTAGATCGGGGCGACGGCAAAATTGTCGCGGATCACAGCGTGTGTTTCGCTGTTGGTGTAAGTCATCCAGCAGGGAATTTGTTCGCGCGGCGAACCGCCTCCGGTCATGGAGAAGCCGGGAGCTTCGGGTTCGCCGGGAACCGGGACTAATCCCGAAAAATCGATGCTGCGGCGGTAAACCCGTGGGGGGGTGCCTGTTTTGAAGCGGTCAAACTTAAGCCCCAGCTCTTGCAGGTTCCTGACCAGGTTAAATGAAGGGGTCAGGTTGCCCGGCGCGGCAGTGTAATGAAGATCGCCCAAAAAGATCTCCGAACCAAGATAGACCCCACTGCAGAGAAGGGCAGCTTTACACTCGTAAAAAGCGCCGCTGCGCCCAACCACGCCGGCCACTGCTCCGCTGTCTGTATAGATCTCCTCGGCCATATCCTCACGGATTATTAAGCGCTGCTCTTTTTCCAGGCTAAGCCTCATCGACCGCTGGTAACCCCATTTGTCAATCTGGGCCCGCAGGGCTTGAACCGCCGGCCCTTTGCCGGTATTCAGCAGGCGGACCTGCAGTAGGTTCTGATCGGCTACTTTTGCCATTTCCCCGCCCAGGGCATCTATTTCCCGCACCAGGTGACCCTTGCCCGGTCCGCCCAGTGAAGGGTTGCAGGCCATGTAAGCGATCATATCCAGGTTCAGGGTCAGCAGCAGGGTGCTGCAACCAAGGCGGGCTGCCGCCAGGGCTGCTTCGCAGCCGGCGTGCCCGGCGCCGATTACCACCAGGTCGTAGCGGCCAACACTGTGCTGTTTTAAGTTCTCTTTATTATTCATATTCATAGTTTTGCCATCACCGTTATTCATAGCTACGGGCAATCGGCATGCGCCTTCCGGAACCGAAAGAGCGCGTGGTAACGCGCAGGCCCGGAGCGGCCTGGCGTCTTTTAAATTCTGCCTTGTCAACCAGTTGTGCTATTTTTTCAACAATCTCCTGTTCGTATCCCCTGCTGCAGATCTCATTGATTGAGAGGTTTTCTTCGATATAAAGCTGAAGAATCGGATCGAGCAGCGCATAGGGCGGCAGGGAGTCCTCATCCTTTTGGTCGGGGCGCAGCTCTGCTGACGGCGCTTTTTCAATGGTGTCTCGCGGTATAAATTCTTTCCCTTTAAGCTTGTTAATGTGGGTGGCTAGTTCGTAGACTAATATCTTCGGTAGATCGGCGATCACCGCCAGGCCGCCGGCCATGTCGCCATAGAGTGTGCAATAGCCGACAGCCAATTCCGACTTGTTACCGGTAGCCAGGGCCAGGTAACCTTCCCGGTTTGAGAAGTGCATCACCAGGTTGCCGCGGATCCTGGCCTGCAGGTTTTCCTCAGCCAGATCCTGCAATGCGTTGCCGTTATCATTAAGCAGATCCAAATATGCGGTAAAAGGCTTGTTGATCGCGATGATTTGCCTCTTTATTCCCAGGTTGTCGGCTAACGCTAAAGCGTCTTTTACGCTGTGATCGGAAGAATAGGGTGATGGCATGATCAACCCCAGCACGTTTTCAGCCCCGAGGGCTTCAACAGCGAGGGCGGCAACCAGGGCCGAATCAACCCCGCCGCTTAAGCCGAGCACCGCTTTACTGAAACCGGTCTTGGCAACGTAATCGCGTAAGCCAAGGGTAAGAGCTTGCAGGACAGTATCGAGATCTTCTTTTGCCGGGGGGCAGATTGTTCCGGCAGTTTTGAAAAGATCATTGCTTTCGATATAAAAAAACTCCTCGCTAAAGGATGCCGCCCGGTATAATAGCTGGCCCCGGTTGTTATAAACCAGGCTCGATCCGTCGAAGATCAGCTCGTCATTTCCGCCGACCTGGTTGATGTACAAGATCCCCGTGTTATATTCCCGTGCCAGGAAGGCCAGCAGATCCTCGCGTTGCTTTTGCCGGCCCAGGTGATAGGGAGAAGCGGAAATATTGATCAAAAGGCGGGCTCCGCCGGTAAAAAGCTCTTTTAACGGGTCAGTGCGGCCGCACTGCCTTTTCTCATAGTCGCCGGCACTCCAAATATCTTCGCAAATAGTAATCGCGGTCGGCAGGTCGCCGATCATTTCGACGGATAGCCCTGATGCAGGGCCACAATAACGGTCTTCATTAAAAACAGCGCAATTTGGCAGCAAAGATTTCCGGTGTACCGGTTTAATCCTACCTTCCGCCAGGTAGAGCGCGGCGTTATAAAGAAAGCCGTTTTCACGGTAAGCGGAACCAATAACCACTGCGGGCCCGCCCAGGGTAAGCGGTAAAATCTCTTTTTCAAGCAGCTCCCACTCCCGGTCAACAAAACTTTTGTAAAGTACTAGATCTTGGGGCGGATAACCACTTAAGCTGAGCTCGCTGAAGATAACCAGGTCGGCACCATGATCGGCGGCACGCACGATCGATGCCTTTATTTTTGCCGCGTTATTGTTTAATGCGCCGACTTTCAAGTTAAGCTGGGCCACGGCAATCTGCATTTTTATACCCCCTGATCGCTAAAAACTCACGGGAAAGCAACTTTCCCCGTGAGCGTTTTTCCCGTTATTTTATTGCTTTCTTCTGGCTGAATTATAATCAAGGGTTGCAGCAAAGTCAACAACAACGGCGTAATTGTGTTTTACCTGGCCGGGATAAGCAAAATTACCCGGGGTAATTAAAACCAGGCTGTAAAAAGCAAGCCCAGTATCGTTCCGGCAAATATGCCGGTGATTGAAAAGTGGGCGCCGGCGCTTTCGTAGGCATCGGGTATTAGCTCATCACAGACGATATAAAGCATGGCTCCTGCCGCGAACCCCAGTGAGAGCCCCAGCACAAAAACCGAAATACTGCCGATCAGCGCGCCGACAAGCGCGCCCAATCCCATCGGCACACCGGCCAGGGCGGTGATGGCCAAAACCTTGGAGAAGCTTAAGCCTCCCTGCCTGAGCGGCGCGGCGACAGCCATTCCCTCCGGAATATTGTGCAAGCCGATTAATATGGCCAGCGAAAGTCCCAGCTCCGGCGAACCGATAAAACCGGTGCCGATAGCCAAACCTTCAGGCAGGTTATGCAGGCCGATACCGAGTGCAAGCAGGGTGCCCTTCTTCAGGTAT
>DBBD01000047.1 GCA_002292015.1 Firmicutes bacterium UBA993
CACGGGTCATTATAAATAGCCCCGCGGACAAGTAGCAACAGCCATAAATATCGCTGTCCCAACATTATTTGTCATCGGTTCAACCTCACTATTTTTATATTTCTGTAACTGCTTCGCCCATATTTAGCAGGTGTGACCACTCGGTACAGCTCAACTGTTACCAGTTACACAGGAGCTGATTCTAATTTCGCTTAAGAACTAGACAGCATAGCCCGCCAATAACCGGCCCAAGATTGCTGATTAAGCGGACATGTCGAACCTAAGCCTGGTTACGACGTTACTTGTTGCGACTCATTTCCTCTCGCCTCGCTGAATTCGCTTCAAAGTTAACTTCGACAGCGGGGTATAAAGTGCCTTTTTAAGAGTCTATATTTTTCACTTTTTCGACAAATATTTGCTTACGTAACTGGAGTCACAAATTACAATTCCAGGAACCGGCGAAATGTTTGGTGGTTGAAAGGGCTCTTTATTCGTTGTATAATGATCGCGTTACAGAAGTGTCGGTTGTACGGCGTGGAGAGATGGCTGAGTTGGTCGAAGGCGCTCGCCTGGAAAGCGAGTAGATGGGGCAAAACCTTGTCTCGAGGGTTCGAATCCCTCTCTCTCCGCCAATTTTTAGTTTGGCCGCGCTAGACGGGGAGATAGCGGTGCCCTGTACCCGCAATCCGCTACAGCGGGGTTGAATTCCTGCCCCCGGTTGTTCTTTTTCAGGGTCAGCGTCGGGCAAGTGGTGTTGAGGGCCCGGTCCCGTGCGGCGCAGACTCATGAACCCCGTCAGATCCGGAAGGAAGCAGCGGTAAGTGAGAATTTGCGGGTGCCACGGGAGCGCCGGACCGGAGCTAACTGCCCGGTCAGCGTTTGGAGATGACAGCCAAAGGCAGGTGCGCGGCCTTAATTTAAAGGTTTTAGCGTCTTTAAGGTTTGAGGTCTTTTCGATTTCAGCCTGACCGGCATCCTGACCACACCCTGCGCAACCCTCTTGCTGCTGCCGGAGTTTAGTTTTGACTATGTCCACCTTTGATACCGATTATTTTATGGTTAAAGCCGGGAAGCCGAAAGAAGCGACCAGCGTCGTCGCGTCAATAAATCGCCGGCCGCAACGAGGTGTAGATTTACAATTGACTTATTTAAGCTTATACAGACGCCGCAGGCCGCTCACGTTTGCCGACATGACCGGGCAGGATCATATTACCCGCACGCTCAGCAATGCTCTTTTGAGCGATCGGCTTGCTCACGCCTATCTTTTTAGCGGTCCTCGCGGCACTGGTAAGACTACAACGGCAAAAATTCTGGCCCGGGCGATGAATTGCATCACCTACCCCACGGCCGAGCCTTGCGGGAAATGCACCCCCTGTTTAAACATTGCCGCTGGAGTGTCGATCGACGTAGTTGAAATGGACGCTGCCTCCAACCGGGGTATTGATGAAATTCGAGAGCTGCGTGAAAGGTCCCGCTTTGCCAGCGGTGAGAGCCGTTTTAAAGTTTACATCATCGACGAAGCGCATATGCTCACCCCGGAGGCTTGTAACGCTTTTCTTAAGACACTGGAAGAACCGCCGAAAAACGTGATATTTATTTTGGCCACTACTGAACCAACCCGCCTGCCGGCAACCATTGTATCGCGCTGTCAGCGTTTTGATTTTCACCTGCTGACCACCGCTCAGATCAGCAGCCGCCTGGATCAGATTCTGAAAGAGGAGGGCTGGCAGGCTGAAGACGAGGCGGTTGAATTGATTGCCCGTCTTTCCGAAGGTTCGCTGCGCGATGCTCTGGGGATACTGGAACAGTGCGCTTCATACGGCGAAGATCTGATCAGTGACGAACATGTGCGTATCGTTACCGGCTCTACCCGGGCGGAAACAGTGGCGGCACTGGTAAAGGCCGCCTTCGACAACGACTTAGACTGCGGACTGCAAATAATTCACGAAGTTATTTACAGCGGCCGTGATCTGACGCTTTTAATGCGCGATCTTACATACTTATTCAGCCGCTTTCTGCTTAATCAACCGACCAACGGCCGGAATGATAAAATTTTTTCCGGCCTTGAAGAGCTTCTCGCCAGCGTCAGTCAAAACCTGAACCGCAGCTTGCTGCTCGATGCGATTGAACTTTTGCACCAGGCAGCCGGCGAGCTGCGCCATGCCCATTTCCCTCAGTATTTACTGGAGATATCCTTCATCAGGCTGTTGCGGGTCTTGCACGGCAGATTGCAGCCGGCTTCCGGCCTGCATTTAGAACCGGTTATCAGCAAAATGGAAAGAGCTGAACCGGTGCTTCCGACTATTTCGCTGGCTGCCGTGGTTTCAGGGGACGAAAGAGAAACACGGCCTGAAGCGGTAACTCCTCTTCCTGTGGAAAAAGTATCTGCCGAAAATGTGGAATTGCCGACTAATGTACAAGGGGGCACCGAAACGGTTCCAGATGATCCGGCGAACGTTGACCGCTTTCTTGGTTTGCGTGCAGCCTGGCCCGATCTGTTGGAAGAGATTAAGAAGCGCCGAAGAACCACTGCTGCCTGGCTGGAGCCAGCTTCCATCGCCGATTGCCGGGGGCATACAGTTAAGTTACTTTACGCCCCGGAGTATGACATTCACCGCTTAAGAATTATGGAAGATCAGCACCGTAAACTGCTTGAGGCGGTCCTTACCGACTTCTTTAATCGCGAGATGCAGGTTAGGGCTGAAACTGGGCATCAAACGGCGCCTGCGCCTAAACGGGAGGAAAAGCCAACCCCAAAGCAGGCAGATTCTTATCCGGCCGCGGAAAGTGGAACAGTACCGGTGAAGGATAAAAAAAATAGTCCGCCCGTCTCCACCCCAGCTGCCCCCACCGCACAAAAAGGGATCGGTGCGGAAGATGCTCGGAAAATATTTGGCGGGAAAATAATCGAACATTAAAGAAGGGAGCTTAGCACTATGCCAAACGGCGGTATGAACAAAATGATGAAACAGCTGCAAAAAGCTCAGGCTGAAATGGGCCGCATGCAGGAGGCCATTGCTGCCAAGACAGTTGAGGCCACTAGCGGCGGAGGGGCGGTTAAAGTGGTGGCAAACGGCACTAAAAGCCTTGTCTCTTTGCAGATTGAACCTGAAGCGCTTGGTGAGGATAACCGTGAAATGCTGGAGGATATGATCGTCGCCGCTGTTAACGAGGCCTTTAAGAGAGTTGACGACATGGTGGCTGAAGAGATGCAAAAATTGGCTGGGGGTCTTAACTTGCCGCCGGGAATGTTTTAAATGGCTTACCCGAGAGCACTAAACAGATTGGTTGAAGTTCTCTGTCGTTTTCCGGGCATTGGTCCAAAAACCGCACAGCGCCTTTCTTTTTTTCTGCTTGATTGTTCCCGGGAAGAGGTAGTTGCTATAGCCCGGGCCATGGTAGAGGCTAAAGATAAGTTAGACTACTGCCAAATCTGCGGTAGCCTGGCGGAGAGTGGGTTCTGTAGCTACTGCAGCGATGGTGGGCGGGATCGGTCTCTACTTTGTGTAATTCAAGAGCCGCGCGATGTTCTGGTAATAGAACGTACCGGCCAATATCGGGGACTTTATCACGTGTTACACGGGGTTTTGTCCCCGCTGGATGGCATTGGACCCGAAGAGCTACGCTTTGAACAGCTGGAAAGGCGCATTGCCGATAATCACATAAACGAAGTTATTATTGCCACCAACCCGAACGTAGAAGGAGACGCCACAGCCGGTTACCTGGCGCGGATGCTTAAGCCGCAGGGGGTAAGAGTAACCCGCATTGCTTTCGGGTTACCGGTAGGCGGCGATTTAGAGTACGCTGATGACCTGACCCTCAGCCGGGCGCTTGACGGCCGCCGCGACATGTAACATTGCTGTTTCACCACCAGCGGAAACCGGGGTGCTACTTTTATTAATTGCCATGAATCCGGTGAAAGGAACTGCTGCCCGGAACCGTGTCGCTGATTATCACACGCTAAATATCTGTTATTGAAGCATGCTTTTAAGTACGCCGTTGACTATTGCCGGCAGATGGGCGTAATCTTCTGTCGGCAAATAGTGTGGGGCCGCTTCATCAAAGAGAATGTTCGCCGTGGCGGGCATTTCTTCGTCTCCGGGCCAGATTGTGAAGCAGATTGGTACGCGCGGCAAAACTGTGATCACCATGCTGATACCGCTAGCTTTATGTTCGCGACCGCCCAGGGCAATAGCAGCGCTGGTAAACTCTGCGGGACGCTCGCCAAAGGTTTTCAGGAAAGGGGTAACCGCTCTTTTGTTAAAGGGGTCGATATAGATGCCACCACCTGGCAAATGGCGATAAGCGATCCAGCGACCGGTTAAAGGGGTGCCATCGGCGGTTACCAGGTAGTGAAGAATGATAATGGCAAGATAGATCGAAACCTCCTTTCCATCTGCTGACCTTATTTTTCCTTCCGGGTAAGCAACCCTATACTCTTCCCCAAGCATGTCAATAACCAGAATTTGATCCTCTGACAGCCAGGTTGTTTCGGTTTTTTCGGCTGTTTCTGCCGGGTCTAGCCCGGCAAACCTGCTTTCGGCCTGCTTCAGGGCTTCTTCTAAATTGTGGTAGCTGCGCTTTTTTTCCATTAGTTCTCCTTTTCTGCTGGTAGTTGAAAATGGTTGTTAATTCTTATTCTTATTGCTGCTGCTTGCTGCCGGCCAATTCTGCAACGAAAGAGTAGATAGACTCATTGACTGGATCCGGTTTTTCCAGTAATACCATGTGTCCTGCTCCTTCAATAATCACAATCCTGCTGCGGGGTATATTGTCGGCTAAAAACTGGCTGTATTTTACAGGGGTTAAGCGGTCGTCGGCGCCGCAGATGATCAGAGCGGGCACATTGATTCGGAATAGTTCACCGCTTACATCAAAGCTGTTACAGGCACTTAGGTCCGCGTAGTAGACCGAGGCGGCGCATGCTTTGACTTCTTCCCTGCCTTTGTTTAGTAGTTCTACACTTGCCTCGCGACTGTACAGTAAGTCAGCCAGGTCAAGCGGCACAGTACCCTCGCGCAGGGCGTCAAGAAAGGCTGGCACCACCCGCAAACGGCTGCCTGTACCGACCAGGATCAGACCTAATGTATGATCCGGGTAATGGAGGGCATAATCAAGTGCAATCGCTCCGCCCAGCGAATGTCCGGCCGGGATGAACCAATCGATGCCGGTTGCCTGGCGGAAGCTGTGCAGCCAGTCGCGGTAGGCAGATACAGTATTCAGCGCCTCGCCTTCCGATCTTCCATGGCCGGGCAGATCCACAGCAAGCGGGTTGACCCGCTTTTTTAGATTTTTTATCTGGTAGATCCAGTGATGATGGCCGCCGCCGGATCCGTGACAAAAAATAACCGGGGTGCCGGAATGGCTGTTGTCGCCGGCATAGTATGTTTTTTTACCATCAACATTAACAAAAGGCATCCTACCCGAACCTCCTTGCTGACTTAAGAGATCTTATTGCTTATGGTTCAATTCTTGATCACACAATACTAATCCTGCTTATTCCTGTAGCAGCATGACATAAGCAACACAGGCGTTTTGCGGCGTGCCCTGCGGTTGACACTGCATTAGCCGTTTGTTATGATCGTGACAATAAATTTCAGCTAACTACTGCGGGAGGATAGCATTTTGCAGAATGATAAGTTCTCTTACGAAGGCCTGACCTTTGATGATGTACTCCTTGTTCCCGCTCTCTCGAAGGTTATGCCCCGTGATGTTAATGTAGCCACCCGCTTAAGCCGCAACTTACGCCTAAATATGCCTTTGCTTTCAGCAGGGATGGATACTGTTACTGAATCACGAATGGCCATTGCTATTGCCCGCGAAGGCGGCATCGGAGTTATACACCGCAACATGACCGTTGAGAAGCAGGCTGAAGAGGTAGACAAAGTTAAACGTTCGGAGCACGGAGTGATTACCAATCCTTTTCGTCTTACGCCGGAACATACGTTAAATGATGCCGCGGCCCTGATGGAGCGCTACCGGATTTCCGGGGTTCCGGTAACGGTTGGAGAAAAACTGGTCGGGATCATTACCAACCGCGACCTGCGCTTTGAAGATGACTACTCCCGCCCGATCTCCGCGGCCATGACTAGTGAACAGCTGGTTACCGCTCCGGTTGGCACCACCCTTAAAGAGGCCCAGGAAATTCTTCGCCGTTACAAGATTGAAAAATTGCCCATTGTCGATGATCAGTTCCATCTGAAAGGTCTGATCACTATCAAGGATATTGAAAAAACGATTCAATATCCCCGTGCTTCCAAAGATTTAAACGGCAGGTTGCTGGCGGCTGCGGCAGTCGGCGTCGGGCGTGATGCTCTTGCCCGGTCTGAAGCGCTTGCAGCGGCAGGGGTTGACCTGATCGTGGTCGATTCGGCACATGGTCATTCTCAACCCGTTCTCGACACAGTAAAGGAAATAAAAGCTTTGTTTCCGGCAATTGATGTAATGGGTGGCAATGTCGCCACGGCAGAGGGCGCTCGCGATCTGATTAAAGCCGGAGCAGATGCAGTCAAGGTAGGTGTCGGACCTGGTTCGATTTGTACCACAAGGGTAATCGCCGGAATCGGGGTGCCTCAGATTACCGCAATCTATGAAGCCGGCAGGGCCGGCAGGGAACACGATGTGCCGATGGTAGCCGACGGCGGGATCAAGTTCAGCGGTGATATAACCAAAGCTCTGGCGGCGGGAGCATCAACGGTGATGATCGGTTCTCTTTTGGCGGGCACAGAAGAAAGCCCCGGAGAATTCGAAATATTTCAGGGTCGAAGTTACAAGGTTTATCGTGGCATGGGCTCTCTGGGAGCTATGAAAGAGGGGTCTCGTGACCGCTATTTTCAGGAATACGAACAAAAGCTGGTTCCCGAAGGGATTGAAGGGCGCGTGCCTTACCGGGGGACGGTGGGCGACATGGTTTTTCAGCTTGCTGGTGGCCTTAAAGCGGGGATGGGTTACTGTGGGGTTGCAACCATTGCCGATTTGCAGCAAAAAACCCGCTTTATCAGGATCTCCGGCGCCAGCCTGGTAGAAAGCCATCCCCATGGGGTCCAGATTACCAAGGAGGCCCCCAATTATAGCTTTTAGATCACTTTTAGGTCCGTTAGCGCAGGTTGCCGGGGCCTGCGTTTTTTGTTGTGCAGAGAGTGTTCGCTTTAAGAGAATTTTTAACAATAGCCAGTCAGGGAGTGTTTGAATCGCGGGGTTTACTGATAACGATGGAAGGTATCGACGGCTGCGGGAAAACTACCCAGGCTAATTTGCTCCACCAGCGCCTTGTGCATGAAGGGTTGTCGCCGTTAATGGTCCGTGAGCCCGGAGGCACAGCGGTTGGTGAAGATATCAGGCAGGTTATACTTAACAACCACTATTCTCTCTCACTCGGGGCCGAGACCTTGCTTTACATGGCTGCCCGCTCGGAACTCTCCGAACAGGTGATTGTTCCGGCGCTCGTAGCCGGTAAAGTTGTTCTCTGCGACCGCTTTACAGACTCAACCCTCGCTTACCAGGGTTACGGAGGCGGAGCAGATCTCAAAACTATCCGCTACCTGAATCATTTTGCCACCCGTGGTATTAATCCCTCTCTTACCATTCTTTTTGACCTGAAAGCAGAAGAGGCTGTCGCCCGGCGCACGAAACAGGTCGATCGGATGGAGAGCAAGGACTTAAACTTTTACAGGAGGGTTAGAGCCGGTTTCTTAGAGCTGGTCAATACCGAAAAACAGCGTTTTCTGGTGATCGACGCGACAGGAAGCATCGATGATATCGCTGGATTAGTTTGGTCTAAGACACTTTTATTGATTGAAAAAGCAGGGATTTGTTAACCGTTGACAACTGTAGCAAACATGGTAGGTCAGAAAGAATTACGCCGCCTGTTGACGGCTGCCTTTACCGGCGGCAAAGTGAGCCACGCCTTATTGCTGATTGGTCCAACCGGTAGCGGGAAAAAAAGTTGGGGACGCCTACTGGCCAAAGCCCTGCTCTGTCATGAGCGAACTGGTGCTGAAGCCTGCGGCGAGTGTCAATCTTGTCGTAGTTTTGACCGGAACAATAATCCCGGTTATGTAAGCCTTAAACCGGACGGAACAAAACTAAAAACCGAACAGGTTAAGGCTGTTAAAAGAAATTTTTATCTGGCTGGGAACGCGCAGGTTTGCCTGATTGAAGAAGCTGAAAAAATGACCGCGGAAGCCTCATCTTCTTTGCTTAAAATTTTTGAAGAACCTCCTGCCGGCTTGACTTTTATTTTACTTGTTGACGAAGCCCGCCGGCTTCCAGATACTATTGTTTCCCGTTGCCAAAGTTACTACCTGCGCCCGTTGGCCGCCAAAGAGTTGGCCGGGCTTTTAGAGAGGGAAAGGGGAGTGTCGGCTGAGAAGGCAGCATTATTGGCACGTATCAGCATGGGCCTGCCTGGTCATGCTTTAGCGCTTGCGGCTGATACAACTCTGGATGAGCGTATCGTGGAAGTAAAATCCCTGGCCTATAACCTTGCTGTCGGCAGAGCCCCGATTTATCAACTTTTGGGATGGGCCGATCAGTTGGCGCAAAAAGAAGATCTACTGCCGGCTCTGGAACTGCTGGCTATGATTTACCGGGATGGATTGATGCGAAATCTTTGCCGCAGCGGCGATCTGGTTCAACCCCGGGAGCAACCGCTGAACTGGTTAGAAAAGATAATGCCGGGTGATCTGGAAGAGGCGATTTTACTGCTTAACCAAGTTGTACACGAACTGGAAACCACCAACGTTAACCGTCGCCTGCTGCTTGAAAAAACACTGATATTGCTACAAAGGAGGTTAACATAGATGATCAGGGTAACCGGGGTACGTTTCAAACCAGCCGGAAAAACATATTATTTTGAACCGCCGGCCGAGCCGCTGGAACCCAGCACTTACGTTATAGTTGAAACAGCCCGCGGTCAGGAAATAGGACAAGTAGTGCTTGAAGAAAGAGAATTACCCGAGAAGGAACTGGTTTTACCCTTGAAAAAAGTACTGCGAAAAGCCACCGAAGCTGATCTGGAAAAGGCGGCAGAGAATCGCCAAAAAGAAAAGCTCGCGTTTACCCGTTGCCGGGAAAAGATTATTGATCACGGCCTTGATATGAAGCTGGTTTCGGTTGATGTTACCTTTGATCGCAACAAAATTATTTTTTACTTTTCTTCTGAAGAACGGGTTGATTTTCGGGAATTGGTAAAAGATCTGGCCTCAATTTTTAAAACGCGGATCGAACTGCGCCAGATCGGGGTGCGCGATGAGGCAAAAATAAAAGGGGGTATCGGCTCCTGCGGCCGTGCTTTTTGCTGTTCTACATTTCTTGAGGATTTCGAGCCGGTCTCGATTCGGATGGCCAAGGGGCAGAATCTTTCGCTCAATCCAACCAAGATTTCCGGCGTCTGTGGTCGTTTGATGTGTTGCCTGCGCTATGAAGCTAACGTCTACGAGGATATCCGCGCTGCTCTACCCCGTCCGGGTGATCAGGTTGTTACGCCGGACGGTGAAGGTCGGGTAACTGCGGTTAATCACAAGAAAAAATCGGCTCATGTCCGGCTGTTGGACTTGGGATGTGTCAGGGAATTTCCGTTTGAAGAAGTTGATCTACCATAAATAAGGGGGCACGAAACACCATGCCCCCTTAAGCGGGCTTTAGATTAGTCTTTAGCCAGCTTGCTTATGCACTCGTGACAGACTATGCGGTTACCGAGATGTTTGACGTTGTCGGCATTGCCGCAAAACAGACAGGCGGGTTCGTATTTTTTGAGGATAATTTTCTCGGCATCAACATAGATCTCAAGGGCGTCTTTTACTTCAATACCCAGCGTACGTCGCAGCTCGATGGGAATTACTACCCGTCCCAGCTCGTCTACTTTTCTGACGATACCTGTTGATTTCAACGCTATTCCTCCTTTTAGCAAAATGGAGCAAGGGTGGTTCGAACAGTATACCAGTAATTTACATGGTAAGTCAATAGTTTTTTTCCCGAATTACTCAGCTTTACAAAAATATTACATGGGTTTAGATGTGCTATTGCTTCATAATATGTACAAGATGCAAATTAATAACAGGTAACATTTGACGGATTAGCATCTGCGTGCAAATAGCGGCGAAAGCCGGAAAGTTGCCGGCTTGGGGCGTGGTTGAATAAGTTTTGATTTAAGAGTAAGATTATGTTTGTCTGTAAAAAAACAGCTTTGACAACATGATGATTAGACGGGGGGTATAACCCTTGCGCCTGAAAAAAATAGCTGAAAGAAACTATTTTGTAGCGCTGTTGATTTTACTGGTAGTTATCAGCGT
>DBBD01000032.1 GCA_002292015.1 Firmicutes bacterium UBA993
TGAAAGGTTTTATATGTAAAAGCTGCTGGTGAATTTTTGAGCCATGGTGCTTATCGTCACCGTATTGTTTAAATAATATTTTTTGTTTATACTTTTGACATTTATTTCTGGACATAGAGAAGGAATTCTGTTTTGGGACAAGAAATGTAATCAGACACCATCCGGTAACTTAAATAACAGGAGGAACTAAAATGAAAGCAGGGGAAGTCATGTCGGTCAAGGTTGTGGCGATTCCCATAAACGCCAACCTGGAAGAGACGGTTAACCTTTTGGCCGGCAACGGGATTAACGGTGCGCCGGTTGTGGATCGGGAAAATAAGATCATTGGGATCGTTACAGAAAAAGATATCGCCTCTTTCGCCGAACGGGAAAATGTAATTCCTTTCACCAGGCTAGCCAGGTTGGCCACACAAAGTCCCGAACTTCGGGATATTGCCGTGTTGCGCAAAAGTATGGACCTGTTGGAGCAAACCCTGGTAGAACAAGTGATGATTGCGAATGTGATAACAATTTCTGAGGAGACTCCAATTGCAGAAATAGCACAGTTAATGAACCTGCACCGAATTAACCACCTCCCGGTAACCGATGCAGAAAATGTGCTCAAAGGTATTGTCACCAAGGCCGACGTGGTTAAGTTCCTGGCCGACAGAGAGCGATACTTACGCTGACAAAAATCAATAAGCGTAGTGGCATAATGACGGAAGGGCTGCTGTAAATCGCCACACGAAACGTACATCTATACACGTATACATGGCGAACGTCTGAAGCAATTTAAGCTAAAAGCCGCTGACAAACTGCCGCCCTCTCCCGCGGGCAGTCGCCGGCTGCCGGAACTTCTTATGGTTCCCAAACACTGAGCGGCGTAGTTGGTAGCCTGTTTTTTTCGGAATACAAGATTAACCACATTTTCTTGCTGGTTTGGTTAACTTAAAGCCAGTCCTCTATCGCCGGCGACTGTTGCAAACTCCCCTTAAACCAATAATGTCGGCATACTTCTTAAAATACCTTCTGTTTCCCGCATTATGTTTTGGACCGAATCGTATACCATTGGCATATCGTTGACCCTTTGCGCCGATTCTCCCGCAGCAAGCAAAGACTTTTCTTTGTCGCCCTGATATACAGCGTTGATCGACTCAATCTCGTATTCAATAATCGACTGGTCGATCGTGGTATAGTCGTCAGGTATGCCCAGATAAACACCCGGAGATTTTATAAGGGTATTTTTGGCATGCTCCTCACTGCGAGGCGTTTTCAGCCAGCGCGCCGGTCCGACAAAACCGCGAGCTACCAAGGTTCCCCTGTCCTGCGCCTCTACTACACCTTCCTTCCAAATTTGGTGAAAATCACTTTCCGTGGTAGATAGAAAACGTGTTCCCATTTGCACTCCGTCTGCACCTAAAGCAAAAGCTGCGGCTACAGTTTTGCCATCACAAAAACCGCCGGCTCCTACGACCAAGGTTTTTTCATCTGATACTGCTTCCACTACTGCCGGCAACAAAACCATGGAGTGTACCGGTTCCCAGGAAACATGAAAACCCCCTTCATGACCGGAGGCTATTATCACTTCCACGCCGGCCTTTTTACAACGTAGGGCAGCCCTTACTGACGGCATAACGTGCATCCAGACTAAGTCGGTTTGCTTTACCGTTTCCGCCCAAGGTAATGGATCGCCCGCAGAAGTAACGAGAACTTTAAACCGGCTCTTCATTTCCGGAATTTCATTCCTCATATCAATCATGGTTCTGATGATCAGCTCTGCTATCTCATTCATCTCCGCTGAAACCATCACATTTATGCCGTAGATACCTCCGGCATCTCTGGTCTGATCAAGTGTTTGACGAAAAATCGCCCTTAAGATGGTTTCTTTATCATCTCTTGGGTCGGCACCGCCGCTGCGGCAAAAATAATCATATATTTCCGGCTGTTTTTCATCAGAGGCGATGCCGCTGGAGCTAATTAGGCCTAATATACCGGCGTTAGATGCGGCAACACACAATTTATTGGTACCGAAGGGCCCCATTCCCCCCTGGATAATCGGATATTTAATCCCAACCAAGTCGCAAAGCCTGGATTTAATCATCAGTTCTTCTCACTCCTCAATTTAGCTGTAATAAGCTCTGCTACGCTAATCTGCTTTTCTTCGCTGCAGCACCGCTTTTACGACGTTACCTTCCCTTAAATTCCGGCTTGCGCTTCTCCAGAAAAGCGCTCATTCCCTCTTTTTGATCTTCCGTGGCAAAAAGAAGGGCAAAATATGAGTTTTCCAGCAGGTCCGCTGAATATTTGTCCATATCCAGACCGGTATTAATCGCTACTTTCGCTGCACCCAAGGCGACCCCGCCGTGGCGGATATAGCTATGCATTTTGTTTTGAGCCTCTTCCATCAGTTTCTCCACAGGTACGAGCGCTTCTACCAAGCCTATGCTGTAAGCTTCTGTGGCATCGACCATCCTTCCTGAGAAGATAATGTCCTTGGCTTTTCCCGCGCCGACCAGACGGGCCAGCCGCACAGTCCCTCCGCCGCCGGGAATAATGCCGATGCGGATCTCCGGTTGCCCCAGGACGGCCGTCTCAGAGGCGATACGCAGATCGCAGCCTAAAGCCAGCTCGCAGCCACCGCCTAAACAATAGCCGCTGATTGCTGCGATAACCGGTTTCGGCATGGTTTCCATGAGACGAATGACTTGCTGCAACCCCTGGCGATAAAAAACGTCAACCGCAGAGGCGTTAGCCATGGCTTGGATATCAGCCCCGGCTGAGAAAAACTCCGTGCCACCAGTCAAGATTACCCCACGCACCGCTTGGTCGCTATTCGCCGACTGCAGCGCCTCATGTATCCCGGCACGGACCTCTTCGTTTAATGCGTTTTTAACTTCGGGGCGGTTTATAGTAATTATCCCCATAGCGCCTTCCTTTTTGTACAACACTACCATTCAGTTTAACCTCCTTTAAAATGTCGGCTCAAGAAAACCAATGCTATATTGTGTTGAATAGAGCGCTTATCATGAGAAAAGCCGTAATAATAAACCTATTTTTACTAAAAGTGGATCATTTATCGGTTTTAGTAACCCCTCCTTTCCAGTTGTCCGGCAATGATCATTCGCTGCACCTCTGACGTGCCCTCGTAGATGCGGGTAATCCGAGCGTCGCGGTAGATCCGCTCGATCGGGTACTCTTTCATATAGCCCATTCCCCCGTGGATTTGCACCGCCCGGTCGGCCACGCGGCAATAAACTTCCGAGGCAAACAGTTTTGTCATGGCCGCGTCCATAATGATGTCCGCCCCCTGGTCAACCTTCCACGCCGTCTGCATCGTCAGCGCTTCTGCCGCCGCGGTCTCCATCGTCATATCGGCCAGCATCCATTGGATAGCCTGGTTCTCAAAAACCGGTTTGCCAAACTGAACCCTCCCTTGCGCGTAGCGCAATGAAAGCTCAATCAGCCGCTTACAGGCTCCCACGCAACGTGCGCCCAGGCCGGCCCTGCCGGAGGCTAATATTTTTAGAGCGGTCACAAAACCTTCGCCTTCTCTGCCAAGCAGGTTTTCTTCCGGCACCTCACATTGATCAAAAATAATTTCCGAGGTGTGAGAGCCGCGCAACCCCATCTTTTTCTCAATTTTGCCTACCTTGTAACCGGGAAAAACTTTTTCCACCACAAAAGCGGAAATTCCGCGCGCGCCCCGGGATGGATCCGTAACGGCCATGGTAGTGACAACATCAGCTTCTGGACCGTTGGTGATAAAATGTTTCACCCCGCTTAAAATCCAGCGATCCTTTTTCTTTATCGCTGTAGTTTTCAGCGCAGCCGCGTCCGAGCCGGCATCGGGCTCGGTCAGGGCAAAGGCGCCGATCATTTTCCCTTCAGCCATCATGGGCAGGTATTTCTGTTTGAGAGGCTCGGAGCCCGCTAAAACCAGCCCTGAGGTGCCGATCCCGGTATGTGCGCCGATGAAACCGGAAAATCCGGCGTGCCCCCGCCCCAGCTCTCGGCCGACAACACATTTGCCGACCATATCCAGACCTAGCCCCCCATATTGTTCGGGGGTGCTGGTGCCAAATAAACCAAGCTTACGGGCTCCCTCAATTAGCTCTGCAGGGAGGCAGTCTTCGTTTTCGATATAATCTTCCCGCGGAAATAGCTCCTTTTCTACAAATTCCCGCACCGAGCGACGGATTGTCTCCAACTCTTCAGATATAGAAAAATCCACTTGAACCTAAAACCTCCTCGGTCTCTCGTATGTATAATGTAGTTAAGCAGGACAAAAAATATCAGAATGCTACTTTCCCGACCCGCCGCGGATTATTAAGAAACATAAGGTCAACGCGACGCGCTCTTAATCAAATGCGCTGGAAATTGGGTGCCGGCAATCAGGCTTAATTCAGACCTTTGTCGGGCTAGACTCGAACCTTGCGCCGACGAAGGCGGTTCACTCAGCAGCGCTTGACTAGAGTGGCCAAACCCTGTCCGCCGCCAATGCAGATCGCGGCCAGGCCGAAATCTCTTTTTTCCACAGACAGGATCCGAGCCAGGCTACCCACTAATCTGGCCCCGGTCGCGCCTAAGGGGTGCCCCAGGGCGATAGCACCACCCTTGACGTTGACTTTTTCCGGTTCTAAACCAAGCGCTTTCATATTCCATAGTGGCACTACGGCGAAAGCCTCATTAATTTCCCAGAAATCAACTTCTTCTGGCCCTAACCCGGCTTTTTTCAGCGCCATTTGGCATGCCGGCAGGGGACCTTTGCCCATGAATAGCGGATCGACCCCACCCCACCCCAGGGATAAAATCCTGCCTAACGGTTTTATACCGCGTTCAGCCGCTTTCTGCTCGGACATCAGTATTACCACTGCCGCTCCGGAATTTAGTGGTGACGAGTTGCCGGCGGTGATTAACCCGCTCTCTTTAAACGCCGGCGGCAGGGAGGCGATCTGTTCATAAGTTGTGTCGGCCCTGATGCTTAGGTCATGCTCTACCACGTTAAGTCGGCCGTCGGTGCCGGTCACCTCAAATGGCAGAATCTCACCCCGGAAAAAGCCATCAGCCTGTGCCCGGGCAGCTCGCTGATGGCTTTGCTGCGACCAACGGTCCATTTCTTCGCGGCTGATATTACCCTCTTTGGCTAAAAGCTCTGCTGTTTCGCCCATAGCAGGCAAAAGATAGCGGTCGCTTTCGGCATCGTACATCTCGGCTGCGCTTTTACCGATTTTCGCAGGATCAAACCGGTTCTGCACTAAAAGTTTCGGGTTGGGCCGGGTGCCGTGGCGCATCGGCACATGGGTCATATGCTCCAACCCGCCGGCTATAACCAGATCACTGTAGCCGGACGCGATCTCCATTACACCCAGGTGGATGGCAGCCATGGAAGAGCCGCACTGCACATCTACCGCCATAGCCGGTGTCGCATAAGGCAGATCCGCCAGCAGGCTGACCGCCCGGCCGCCGTAGAGCCATTGTTCGCCAGTCTGGTTGGCGCAACCGATGATACAACGATTCACCTCATCGGGTTCCAGACTGAAGCGCAGCAGTAGCTCTTGGATCAGCTGGGCGGCACATTCATCCATACGCAGGCCGTTAAACAGGTCCGTCTCGGGTTTGGCGGGCCTGGCCTTGGTTATCGGTGTGCGTAAATACCCGGTGAGGACTACATTTCGCACTTTATCACCTCGTACAATTCTTTCTCTTGATGAAGATGGTTACGGTGAAGGGGTAATGCCCTCCGGGAGAGGGTCAGGAAAATATAGTTAATTTCCTCCTTCAGCCGTTGCCGAGTTTTTTTGCCCCCTGAGACGCCGAGCAACAATAATTATAACCAAGGCCAAAACCACCAGGGAGCCAATAAGGAAATACAAGGCTAACGGTGTTCGCTCTACCGGTAGGGAATGTCTTTGGAAATGTTCCCATATAACCTCGCTTGCTTCTAGATGTCTTGAGACGAGGCCAATCGACGCTGCCGGTAAAAACTGAGGACCACCGGGCCAAGTATGGCCGCCACCTTCAACGACATATTTTATAACCTCTGTGCCGTCTTGCCCTCCGCTATAAACAGTACGCCTGATTAAAGTAGGATCATTTTCCGCTGTCTGCGGCAGATAGTCCACTACCGGCTCTGCGGTAATGCCGTTTGCCTCAGCCCAAAAGGCAGCCGTATCTTCCGTAGACATAAAAATACCCCCCCCCTCGTAGGGAACAATCGGGTCTTCATCGCCCATGATTATTATTACAGTAACCGGCCTTGTCGGCTCCGCCGCGGCAAAGTTTACGGTCATCGGTGATGTTACCGTCGCTATGGCGGCAATCTTATCCGAAAGCTCCAGCGCCAACCGGTAGGCCAGCATGGCACCGTTAGACATCCCCGTAACGTAAACACGAGTCCGGTCGATATTGTATGTTGCCGCAAAATGATCGATCAACGTTGAAATAAAGCCGACATCATCAATGCCGGCAGCGTACTGCAGCGACATGTCAATACCGATATTCCACTGCCGGTTAGCGCCCGGAAGCTGCGGCAGGTCGGGGTGTTCTCCTTCCAATTCCAGGCATTCGGGGAAAAGGGCGATAAACCCCTTTTCTTCAGCCAAAAACGCAAACTCGCTCAATGTTGCCTGTCCTATGGCACCGCTGCCCAGGCCGTGCAATGAAATTACAAGCGGAAGCGAAACCCGGCCGTCATAAGCGGGGGGCAAAAAGTAGCTAAAGGTGCGTTCGTGCCCGCCATGCTCCAGTGAGCCGCTCGTCAGCATCCCCTTGACGTTGCCGGCCCAGCCAAACATAATCACCGACACAATAAGAAAAACAACAAGCCCTCGTTTTTTCAGGAAATACATTTGTCTTAAGCCTCCTATTCGAGTCACAATTGCTTTTAATTTATTTCGCAAATGTTATGCCAATTAAAAACAGTTGGCCGGAAGCAGCAGCACGACAAGTTCTTCTAAACGTTGATGACAAATTTCACCAATATTTAAACTTTGTTAATGCTTAACGGGCATGTATTAAATAAAAAGGCAGGCTAAGCCACGCCTGGCCAAGATGCTAACTTGTGGTGATAATTGTCAACATTAAGTGAAAAAGCAGAGTTGACGCATAAAAGATTTTTACACCCCAATTATGTCCGGCGAAGTTATAGGAAAATATCGCGGATCAGTACGCTATTGGTAAGCTTTGATACCGCAGGATTATTTAAGTCATGTATCAACCTTGTGGAAAGAGGACCAAGCAGGTAAAAAAGGTGGATTAGAGTTTAGCGTTGCTTTTCCTCGTTGAAAAGCATCTCGTAAATGTTGGCACAACTATTGATAGCATATAGTGTGTTAGGGTACGGCATTTCTATTCTACTCTGCCGTGCAACGATTAACTATTGCTTGAAAGAGGTGAAGATAATCAGATGTTGAAAGAAGCTGTAATAGTCTCCGGTGCCAGAACTCCAATTGCCAGGGAGAACGGTGCCTTAAGGGATGTACCGCCTGAAAAATACGGTGCTTTGGTAATCCTCGAGGCGGTTAACCGGGCGGGTATCGATCCGGCAACTGTGGATCAGGTCATTTTGGGCCATTGCTTGGGTGCGGTGGGTTGCATGGCGCGCATGGCCTGGCTGGAGGCCGGTTTTCCTTTTTCAGTGCCGGGGCTGACTATTGATCGACAGTGCGGCTCCGGTGTTGAAGCTGTCAACTTGGCTGCGGCCCTGATTATGGCTAGTCAAGCGGAAATTGTGGTCGCCGGCGGTGTGGAAAGTATGACAAGAATGCCCTACTTGCTGGAAAAGCCTGTTTCGCCTTACCAAAGGTCAGCACCGGCCTTTATCCAGCCCCGCCCTCTTTCACCACCACAGATCGGAGATCCGCCCATGGGTATTACCGCGGAGAACGTGGCGGAAAAGTATAATATCAGCCGCGAAGATCAGGACTCTTTCGGGCTGGCCAGTCAACAGAAAGCGGAAAGAGCGATTAAGGAAGGCCGTTTTAAAGAGCAGATCGTGCCGGTAGTGATCCCGCAAAAAAAAGGAGAACCGGTAGTATTCGATACCGATGAACACCCTCGTTTCGGCACAACCCTGGAAGCGTTGGCCAAGCTATCGCCGGCATTTAAGAATGGCGGCACGGTGACCGCCGGCACCTCCTCAGGGATCAATGACGGTGCAGGCGCCTTAGTGATTATGGAGCGCGGTAAAGCAGAGGCGCTGGGTTTAAGGCCGATGGGTGTGATCCGTTCTGCCGCCGCAGCCGGAGTAGACCCGAACATCATGGGTATAGGGCCTGTTCCGGCAACCCATATAGCCCTGCAGAGGGCTGGTATTACCGTTGACGACCTGGAGGTAATCGAGCTGAACGAAGCGTTTGCCAGCCAGGCCTTGGCATGCATCAGGGAGCTAGGTCTGAATTTGGATAAAGTAAACCCCAACGGCGGGGCCATCGCGTTAGGCCACCCTATTGCCGGCTCACTGGCTATTTTGACTATCAAGCTGCTTTACGAGCTTAAGCGGCAAAAGGCCCGATATGGGCTGGTAACCGCTTGTTGCGGAGGTGGACAGGGGGTAGCCACAATTATTGAGAGGATTTAATCTTTACATTTAATGGCAAAGGAGACGGATTTCATGAATATCGATCAGGTTAAAAAGGTTTGTGTCGTCGGCGCCGGCAATATGGGACATCAAATTTCATTGCAGCTTGCTCTGTATGGCTACAAAACTAGCTGCGTTGATGTGAGCTCAGAGCAGTTGGCAAAAGCAAAAAAGTTCGCGGAAACTTGGATCCCCGGCCGTATCGCTAAAGGGAAGCTGGACGAAGATAAAGGTAATCAAGGCTTAGCCAATCTCTCTTTCAGTTCTAATCTAGCTGAAGCCGCAGCAGATGCCGACTTTGTTATCGAAGCGGCAACGGAAAAACTGGACCTGAAAAGAAAAATTTTTACAGAGCTTGGCCGTATAACTCCACCCCATGCTGTTTTGACAACTAACAGCTCTTTTCTGGTCAGCTCTCTGGTGGCGGAGGTAACGGGCAGGCCGGACAAGGTTTGTAATATGCACTTTTTTAACCCGGCCTTGGTCATGAAGTGTGTTGAAGTGGTAAAAGGGCCCCATACCTCTGAAGAGACAGCCCAACTGACTATGGATCTGTCACGGAAAATAGATAAAATACCCGTTATGCTGCATAAAGAAATTTACGGTTTCCTGGTCAACAGGATTTTGGCGGCCATAAGCAAGGAAGCCTTATTTCTTCTTGATACGGGTGTTGCATCGTACCAGGATATCGATAGCGCGGTAGTAAACGCCCTAGGTCACCCGATGGGTCCCTTCCGCTTAAAGGATTTGACCGGTATTGACCTGGCCTACCATATTACTATGGAAGCCTACAAAAAAACTGGAAACCCGGAAGACAAAC
>DBBD01000076.1 GCA_002292015.1 Firmicutes bacterium UBA993
AACTCCCTCCCCCTTGAGGGGCTGAGCCTTACACACACTTAACACCGGGGAGGGTCGGGGTGGGGGTGAAATGTAAAGCGGTACTTGTAACATCATTTATTAACCGAAAGGGGATTCTTAACATGGAAGACTACAATGCTTTGGCACAAAAACTACAAGAGAAAATTGCAGCTGTTGGGCCGCTTGACAAAGGGGCGATGGAAAAAGCGCGGGCACGGGTCGATATTTTAACCAAGCCGCCCGGCAGCCTCGGCCGCATGGAAGAACTGGCAGTGCAACTGGCCGGTATTTACGGTGATCTTTTCCCGGTAGACAGCCGCAAGCGGGTGGTGGTCATGGCTGCCGATCACGGTGTAACCGCAGAAGGGGTCAGCGCTTACCCCTCCGAGGTGACGGCCCAGATGGTAGCCAATTTTACCGCCGGTGGCGCGGCGATCAACGTTTTGGGTCGCCAGGGTAACGTAGAGGTAGTAGTGGTTGACATCGGCGTAAAAGTAGATACCGATTTACCCGGGGTTAAGAAGGTGCGGATAAAAAGTGGTACCGATAACTTCCGCAGCCAGGCGGCGATGAGCGGCAACGAAGCGTTGCAAGCGCTGCTTACCGGCATTGAATGCGCTGAAGAAGCAGCTGCTGACGGCATAAAAGTTCTGGCAACCGGCGAAATGGGGATCGGCAACACCACAGCCAGCAGCGCATTGATGGCAGCCCTTACCGGTTACGCTGTATCGCTGGTAGTTGGCCGCGGTACCGGCTTAGACGATCAAAAACTGCGGCACAAGCAGCAGGTGGTGGAAGAGGCACTGGCCAGGCACGGCCTCAGCGAAGGTGTAAACGAGCCAGTTGATGCGCTCAGCAAGGTAGGCGGGCTCGAGATTGCAGCCTTGGCCGGCCTGATCATCGGCGCAGCCGCTGTTCGGATACCGCTGGTGGTCGACGGTTTTATCTCCAGCACAGCGGCACTGGTTGCTGTTAAAATTTGTCCGGCAGCCTATAGTTACCTGGTTCCTTCGCACCTTTCGTCCGAATCAGGGCATGCGCTGCTAATGGATTACCTGAACCTGAAACCCTATATTAATATGGGGATGCGCTTGGGCGAAGGAACCGGGGCGGTGCTGGCGATGCACTTGGTCGAGGCGGCGGCCAGGGTAACCAAAGAAATGGCCACTTTTCAGGACGCAGGGGTCAGCACCAAAGCAGAGGATCACTCACTTTCCGAGCCGAAAGGGGAACGCTGAAAGATGGAAGTTTATCTAATCCGTCACGGGGAGACAGAGTCGAATAGAGAACAGCGCTATCTCGGTTGGTCCGAGTCGCCCCTTTCAGCGCTTGGATTGCGCCAGGCTGAGGCGGTAAGTCATTTTCTGAGCCCTCGCGGCATTGATGAACTCTATTGCAGCGATCTAAACCGCGCTTTGCATACGGCGCGGGTTATCGGGGCCGGCTGCGGGTTAAAGCCAACGATTACCCCGCTGCTGCGTGAGATCCACTTTGGCCAGTGGGAAGGGCTTACTTTTGATGAAATTGAAAAGGAATGGGGCAACGCTATCAGCCAATGGTTAGATGATCCCTTTCATCAGGCGGCACCCGGGGGCGAGTCTTTAAAAGACGTATGCGGCCGAATGAATGAGTTTCTCACAACTGTTTCTGACGCGGCTCCTGATGGAAAACGGATTGTGGCTGTCAGCCACGGAGGATCGATTCGGGCGCTGCTTTACAATATTTTGAGGTTAGAAAATGCCGCTTTCTGGGATATTAAGATTGGTAATGCCTCGGTTACGTTGATCCGCCGGATCGGGGATACCTTTACTGTTGATTATTACAACCGCACCCACCATCTCGAAGATGGTGGAGCTATGGAGGAAAAAGCAGATGCTCTATAACAGCGTCCCCGGGGACCGGGTATTTGTCTCCTGGAGCGGAGGTAAGGATTCCTACCTCTCCATGCTCAAGGCACAGGAGAGGGGACTGGAAATAGCCTGCTTGCTCAGTTTTGTTGGTGGAGATGGTCACAGCCGTTCGCATGGTCTTAAAATAAATGTCCTCTGCGAACAGGCCGCAATGCTTGGCCTGCCTCTGCATACCGAGGAAGTAACCTGGGAAAGCTACGAAGCTGGTTTCGAGCGAGCGGTTGAGATGTTGAAAGAGAAGTATTCACCAACCGGCGGTGTTTTTGGTGATATCAACCTGGAAGAACATCGGCAGTGGGTTGAAAAGATGGCCGAACGCTGCGGCATCAACTACAATTTGCCACTTTGGCTGATGGAAGAGCGTGCAGTTTCTGAAGAACTGATCAGACGGGGCGGCAAAGCGCTGATCGTAGCCATTCGCAGTGACTTGGTCGATCAAAAGTGGTTGGGCCGGACTATGGATAAAGATTATATCGACTACTGCGTCAGTATCGGAATATCGCCCTGCGGCGAAGGCGGTGAAGCCCATACCATGGTTGTCGACGGCCCCGGTTTTGCAAAACCCCTTGCTTACAAGGTTGGCGCGATCAAAACCAAAGAAAACCACTCCCTGCTGGAACTATCTGTTGTTTAAGAGAGCAGACCGCGGGCTTTTAGGTAGTCGTAGATAGTAAGCGCTTCGCTTAAGATTACCAGTGAAGTAGGTTCTTCGGGCTTAAGGCCGGTGAGTTTACGAATCTGGTTCAAGCGGTACTTCATGGTATGACGGTGCACGAAAAGCTCTTCGGCCGCGGTTTTGATATTGTGATATTTGAGGTAAGTTCTAAGTGTTTGAACCAGCGCCCCGCCGGTGCGCTGATCGTAAGCAATAAGCGGTTTAAGGGTTTCACCGAGTTGATCTTCCAGGGCTTCGGTTTTTTCTACGGCAAGGATCAGTTTAAGAGGACCCAGCATGGCATAGATGCCGAAGCCGTTTTGGTTGATAAGGCCCAAGGTTGCTGCCCATAAGGCTTTTTCGGCCTGGTCGAGCGCTTTTTTCCAGTTTTCGATCTTCGCATGACTGTTGCTCAGCCCCAGGAAAATGTCAATCCGTGTACAGAGCAGCCTCAGCTCTTCCAGAATCCTCCGGCTGTGTTGCACGATTGCACCGGCGGTTCCGCTCCCGGGTTGTGGTTGCAGCAGCAGAGTGATATTGTCGCCGGCGATCCCAACCAGGTAGGGGATGTGCCGCTGTTCCATTAGCTGAAAAAGGGCTTGCCCCACAACTTCCGACAGGTGCTCGCCAGTTTTAACCGGGTAAGGGGTATGGCAGCGTCCCTTATCGCAGGCTGCCACCCTTAAAATCCAGTAGTCCCGGTCAGCCTCCAGGCCCAGGCCAAAAAGCCCTTGGCTCTGTGACGCTTGTTCGGTTCCCTCAACCAGGCCGGACCAGGTGTTAAGCATCGCCTTGTACTTCCGCCTCAACTGGTCCTGCTCTTTTGATGGTTGCTGATCATCGAAACGATCTTTTTCAGTTTTTAAGAGCAATAGCATCAGGGATTTGGTGATATTTTTAAAACTGATATCGGGTGGGATTTCGATCAGCGGAATGTTGTATTCGTTGAAAAGGTTAACCAGCGACGCCGGTATTTCTTTGATGTAGTGCCCGGTTTGAACAGCTACTGCTGCCATTTGGCGCTCAGCAAAAAATTCCACCATCTCTTTTTGCCTTTTTATGTTCAGCGGTTGCAAATCGTGGGCTGTTGTTATCAGAAATTCACCGGGTTCGATATGGCTAAGGTCGTCGAGGATTTCCAGTATATTAACCCAGTAGATGTTACGGTCAAGGCCGCTACCGGCGGTTAAAAGCCGGCAACGGCTGAAAATTTCAAGGTTCAGTGCTTCCTGAACGGTCGGGGACATTTTATTTCACCACAAAATTAATTTATAGATAACCGCCTATCTCCTGTTCGATTCAATGTTTTTTGTTGTAATCCTGCTTGCTATATACACCATGTATAAAAAAGTGTAATAATTATTGGCCTGTCTTGTGAAGGCTTTTAGCTTTAATTTTTGGTATATTAATAGTGGTTCTACTGCTGAAGAACAAAACGCGGTAATTTAGCCTCTTTATAAGAAGCCCTTATTATACTTCCAGCCGCACCATAATGATAGTAATTGATCCGAAAGCAGTAGAATCTTTTTTTAACCATTTTCAGGCGTCGGCGGGGTAATGACAAGCGAACTATTTAAGTTGATAACGGCAACAGGTTTGAGCTCAATTGCCATCGTGGGCATGACAAAAAACGTTGGTAAGACGGTCACTTTTAATTACCTGGTTGAAGCATTTGAAAGAGAAGCGGTAAACCTGGGTTTAATTTCAGCCGGTTATGACGGCGAAAGGTTCGACCGGCTGACCTTAAAAGATAAGCCGCGAATCTATGCGCCCAAGGGGGCGTTAGTTGCTACAGCCAAAGCCTGTTTTGATGCCGCCGAAGCCAACCTTGAACTTCTTCAACGCAGCACATTTTCTACACCGCTTGGTACGGTGCTCCTAGCCAGGGTGAAGCAGCCCGGCCTGGTCGAGCTGGCCGGACCGGGCAGTGTTTTCGCCCTGGGCAAACTGGTTGATCAGATGTTTGATTTTGGCGCCGGGCATGTGTTAGTCGATGGTGCGATCAACCGTCTGGCCTCAGCTTCGCCGCTTTTAGCCGACGGAATTATCCTGGCAAGCGGAGCATCGCTGGGGCCGACTATGGACGATGTGATCAGGAAAACAGTATATCGCTGCGCTCTTTTTACGATACCGGCCGTCGAAGGCGATCTGGCTACTGCTGCCCGGGCCGGCCTCGAAGAAGGCGAAGCGGCTTTGCTGCACCGCGCAGATTGCAACTTTAAGATCGAACCGATCAAGGCTAAGATTCCACTGCTGGCCGGAGCACAGCTGGTAAGCCGGTATCGCCGGGAAACCGAGGCGCTGGTTTTTGGCGGGGCCCTGGTTGACAGGTATCTCCGGGAGGTGATAGAACTTCGTCCTGTTCCGCCAACCCTGATCGTAAAGGATGCAACGCGTCTCTTTATCTCGCCGGAACTCTATTACCGTTTTATTAACCAGGGAGGTAAAATTGAAGCTTTAAAGAGCATTAACCTGGCCGCGGTTACCCTTAACCCAACCGACCCTTTTGGAAGGGGCTACGACCCGCAGATGTTTTTGGTGAGAATGAAGGAGGCGTTAAGCCCCTGCCCGGTTTTTGATCTTGTTTACGAAGCCTAAATCCACTTTTTAGGTAACGATTTATTAGGTCATTAGTCATCGAAAGGAGAGTGATTAAATTGGCAAACAAGCTGGACTTGGATCGAACAAAGATTGATCTGTCCAGAAAAATGGCCGGCAAAATCGCCGATCGCCTGCACGCCTGGATTGGCGACTATACAACCACGACCACGGAGCGGGCGGCAGCGCGGCTGCTCGGTATTGACGGTATTGACGCTGCCGGAGTACCGCTTGCCAATGTGATGGTCGAAAAACTGCAGCAGGCTGGCCTGCTGGAACGTGGCCTGGTGCCCTGGCTTTCCAGGGCGGTTGTAGCCGGGGGCGAAACTCCCCGGGAGATTGCCCAGGCTTTGGCTGATGGAAAGCTTCAGGTTCAGGATGTGCCGGATTGCCCGGAGGAAAAATGGCGGGCCACCGCCGATGGACTGGCTGAAAAAGCCGCTGCTCAGATTAGCGCGGTAAGGGCGGAAAGGGAGAGCCGGATCGCCAAAGCGGCTCCACCAAGCAAGCCGATGCTCTACGTGATAGTAGCCACCGGTAACGTATATGAAGATGCCGTGCAGGCCAAGGCTGCCGCCCTGCAGGGTGCTGATATTGTGGCTGTGATCAGGCATACAGGCCAGAGCTTGCTCGATTACGTGCCTTACGGGCCAACCAGCGAAGGATTTGGCGGCACTTACGCTACCCAGGAGAACTTTCGGATTGTGCGTGCAGCGCTTGACGAAGCAGGGGAGGAGACCGGCCGCTACATCCGCCTGGTTAACTATGCTTCAGGTCTTTGTATGCCGGAAATATCAGCCATGGGTGCAATGGAGCGGCTAGACATGATGTTGAACGATGCCATGTACGGTATCCTGTTTCGTGACATCAACATGCGCCGGACCTTCGTCGATCAACACTTTTCCCGGATGATCAATGCCTTTGCCGGCATTATTATCAACACGGGGGAAGATAACTACCTGACCACCACCGATGCCTTTGATAAGGGTTACACAGTTTTAGCTTCCCAGTTTATCAACGAACAGTTAGCTTTGCGCTCGGGTTTAAAAGAGGAGCAGATCGGTTTAGGCCACGCTTTTGAAATAAACCCGGCTATGGAAGATGGCCTGCTGATGGAGATTGCCCAGGCTCAACTCTGCCGGGAGCTCTTTCCCAAATCTCCGCTCAAGTATATGCCGCCAACCAAGCATGTCACCGGCAACATTTTTAAAACCTATCTGATCAACGGCATGTATAACCTGGTTGCGGTAATGACCGGGCAGGAGATTCAGTTGCTCGGTATGTTGACCGAGGCGATTCATACCCCCTTTATCAGCGATCGCTATCTAAGCATTGACAATGCCGGCTATATTTTCAATAACGCCCGCCACTTGGGCGATGAATTGATTTATGCTCCCGGTGGCAAGGTGCAAACCCGGGCTGCCTACCTGTTGAACGAAGCCTGTAATATGTTGCAGGAAATTGAAAAAATTGGCCTTGAAACAGCGATGGAAAGAGGTATGTTTGCCGATATCAAGCGCACCCGGGAGGGCGGTAAGGGTGGAAGCGGGGTTGTCAAAAAGGACAGCGGTTATTATAATCCCTTCCCCGGCCTTTTCGGCGCTCATGCCCTAGCGGCCGAAGGGAGGCTTTCTTAAGTGACTGTTGATTTAGGTAAAGTAAAGACATATGGTGATACTTTAAATGACGGGGCGATGCAAGTTAGCTTTACCCTGCCGGTGCCGGCCGGCGATGAGGCCAGGGAAGCAGCTCGGCAGATTGCCTTAAAGATGGGTCTTGAGTCACCGGCGGTAACTGAAATGGCTGACCTGGGGGCGGGATTTACCTTTTTTGTCCTCTACGGTAAGTGTACCCATAGTGTCGATTTTGCTTCGATTAAGATTCCCAAGCAGCAGCAGAAAATCATGAACTTTAAAGAGGTAAACAGCCTGATTAAAAGCGAGCTGGGGCGCAAGGTCGTGGTAGTTGCCGCCTGCACCGGCAGCGATGCCCACACGGTGGGAATTGACGCGATTATCAACATGAAGGGCTACCGGGGCGAGTACGGGCTTGAGCGCTACCCGGAGATAGAGGCCTATAACCTTGGCAGCCAGGTGCCTAATGCCGAACTGCTGGCCAGGGCAGTTGAACTAGGGGCTGATGCGATTCTTGTCTCACAGGTAGTAACCCAGAAAAATATTCACCTCGAAAACTTAACGGAACTGGTTGAACTCGCTGAGGCTGAGGGTCTGCGGGATCGGGTGCTGCTGATTTGCGGCGGGCCGCGCATTTCGCACGAGTTAGCGATCGAGCTGGGCTACGATGCCGGGTTTGGGCCGGGAACGCTGCCGAACCATGTAGCTTCTTTTATTGCCGTCGAACTGGTGCGGCGTAACAGGCCGTAAAAAACAACACAGTCGCTTCAACTGGCTGCAAGGTAATTCCGCTGCGACAAACGTTTTCTGATTTGTTACATCATCAGGCTGCATAGATCGGCCGGTTTTCAGAAAAGCTTTGTTATGGTAGTATTGATCTGTCCGGCTTCTTGGTTTTTAGCAGGCCGGGCAGTGTTTTTGTAGGGAGCGAATAAGGAATAAGCAAGATGAACGAGCTGTCAGAAAGTAAAAAAACTATTTTAGCCGATGTATCCCTGCTCTTTGTAGCAATTTTCTGGGGCTCTAACTTCGTAATTATGAAGCATGCCTTCGAAGCAATTGAACCTTTTACCTACCTGGGGATCCGGTTCTGCCTGGCCGCTTTGCTGCTGGCCATAATCTTCAGAAAACGCCTGGTGAAAGCTCCGCTGGGAGACTATCTGGCCGGGATACAGATCGGGTTTTTCCTCTTTACCGGTTTTGTATTTCAGACCGTGGGGCTGCTCCACACCACGCCGGCCAAATCCGGTTTTATCACCGGAATGGCAGTGGTAATTGTTCCTTTCATCTACTATTTCATAACAAAAAAATCTCCGGGCCTCTGGGCGGCGATCGGAGCCCTGATGGCGGCGGTAGGCCTTTACTTGCTAGCGGCCGATGAAACGATGGGGTTGGGGTTTGGCGATCTGCTGACACTGGTCGGCGCTTTCCTCTTTGCCGGTCACCTGGTTGCCATTGCTCTTCATGTTCGGAATCGTGATCCACTGGTATTGGCGGTAACCCAAATTGCTTTAACCGGCGTGGCCAGTTTTACTGTTGCTATAATTTATGAACCAACCAGCGGGATGTTTAGCCATCCGCCGGCAATCTGGGGCGCGATTCTTTATGCTGTCATCTTTTGTACAATCGGTGCATTTGTAACCCAAACCATAGCCCAGCGCTACACACCGCCGACCCATGCGGTGTTGATCCTTTCTACGGAAGCTGTTTTTGCCGGCCTTTTTTCTTATCTTTTTTGGTACGAGGTTTTTACGGCACAGAAACTGTTCGGTGCCGGGTTAATTCTTGCCGGTATCTTGATAACCGAGCTGCGTCCGCTAATAGCAGCTAAATTTGCAGGGGCGAAGAGAAGAAAAGCCGATCACCCGGGAACCTTCCTATAAATAAAAGGATTCCGGCCCCCGGTGCAGAATATCAAGGGCATCATAAAAAACTTGGGGGTGCAATGCTTGGAACAGGAAATCAGGGAATACGCCCTGGAGATCGGCTTTGATGATGTCGGCTTTACTACCGCAGATCCCTTCCCACAATTAACAGAGGCTTTGGAAGAACGAAAAGAGGGCTACAGCTGGATTAGCAACGGGTTACTGCAGTTGGCACATGTGGCTGATCCTAAGTTTGTGCTGCCCGCGGCCCGCTCGATTGTGGTGCTGATCTATGATTACTACAAGCAGGGCTACCCGCAGGAATTTGAAGGGCGTATCGGTAAATCCTACCAATCGCGGCTTTACTATGGTAAAAACCGTCTCTTCGGCAACCGGTTGCGCTTGTTCAGAGATTATTTAGAAAGCAAGGGTATGGAAGTAGGCGTCAGGCCGGCGATGGCGGAGCGTCAGGCTGCAGCGCGGGCCGGTCTCGGTTACTTTGGCTGCAATACTTTTATTTATTCCCCCGGGCGCGGCAGCTATATCGGCATCGTGGCCATGGCGGTCAGCGGCGAGCTCGAGCCAACAACAGCCAAAATAGAGCGTACCTGCCTTGATGATTGCAGCCGCTGCGTTGATGCCTGTCCAACCGGGGCCTTATATGCCCCCTACAAAATGGATCCGTTTCGCTGCATCGCTTTTAACAGCTATGGTGCCGGCAACTTCCCCGGCGCTCCTGAAGATATCCTGCCGGAGATCCGCCCAAAAATGAAGGGCTGGATCTACGGTTGTGATCACTGCCAGGATGCCTGTCCTCATAACCAGGCACGGTTGAAGCAAAAACTGGTCCCCGATGCCTTTTTGCATGAAATAGTGCCGAAATTCGATCTGCCCATTTTGCTGAACATGGACGATCGTTACTTTTTTGAAACGGTTCAACAATTGATGTACGGCTACATCTGGGAGAAAAAATTTATCCAGCGCAATGCGGCAATTGCCCTCGGCAACAGCGGCGACGAAGCAGCTATCGGGCCGCTGAGCAAAGCCTTACAGGATCAACAAGAACTGGTTCGCCGCTACAGTGCCTGGGCTTTGGGTCGAATCGGCGGCAAAAAGGGCAAAGCAGCCCTTGAAAAAACCCTGGCCGGAGAGAGGGAAAGTGCTGTAGCCGATGAAATTAAAGCGGCGCTCGAAAACTGTTGAAAAGGGAAGTCAGGCATTGAAATATAAGGTTTTTAGAAATTCCACAAAGAATCTTCTTCCAGGATGCGATTAACTGTATTCACATTTAGAAAACTGATATTTCAAGACCTGACCCCATTT
>DBBD01000045.1:0-5756 GCA_002292015.1 Firmicutes bacterium UBA993
CAGACCCCTTGTAGACTCCGGCGGCACTAAGGTTTGAAGGATTGACAAATAGTTTATTTTTAACAATGTCCGCAAATGGGATGGTGGTATTGTGCGGAACATCGACGTAATGACCCAAGTTATCAGATCTGATTTTGCCACTGTCTATGTAGTAAGTGTAAAGATGGTGGCCTTTGCTACCACCTTTGACAAAGACATGGTAGATTGGATAATTTGATTCAAAGTCGAAACTTTTTCCATTATCAGTTATTTTTATTACCAGGCCACCTGGTCCGGTAAAAGTGCCTCCTCCCTTTATCTCGCCAGACAGTATAAGGCAGCCAGGACCAAATAAATTTGATATTTGTTGTCTTTCTGCATCTCTAAATTGATACTTCGCTATACCAATTCCAACGCTGAATACTTCCCCCGGAGCTGTCGCTGCTCCGCTTCCGGAATCAGTACTTAAAAAATAACTGCCAAAATTTCCGCTGCCGCTTAATTCATACCCGCTGCCAATACCACCTTGTTGAGCTGGAAGCTGCGCAAAAACAGCCGGGCCAACCAACTCAAAATCGGTAAAACCGAATCTATTGGGATTATCTGCACTGTATTCTTTTTGGTTGTTGGGACCATAATTAAAATGCGCACTATCGGAAGCGCTAATAGTAGTGTTTGCAACTGTGGCTATCGCGGTATTCGTATGATAAGTTCGTTCCCAATGTCCTTCAAATTTGACTCTTACAAAAGATTTTTTCGTACCGCTGTTATTGATCAGGTAGTTCAAACCGGCACAATAAGGATCAAATAGAACATTGCTTGCTATTTGCTGTCCCTTAATATCATAAGGTCCGTCAACTTCAATATCCAGTGTCCCGGCGGTAAAAGTATTTTCCGTCTTATCACCCGCAGTAAACCAGGCGTTGGTTGTACCGACGGTTAGAGCTACCGCCAATAACAATGCAAAAAAGCCGTAAACCAAACCGCTGCGCGGTGACAGGGCCCGTTTGCTAAAACCCGCTATGCTGTCTTTATGATTTATTTTACCCATCACGCTTATAACCTCTACTTACTCTTGCTATTTTCAGGAAACGTCTTCTTTTGTACTCCAGGTCGGCAGTTGTAATCCTTCTTCGCGATCAAGGCTTAGGGCTGCTAAGCGCTCGCTGTAAATCAGGTAGCCCATTTCAAGCACGCTCCTGAAGATGCAACTTTTGCGGCTGTTCATGCTCTGCAGGGTGCCTTGCCAGCTGGTGTTGCGGCGAAACTGCACCCTGATTAAAAATACCGCGTCTTCCATTGTGCTCGGTTTATTCTGATTAATGTCATCCACTGCCTAATATTTACCTCTTCCGCGTTCATTAGCAAAAAGATCTTAACTCGGTATCGCTCTGCGGATAATTCTGTTCATCTAGTTTGGACTGCACCAGCATGATCATTTCCAAAAAATCATTAAAATACTGGATTTGACCGGTTTTAATATGCTCGATTTTACCTTTAAAAGCGGTAGGATCGTCGTTGCTAATTCTAATCATAAAATCCGAGCCGCGACCTTGGTATATGGGTTTATTATCCGTTTTATTGGTCATATTCCAAATCCTATCCGGTTAGCTGATCTTACTTGAGCTAATTGTAACGAAAACCTGTTATATTTCTGTTACAAATTGGGGTTGGTTGCTTTATTAAAGCAACATAGGTCAGAAACAACGGGTATAACAAAAGATGTTAATTGAAGTGGGAATCGCCTTCGAGGGGGAAAATAGTTTCTATTTTCTTCTGCAGGATTAAACCCTGCAGGGAATAGGTGCGGCTATAGGCGCGATCAATTCTATCCAGAAGTTCGGCAGCCTGTTCCCGGTTCAAGCCGGGCAGCAGCAACAAAACCTGCCCTTCGTGCCAGTTGGTGAAGAGATCGCCCTTGCGCAGGGTTTGCGTGAGCACGTTTTTTAAGTTCAACATCACCTCCGGCAGCAGGTAACCAGGCGGTCTGGAATAATCTTTACTGCTGAACGCCAGCATGCAGAGCAAAACCGATTGGCCACTACGCTCGCTCCGCAGCTGCTCCAGCTTATAAAAATAGCGGAACTGATCGGCATCACAGAAGAGAGCCCCCGCAGGCAGCTCTTTGCCGTTTAACTTATCCTGAATTACATTCAGATCGATCTCCGGGCCGTCTCCCTCATTCTGGATTCTTTCGTAACCTTTCCTCATACCTTTCGCCGGAGTTAATCTTATCTCTCTGTAGAATGGCGATACGGCTTCATCGCCTTCAGCTAAGTAATCTTTATCTCGAATTTCATGGTATCGAGCAGCAAGCCCGGAGTCTGTCTCCTTAACTGCTTTCATTTCTCTCTCTTTACCGATATAGCCTACTTTCCGGGGGTTATTATATAACTTTGGTTCCGGGGCGATTGCACTGCTACGATTAGCCCTATCCCCAATAATAGCCTTGGCCTCATTTGCAGCGGCTCGATATGCCTTTTCTTGTAGATCTGCTTCATTTCGGGATGCATACAGACGGTTCAGGCCCATTTTAATTCTTAGTAGCACGTCCTCCCGCTGCGGCGGTTTCATCAGGTAGTCGTTCACGCCAGCGTCGATCGCCCGACCAAGATCCTGGTAATATTCGGGGCCGGTAAATGCAATGATGTAAACATGGGGGGCGCGGTGGCGAAGCGCTTTTGTAACTGAAATCGGATCGGTAGTAAAATATTCAAGGTCAACAATAATCAGCTCGGGGATCAGTTTTTGGGCCAGATCGATCAGCAATTTGCTGGAAGAAATACTTACAATTTCGCAGACAATGTTGTTAGCAGTAAAGAGCGCTTTAATTTCGCGCGGAGAAATATAGCTGTTTTCGACAAGCAGCAGATACAAGCCAGTCACCCCTGCACTTTCTTCTAATCGGCCAGGCTTTTATAAAACTGGGCGGCATTATTGAAAATGATAATCGCCTTCCAGCTGGTAAAGTGATTCGACCTTTTTATGCATTACCAGGTCATAGAGAGAATATCGCCTGAGAAAAACACTCTCAATTCTTTCTAAGACCGCCATCGCCTGCTCCCGGTTTAGGCCGGGCAGCAGGAGCAGAAACTGCGCCTCATTCCAGGAGGTAACCAGATCACCTTTTCTCAGCGAACCCATAATTACATCCTTTAAATTAAGCATAACGCTCTTTAACTGATCCGCTGGTGGTTTGGTGAAATTACCATGGGCAACAGTGATCAGGCAAAGAAGTACCGGGTGATCGTTCCTTTCGCTGCGCAGCTGCTCTAATTTATATAAATAGCGAAACATTTCCGGGTCGCAAAAATAAGCCCCGCTTATGGCCTTTTTACTCTTTAGGTTTTCTTGGATCGTGCCCAGGTCAAGTTCAAAGCTGCCCGTTTCGATACCAACCTGGCGGTAGAGCTTTTTCATTTCACCTGATGGTTTGACCCCCATCTCGCGGTAAAAAACTGATGTAACCTCGTTATAGTGAGCCCGGGCCCGTGCGGTCTGCCCTTCAGCGATCAATGCTTCCAGCATGATCTCATGGATATGCTCGTCAAAGTAATCAATGGCGGAAGCCTGCTCGCATAACATGATGATATCAGTATAAACCCTTTTACGTTTAAGCAGATCGGTAAGAGAGTAAATTGCATTGAGGTAAATATCGTGGTAATAAGCCCGCAACGGCTCACTCCACTCACTGTATGTTGTTTCGGGTAAGTACTTTCCTTTATAAAGGGCTATTGCCTTACGGTAAAGGTTCGCTGCCTGGTTTGGTTCGCTTAAGCTTTGACCAACAGCCGCGCGGCAATACGCTTCAAACCGGTCAACATCGATCCAGCATTCTACATTATTCTCCCAGTGGTAAGAACCCTGGCTGAAGACTATATTATCAGAAACTGAAGGTTCTGAATCCCCATTTTTTAGCGCCTGGCGCAGCCTGAACACTTGGGCGCGCATCGCTGTGCCGGGATCGGAATAATCTTTTTCAGGCCAGATGCGTTCCAGGATCTCTTCGGGACTAATTGACTGATTACGGTATGAGAGGAGGAATTTAAATACTTCCCACATGCGGCGCGAACGACTGCTGTCTTCGCTAATCACTGTACCTCCCTGGCTTACATAAAATTTACCAAGGGTAAAGATATTGAACTTGGCTTTGCTCTGCACAGTTTTTGTCTGTACCACTAGAATCACTTCCACCTACAGAAACATAATGTATACATTTCTGTTTTCTTAGCAGACCATATTTCTATTGCATCCTCCATATTTGAAAGTTCCAGCATCTCTTGGGCAATTAATTATACATTACAAATAAATCTATGTAAATTATAAAATAAGCAATTACTGCTATATTTTTCTAAATAAGGTCTGCCCTTCGCTTTCTCAAGGAAGATTTGCTTCCGCCCTGGCTACATTCGCAAGGTGCTCCTTGAGGGTGTGCGAAAAGAAGTGCTCACCGCTGCTATCATATTTATAGTTATAGAAAAAATAGTCCGAGGCTTCGGGGTAGAGAGCGGCAGCGATCGATGCTGCCCCGGGGGCGGCAATCGGTCCGGGCGGCAAGCCGGTATAGCGATAAGTGTTAAAAGGGGATTCGATCTCGAGATCTTTAAAGGTCAGGAATTCTTTTGTTTCACCCAGTGCGTACTGGATGGTGGCATCAATCTGCAGCAGCATGCCGATTTCCAGGCGGTTGTAGATCACCCCGGCAATTAAGGGCCGTTCGTGAGCAACCCGAGCCTCGCGCTCGACCATGGCCGCAATTGTGAGAATTTCGTGCAGGTTGCTGTTCAGCTCTGCAATGCGCTGCTGATCAGCAGCAGTGACAATCTGCTCCAGGCGGCGCAGCATTAGAGCAACAATCTCCTCCACACTGCTTTCAGAAGATACCTCGTAAGTGTCGGGGAAAAGGTATCCTTCCAGTCGGTATTCAATCTGCGGATCAGTCACCTCTTGCAAAAAAGGGAAACTTTCCAAAATGCCGGCTGATGGCCGGCGGGCAAAGTCCAAAAATGCGCTGCTTTCAACCAGGCCCTTTTCTTCTAAGCGCAAAGCTATCTCCTTTACAGTAAAACCTTCGGGGATCGTGAACCAAATGGTATCCGTGTAAACGTCGCCTGATGCGAGCTTCTCCGCGATCTGTACTAAGCTGAGTGAAGGGCTTAGCTTATAGGTACCGGCGATAAAACGATGCCCCAAACCCTGAAGGCGCGCATAAAGCTGAAAGATCTGCTGATTACGGATCAGACCTTCGCTGTGAAGCAGCTCACTGATTGCAGCAGCGTCGGCACCGGGGGGAATCTCAATTAAGTGGTAATCGTCTACAGCATGAGGGTTAAGAGGCTGCAGCTGTTGGTTATAATAGCTGTGCCCGACTGCATAAGCGGCCAGGGCTAAGATTGCCAAGACGAGCAGCACAATCAGAATGCGCTTTAACATCAGCCGCGCTCCTTTTAGAAATATTCATCGTCATCTTCGTATTCCTGGCTCTGGACCCGTTCTTCCCAAACGGAGGCTACTTCATTCCATTCGATTTCGTCATCAACTTCAACCAGGGTTTCTTCGTCACCATCCACAGCAATGCGGAAAATATAAGCCTCGTCTTCAAATTCAAAATCAAACTCCTCGCCTTCCTCTTCTTCGTCCAGGTACATAACCGGAACCAAGATGGCATACTCTTTAAAGTCAATCTCAAAGCGGTCCACCAAGGCGAAGTCGTGCTCGTTGCCTTCTTCATCCAACAGCACTACAAGATCTGTTCTCTCTTCTCCATTACCATTACC
>DBBD01000045.1:6103-24146 GCA_002292015.1 Firmicutes bacterium UBA993
TTACCGTTACCGTTCAATATTTAGCACCTCGTTTATCAAGTTCATTTTTTTCTTTATTTAAGCTCCGCTTATGGCGTGCCAGATAGGTTTCAAGAATCAGCACCGCCGCTAGTTTATCTCGCACTGCGCGCCGCTTTTTACGTTTCGCTCCACCGGCAATCAGGACTTTCTCCACGCTGCCGGAAGTAAGCCGTTCATCAACCATAATCACGGGCAGGCCGGTTCTCTCCTGCAGCGCAAGGGCCAGTTCTTCAGCCAACTCTGAGGCTGTACCCCTGGTTCCGTCCAGCTTAAGAGGATTACCGACAATCAGCTTTTCGACCCCATATGCAGAGCATAGTTCTGCGATACGATTTAACGCCTGCTCCTGCTCCGAGAAGCTAACGGTTTCCAGCCCCTGTGCGGTGAGGGCAAAAGGATCGCTGATCGCCACACCAATTCTTTTTTCGCCGGGATCGATGCTTAACAGCCGCAAGGTTAAGGTGCCTCCGTTACAGGTTGTTCTTTTCGGCCAGTTTAAGGTAGGTGCCGACTATCTCTTCCAGCAACTCATCGCGCTCTACCTGCCGGATTAGGCTGCGGGCATTTTGGTGGCTGGTGATGTAAGCCGGATCGCCGGACAGCAGGTAACCGACCAGCTGATTCAGCGGATTGTAACCTTTCTCCTTTAGAGCTTGGTAAACAGAGATCAACACTTTTCTGGACTTATTATCGACCTCGTCACCGTCAACCCTGAACAGCACAGTTTCTTCATGCTTATGGTTGTCAGGCACCAGTAACTCCTCCTGCCTGGCGCCTGGCCGTGGTGGAAAGTTCCGTCGAGGCTGCGCCAGATATAGTCCGATAGATTAAAGCGGTTTAGCTTTCGCCTGAAGCTGGTCTCGAACCAGTTTTTCCACTGCAGACAACGCCTCCGGCAAAGCGGCTGGATCACTGCCGCCAGCCTGGGCCAGATCGGCTTTGCCGCCTCCTCCTCCGCCAACCGTGCCGGCTACTGCTTTGATCAGTCGATCTGCCCTGATCCCGCGCTCAACAAGATCTGCAGTAACCGAGCTAACGAGAATCACTTTACCGTTACTGACTGCACCAAGGACTGCCGCCACGGAATTGAGATTGTTCTTAACCTCATCCATTACCTGGCGCAGCGATTCAAGGCTGTCAGCGGTAACCTGGGCACTTAATACTTGAGCACCGTCGACTTCCATAGCCGTTGTAATTAAAGACTTGACCTCGCCGGCAGCAACTTTCCGCTTAAGCTCCTGGTTGACCTTCTGCAACATTTTAAGTTCGGCAATCTGCTCATTCACCTTATCTTTAAGCTGTGGCAGATCGCTGTTCATAGCCGAAGCGATAGTTTTAAGCAACTGATCATTCTTGACAACCTGTTGGTAAGCGCTGAAGCCAACTACCGCTTCGACGCGACGCAGGCCGGAACCAATTCCTTCCTCGGATACAACTTTAAAAAGTCCAATCTCTCCGGTCGCCGTTACGTGGGTCCCTCCGCAGAGCTCCCTGGTATAGTCTCCGGCTTCTACCATGCGGACTGATTCTTCTTCATACTTATCGGTAAAGAGTGCTGCTGCCCCTGCTTCTTTAGCTGCTCTAAGTGTGGTCATAGTGGAGCTGACTCGCACATTGTCAATCACCATCCGGTTAACTTCTTCTTCTATAGCGCGTAACTGCTCTTTTGAGAGGGCAACAAAATGGTTGAAATCGAAACGCACACGGTCAGGAGCAACCAGCGAACCGGCCTGGTTAACGTGGTCGCCCAATGTCCGTCGCAAAGCGCGATGTAGCAGGTGGGTCGCAGTATGACTGCGGCAGATACCGCGGCGGCGTACCTGGTCAACTTTGGCTCGCACCCGGCTGCCGATCTTAAACTGCCCCTCGATTACCTGCCCCTGGTGTACGATCTGACCAGAAGGGGTAAAAACGGTGTTATGCACCTTAAACGCAGCGCCCTCAGTTTCGATCAGGCCGCTATCGCCCACCTGGCCGCCGGCTTCGGCATAAAAAGGGCTTTGATCAAGAAAGAGTTCGGCCTCATCACCCCGGTTCAGTTCGCTGACAGCTTTATCATTAGCCAGCGCCAGGAGTAGTTCCGCACCTTGTTCAAGTTTTTCGTAACCGGTAAAAACTGTTGACAGCCCTTCCGCTGCTTTGTAGCGCTCGTTCAAGTCCTTTCCGGTTGCGGAACGTGCTGCCGCCCTGGCCCTGTCCTGCTGCTCTTTCAAGTTTGCGCCGAAGGCCTCCCGATCGACAGCAAAGCCCTTTTCATGTAGAATCTCGGCAGTCAAATCGAGAGGGAAACCAAAGGTGTCGTAAAGCTTGAAGGCCATATCACCCGGCAATACCTTTGTACCCTCCTGCTGCATTCTCTCCAGATAGCCGTCAAGAATTTCCATACCCTGGGCCAGTGTTTCCTGAAACTTTTGCTCTTCAAGGCGGATTACCTGGCGGATGTAATCATGACGCTCTTTCAGGTTGGTGTAAACTGCTCCCATTTGCTCGACAACCAAGGAGGCAGCTTCGGTCATAAAGTCGCCTTCGATGCCCAGCAAGCGCCCGAAGCGTACTGCCCGGCGCAACAACCTTCTTAAGACATAGCCCCTTCCCTCGTTGGAGGGGATAACCCCGTCAGCGATCAGGAAAGTTGTTCCCCTGCTGTGTTCGGTAACCACCCTGAGCGGCACCTGCTGATCGCGGCGCGCCGGATCGGCCAGGCCGGTGAAATGTTCATAAAGCGGTCTGACCTGGTCGGTATCATAAAGTGAGTGTACTCCCTGCAAGGCCATCGCTACTCGCTCGAGACCGGCACCCGTATCAATATTTTTCTGTTTCAGTTCAAGCAGCTCACCGGAGGCTTCACGGCTAAACTGGGTGAAAACAAGGTTCCATATTTCCAGGTAGCGATCGCAGTCACAGCCGACGGCACAATCGGGGCTACCGCATCCGGCTTCTTCACCCAAGTCATAATAGATCTCGGAACATGGCCCGCAGGGACCAAGGCCGATCTCCCAGAAATTATCCGCTTTGCCTAAGCGCTTGATCCGATCTGCCGGTACACCGATATTTTCATTCCAGATTGTAAAAGCTTCGTCATCGTTTTCATAGACGCTGACCCAAAGCCGTTCTACGGGCAATCGATAACCATTTAGAACCAGATCCCATGCCCACAGAATCGCTTCTTCCTTAAAGTAGTCGCCAAAGGAAAAGTTGCCGAGCATTTCAAAGAAGGTGGCATGTCTGCCGGTGTAGCCGACCCGTTCAATATCGGGGGTGCGCACACATTTCTGACAGGTGGCCACCCGCGTGTGGGGAGGCTTTTTCTCCCCGGTGAAATAAGGTTTAAGCGGAGCCATCCCGGCCCCGATCAGGAGCAGGGTCGGATCATTTTGCGGAACCAGTGAAAAACTGGGCATGATCAGGTGCTCTTTAGATCTGAAGTAGTCTAGAAAGAGTCCACGAATTGTGCCTGACTGCATTAGTTAACCTCCAGAAATAATTAAGGCAATTATAGCTGTATTAAAGAATTAATGTCAATAAAACCAGGAGTTTGCGCGCGGCCCCGGCAAACGGCCAAAAACGCTCCCTGGTATCGCCAAGCCGGGATTTAAAAGGAGCGTTTTTGGGTCCGCCAGTTACTTGCCGGGTAATCAAATAATAATTATACCTGAAGCGGTTTAACCGACCTCTTCTTCGAGTACCCGATCGATAGCCGCCCGGGAAAATTTCAGGTTCAAATTATCCGCAACCCGTAGAGAAATCACAGTTTCGTCAATCTCTTTGATTACACCATGAATGCCGCCAATAGTTACCACACGATCGCCTTTTTTCAGGCTCTTCAACATTTCCTGACGCTTTTTCTGCTGTTTCTGCTGCGGCCTGATCAGAAGAAAGTAGAAGATCACAAATAGTAAAATCAGTGGTACAAATGGTCCTATTGATTCCAAATTCACTAAACAACACCTCCATAGAATTTTGTCAGTTTAGGATTCATCTTGCAATAATAATTTTCAAAACGTTCTTCCTGTAAAGCTAACCTTATCTCCTTCATTAAATGATCCAGGTAAAATAAATTGTGATAGGTAGTTAACCTTAAGCCCAATATTTCTCCGGCGTTTAGCAGATGCCTGATATAGGCCCGGCTGTAGTTGCGACAGACAGAACATTGACAATCCGGATCCAACGGGGATAGATCACCGGCATAGATGCTGTTACGGATCGGCAGGTAACCCTTTGCAGTCATAACCCGGCCATTGCGGGCAATCCTGGTCGGTAAGACGGAGTCAAAGATATCAATCCCCCTGCGAACCCCTTCCAACAGGGCGTCGGGAGATCCCACCCCCATCAGGTAGCGCACTTTCCCAGCCGGCAGTTGCGGAACTGTATGTTCCAGGCATTTATACATCAGTGCTTTCGGTTCCCCAACCGCGAGGCCGCCTATGGCGTAGCCATCGAAACCAATCTCAACCAGTGCCGCAACTGATAATTGCCTTAAGTCATCAAAAACACCACCCTGGACAATGGCAAACAGGGCTTGCCGATCGTTCTTGTGAGCCTGCCTGGCTCTGGCAGCCCATCTGGTAGTGCGTTCAACCGCTTCTTTTACCGCACCTTTTTCTGCCGGGTAGGCAGAACACTGATCGAGGACCATGGCAATATCCGATGCGATTATATTTTGCAGCCGCGCAACCCGCTCCGGAGTCAGAAAGTGTGCCGAACCGTCAATATGCGAGGTAAACAGCACCCCGTCATCGCTAACTTTCCGCATGCCACCAAGGCTGAATATCTGAAAACCGCCGCTGTCGGTAAGAATTGCTCCCCGCCAATTGCTAAAGCGGTGCAGTCCGCCATGGCGGGCAATAACTTCGACCCCCGGTCTTAAGAAAAGGTGGTAGCAATTGCTTAAGATCAAACCTGTGCCCATGGTTTCCAGCTCGCCGGGGGTAATAGCCTTTACCGTACCCTGGGTGCCTACCGGCATAAACGCCGGAGTATCAACCCGGCCATGACTTGTTTCCAGCGTTCCCAGGCGGGCTCCACTGAACTGGCACTGCTTGATTAAGCTGTATTTTACCGGCAAGCTGCTCATCCATCCCTTAGCTTATATTAAGCTGCAGTTAGTGTCAATCGAACAAACCGCAATATTGAACAAACCGCAATATCTTGTCAACTTCATTTATCACCTTCGTTTAATTTATATTTCAGAAAACACTCTTTTTAATGTTTAAACTTTCCCCGGCCAATCCGCGTTGTTCAGCGGCGCAGCAGGTTTATAACAACAGTCAGGATGAGACTAATAATCAACATCGTAGCCAAGGGAAAATAAAAGGAAATACTTTCACGCTGAATAAAAATATCTCCCGGCAGGCGGCCCAGACCAAGGCGACCAGCCAGCAGGAGCAGGAGACCGACCGCTGCGATCAGCGCGCTGCCAATCAATAGCAACCTACCAATTGTTTCCATGCTGAACATTGCATTCCCTCCGTAAAAAGCAGCTCCCTGAAACAACAGGGGCAAGCCGGTATAGCTTCTAATTTTAAAAAAGCTGCTGCCTGCTATCAGCACCCGGCATGATCCGTAAGTATTTATAAGCTTCCGCGGTTACCATACGGCCGCGGGCTGTTCGTTTAAGAAGGCCGAGCTGCATCAGGTACGGCTCGTAAACATCCTCCAGAGTCTCCGGTTCTTCACTGACACAAGCCGCTAGAGTATCAAGACCCACCGGCCCGCCTTCAAACTTCTCAATTAAGGCCAGGAGCAGGCGGCGGTCGATTTCGTCAAGGCCCAAATGATCAAGCTGCAGCATCTGTAGTGCTTCCATGGCTACCGCTTCTGTAATGATATTGCCGGCTTTTACCTGGGCATAATCGCGTACCCTTTTCAACAGGCGGTTGGCAACGCGCGGAGTACCCCTGGAGGCACGGGCGATCACGTCTGCCCCAGGTTTTTCAGATTTTACATTAAGGATCCGGGCAGAGCGGGTAATGATCTGCTCCAGTTCCGTGGGGCTGTAAAAATCAAGGCGGTCGACCACCCCGAAGCGATCCCGCAGCGGTGAGGTTAAAAGACCGGCCCGCACGGTAGCCCCAATCAAGGTAAACGGCGGTAAGTCGAGGCGCAGCGAACGGGCTCCCGGCCCCTTGCCAATAATTATATCCAGGGCATAATCTTCCATGGCCGGGTAGAGTATCTCTTCAACCGAACGGCTGAGCCGGTGAATTTCATCAATAAAGAGCACATCTCCATGCCCTAGATTGGTGAGAATTGCAGCCAGGTCGCCGGGGCGTTCAATGGCCGGTCCGGCCGTGATCCGAATGCTAACCCCCAGTTCCCAGGCAATAATATGCGCCAAGGTAGTTTTGCCAAGACCCGGCGGTCCATAGAGCAGCACATGGTCGAGCGCCTCTTTGCGTTCCAGCGCTGCCTTGATGTAAATAGCCAGTTTTTCCTTGATTTTCGCTTGACCGACATACTCCTGCAGGGTGCGCGGGCGGAGACCGATCTCAATTTGGGGGTCGTCAGCGGGCTGACGCTGGGCTGATACAATACGCTCTTCCATATATTTCACCCCGTTTATTCGCGGACCATATTCTTAAGGGCCCTTTTTAGCAGTTCTTCCCGCGAAACATCCTTGTTTGCTTCAACTGCCCCGCTCACTGCCACCGCCGCTTCGCCAGGTGAATAGCCGAGCGCACAGAGTGCCGCAGTAATATCATTTACGGTAGAACTGTCGCTGCTGATACGGGGCCAACCGGCCAGCTCTTCGGCTGAGATAGCTTTGGGCAGTTTTTCCTTTAACTCGAGGATTAGGCGCTGCGCCGCTTTTTTCCCGACACCAGGTGCGCGGCACAATTGGGCAATATTTTCCTCCAAAACAGCGATATAAAGTTGTGATACGGTAAAGATCCCAAGCAGCGAGAGGGCAGTTCGGGGACCAAATCCGCTTACGCTTAGTACCAGGTTAAATAACTTACGCTCTTCTGTCGCCCGAAAACCATAAATGATCATCTCGTCGTCTTTGATCAGCAAACGGGTATAGAGCACGATCTCTTCCCCGACCCGGGAAATAAGATCATCGCCGGCAGGCGGGATTTCAAGCGCCAGCCCGACACCACCTAAATCGACCACCACTCTACCGGGCAGAGCTGAAACCAGGCGCCCTTTTACAAAATCGATCACTTATGTTTTTCCTCCCCTGACAGCATCCTGGAAACGGCGATTTTGGAGGTGACAGAGTGCAACAGCTGTGGCATCGGCTTCATCGTCTACTGCCGGCTGATGCTGCAACTTGAGCAGCAGCTGGACCATTTTCTTAACCTGGGCCTTATCCGCTTTGCCGTAGCCGGCCACCGCCTGTTTTACCTGTAGCGGCGTGTATTCAAACAGCATAAGACCGGAGCGGGCTGCTGCCAATAACACTACGCCCCGCGCTTCACCAACCTGAAAGGCGGTGCGCACATTTTTACTAAAAAATATTTTCTCTACAACCAAGGCCTCTGGTTGGTATTCCCTAACCAGATCACTAATGCGTTCATAAATAGTCAAGAGCCGCCGCTCCGGCTTGCTGTCACTAGCCGTCCGGATACAGCCGGATGCGATACAGCAGTAGCCGGCTCCGTTTTTTCCGTTTTCTTCAAGGATACTGTAGCCGGTAATAGCAACGCCCGGATCTATGCCTAGAACACGCATCTGCTCACCTTGCTCTCTCCTGCCGGAGCTAACCGCATTAGCTTAGTAACTCTTCCGGGATATCAAAATTGGCGTACACATTTTGCACATCGTCGTGATCGTCAAGCGCTTCCATCAGGCGAATAATTCTTGAGGCATCGTCCTGGTCGGTAATGGCAATTGATGTGCTGGGCAACATCGTTACATCGGCTGACACCACCTCGAGGCCATGATCGAGTAAAGCCTGCTTTACCGTTTCAAAATGCTCTACTCCGGTAATAATGGTGTAGTTTTCGTCGCCTTCCGCAGTAACATCTTCTGCACCTGCCTCAAGAGCGATCAGAATTAAATCATCTTCATCTGTACCCTGCCCTTTACCGTTGACAGAGAGCGCCCCTTTACGGGTAAATATCCATGATACACAACCTGATTCACCAAGACTGCCGCCATGCCGGGAAAAAATATGCCTGATTTCCGCCACTGTGCGATTGCGGTTGTCGGTCATAATCTCAAGCAATACCGCCACACCGCCAACTGCGTATCCTTCGTAGACGGTCTGCTCGAAGTTGCTGCCTTCCTGACCGCCAATACCCTTTTGAATAGCACGCTGAATATTATCACTCGGCATGTTGTTCTCTCGCGCTTTCTGAACGGCCAGCCGCAAACGAAAATTGGAATTTAGATCATCTCCTCCTTCGCGGGCGGAAACAGTAAGCTCCCTGGCGATTTTCGTAAATATCTTGCCCTTTTGTGCATCAACCCTCGCCTTGCGGTGCTTGGTATTTGCCCACTTTGAATGTCCGGCCACAAGCATTCCTCCCCGATAAAGACCATTAATTTCGTACAATTTAAAAGCTTAATTCATTTAAAAATTTGACGATGTTTCTCCAGGATTATAAGCAGTGGCAAGCCGAGGCCATAACAGGCCAGCATTTGTCCCAAACCGACCCAGGCTGCAGCCAGGAAAAAGGGCAGTTCCAGAACATAATGCAAAATTAACCCAACCACAATAGCATTGATAATCACTGGGGGCAGGGGCACGAGGTAACGGTTCTTAATCTTAGTAACCAGGTAAGCCGCTACCAGTGATGCCAGACTGCCAAAAACAATATCCGGTAGGCCGTAGCCACCGAAGATATTGGCAATCAAACATCCAACAAAAAGCCCCGGCACCGCTGACAGTGTAAAGAAGGGGAGAACCATCAGCATTTCTGCAACCCGGACCTGAATCATTCCGTAGCTGATCGGGGCCAGCAAAATGGTTAAACCAGCATAAAGGGCGGCGATCATTGCTGCCCTGGTCCAGTATTTCAGACCACTTTGAATAGTATTCACTAAATTGACACCATCCTTGTTTTTTATTAAGCAGGGTGTCTGCGACCTGCTTTTGCCATAATAAATGGAAGTTGACGATATTAAAAGCAGATTGAGTTTTTCTTTATAGACGCCCATGCCACCAGGTGGCACCAGCAGTGGAATTTACCCCCCCCCACCCTGGCCCTCTCCCAGGGGGATAGAGGATTTATAGGGTAGCATCACCGTATTCAATCGCAAAATCGATAAAAGCTTCCGCTGCCCCGGTCAACACTCTACCGGAATGGTATACCAGGTATAACGATCGCTTAAGATCTATGCCTTTAATCGAAAACTGATCCAGTTCGCCGCGATCAACCATCTCGGCAACTGAGAGTTTTGAAACAACGGCCGCTCCCAAACCAGCTTTAACCGCCTGTTTAATTCCTTCCAGGCTGTTAAAATAAGTTATTCCCTCAAACTGTTCGATTGCATATCCGTTTTCGGCCAATTTCTTTTCCAAAAGTTGCCGGGTTGCTGAACCTTTTTCCCTTAAGATCAGATGGTGCTCAAATAGCTGATCCGGAGGAATCCCGCCCCGGTAATCATCCTGCCTTAGTAATCTGCTTCTGGTACAAAAAACCAGTTCGTCTTGCTTCAACGCTATATATTTTAACCGAATATCGTGTTTCAACAGGCCAACAAAGCCTAAGTCAAAACTGTAGTTGAGGACCCCATCCAAGACAGCAGCTGTAGCAAGGATATTTATATTGAAGTCAATAACGGGGTGAGCTTTTCGAAAAGATGACAACAGCAACGGCACCAGGTAGATACCGGGCACGGTACTGGATCCAACGTAGATCAGGCCAGTTGATTGCTCCTGCTGTCCCGATAGCTTTTCGCGACATTCGCTGTTTAATTTTAGCATTGACTGGGCATAATCATGAAAGATCCGGCCTGCCTCGGTTAAAAAAGGTTCGCGGGCTTTGGAGCGATCAATCAGTATTACACCCAGTTCTTCTTCGAGGGTTTTAACACGCACACTGACTGAAGGCTGGCTGATAAACATTTTCTCGCCTGCTTCCGAAAAACTGCGCAGCGCTGCAACGTTTACGAAAGCTTTGATCTGATCAAAATCCATCGCCCACAGCCTTTCGGAAGAAATGTGTAAACTTTTACATAGTCTCATTATACTGCTTATCAGCTAAACCGTCTATTATCAGCATGGCAATTAATGGCTTTTAAGATCGCTCTGGATCAGGGGTTCACGCATGATTTATAATCGCATCCCTGCTCATTAAGAATTTTTATAAATTATAAGCTTCCTGGGAATTATAATTAGAAAAAAGAAAATTTTTTGCCGGCAATATTGGACTAAAGCTCAATCTTATTAACGTAGAACTCGCTGATGATTTCCGGCCGGAAACTGTTAGGGACAGGGACCGGATAATATGGTATAAATATGATTGTTTGGCCTGCACGTATCTAGCCGGGTAAATGGCGAACAGACAGGAGCAGTCATGGGCTATGAATGTAAATTGTTACGTTACTTTTCCGACTATTTTTTTCGCTATCCGCGCTGAAAGCCTGCTGAGGAATAAAGGTTTTTCATTTAAGATGGTTCCCGTGCCGCGTTCAATCAGCTCCAGCTGCGGAACAGCCTTGCGCTGCGCATGCCCTGATTTGCCGGAAATTAGGAAGTATCTTGCCGAGAATAGCACTGCGATGGAACGCTTTTACCAGCTTACTGAAGATAGTTTAAAAACACCTGTTGTTGAGGAGCTCAAACCTGGTGAACTGCAATAAAGACAAGACAAACAAAGAGTTAAATCTCTACTTCGACAACTCCGCAACCTCCTGGCCGAAACCAGATGTGGTTTACAGGGCGGCAGAGTTGCAAATGCGCAAAATGTGCGGTAATCCCGGCCGGTCCGGTCATACCAGGACCCTCGAAACCGATCGGTTAATCTACAGGACCAGGGAAGCGCTGGCCGCACTCTTTAATGTTGACGATCCATCACGCATTATCTTTGCCCTCAATGCCACTGATGCAATAAACATTGCCCTCAAAGGGTTTCTTAAAGCCGGTAATCATGTCATCTTTACTGCGCTTGAACATAACTCGGTGCTTCGCCCACTTGGCAGTTTGCGCCGTGATGGATGGATCACAACCACGATGATTCCCAGCACCCCGGAAGGACATCCTGATCTTCAGTTCCTCGAAAATGCTTACCGGCCTCAAACCAGCCTGCTGGTCATTAATCACGCTTCAAATGTAATCGGAACAGTGACCCCATTGCGTGAAATGATCAAATCGGCGCACCAAAGAGGAGTAAAAGTTTTAGTAGATGCTGCGCAAACTGCCGGTGCCCTTCCTATAGATCTAAAGGAGACTGATATAGATCTGCTGGCTTTTACCGGTCACAAAAGCCTGCTTGGGCCCACCGGAACCGGCGGGCTATATGTCAAAGCAGGAATAGATCTTAAACCACTTCGGGAAGGCGGCACCGGCAGTCAGTCTGAGCTGGACCTGCACCCTGAGAGCATGCCGGAGAGGCTTGAAGCCGGCACTTTAAACAGTGCCGGGCTGGCCGGGTTGCTGGAAGGGATAAACTTTATCAGGGAAACCGGATTAGATCAGATCCGCAAACACGAAATGGCACTGCGCCGCTTGCTGCGGGATCAGCTGCTGGAATCGCCGCAGGTGGTTGTCTATGGGCCGGAGGAGGCAGATGAGTGCGCCGGTAGCCTCTCATTTACAATCAAAGGTACCGATTGCGGCGAAATCGGCTATATCCTGGAACGCAACTATGGTATTCTCTGCCGTACCGGCCTACATTGTGCCCCCCTGGCGCACCAGGCGATCGGCACCTTTCCCGGAGGCACCGTTCGCCTTAGCCCCGGTTTTTTTACATCCCCCGCTGACATTATGTACCTGGTAAATGCTGTTAGAGATATTGCTGCCCTGACCGGAAGAGAGTAAGATTTTATTATTTTAATATTAGTTTTGTGATACAATTCTCGGCAGTTAGCTTAATTCCTGACCGGGAGGAATCTGATCATCAACTCGCCTGCTGCCGCAAACCCCATCCATGCTAACCGGGCCCTGCTCTACATCGCTTTTGCCGGCCTGCTCTGGAGCACCAGCGGCCTGCTAATCAAACTAATCGACCTTAACCCTTTCGCCATTGCCGGGCTGCGCAGTATATTTGCTTCCGCCCTGATGATCATATGGTTAAGGGGTAGACCGCATTTTAGCTTTTCCCGCCCCCAGCTGGCAGGAGCCTTAGCTTACACTATCACAATAATATTATTTGTCAGTGCAACCAAGATGACTACGGCAGCCAATGCAATTCTTTTGCAATATACGGCACCGGTATTCACGGCGCTGCTTGGGGCCTGGATTCTGAAAGAAAGAGTAAGCCGCTTTGATTGGTTGATTATTGCCACCGTAGTCGGTGGTATGTTTTTCTTCTTCATTGATCAGCTCTCTTTGGCAGGCTTCTGGGGCAACATCATGGCAATCGGCAGTGGCATATCAATGTCCTTCCTTATTCTCTGCATGAGAATGCAACAGGATGTTTCCATTTTGGAAACAATATTGTTGGGGAACATCCTAACCGCCCTGATCGGCGCTCCTTTTTATTTTCTGCAAACACCTACCGTTGTTAACTGGCTGGCTCTTTTCTACATGGGAACCCTTCAAATCGGCCTGTCTTTTGTTATCTATTCAATTGCCATCAAGCATGTTAAAGCCATCGATGCCGTATTGATGCAGGTTGTCGACCCTCTGCTAAACCCGGTCTGGGTTTTCCTGGTTATCGGGGAAGCTCCGGGAACCTGGGCCGTTGCCGGCGGGCTGACTGTGCTTATCGCTGTAACATACCGCAACATTCGGATGAACCGCAACAATAAAAAGGCGCCCCTCGAGGCGCCCGTAAGTCACTAACCGATAATCTGCATTTTCTGCTATCCACTTACTACCTGTCGGTCTGCCAGCACTTTTTTGATCCTTTTACTGGGTAGCATCGGAGCAATTTTTTCAGGAACAAGACCATGCGGCAAGAACAAAATGACGATAATTATTACCGCTCCTAAGAGGGTAAACTCCAGCCAAAGCGGATCAATTCCAACCGCCATCAGAAAACCAAACCAGGTAGAACGGAAGATGATGATCATGGTCCTTAAAATCGTCAGCAAGATAACCCCCAGGAAAACACCGATGTTACTGCCAATGCCACCGAGCATCATATAGGCCCAGGGCCAGAAAGTAAAGGTAAGCCTGGTTAATCCGATTGCCGCGACAGAACCGGTGTAAATTACATAAAGCCCGCCACCGATAGCGGCAATAGCAGCACCGATTACCAAGCACTGGGTCCGGACTTTAACAATGTCCAGGCCAGCGGCGACGGCTGACAGATCGTTATCACGAAGCATCCTCAAATTCCTACCGAATGGCGATTGGGTCAGCTTGTTTAGGTAGACAAAAATGAGTACCGCAATAACGAAAAACACCACCACGATAACAGTAAAACGATTTGTACCAAACATGCGGAATGGGTCAGGCACGTTGACCGGAACACTGCCACCAACAATGATACTCCAGTTGTGACCGACCCACATGAGAAAGTCACCAATTGCTAACATGGAAATGCCAAGATAGCCCTCCTTCAGCCTGATTGCCGGTCTTGAAATGAGCCATCCAATTAATGCCCCCGACAGAGCAGCAATAACCAGGCACATAGCCAGGAAGCCCAGTGACATCAGCCAGCTGTTAGCCAGCAAAGTATTGATCTCCGGTACCAGTCTGAAGTTAACCGTATCTGAGGCATATTCGGCGCCTGCAGGCAGCCCCATAAATGCGGCCATAATCCGGCCCGGGATAGCCCCAACAGCAAAAGCGCCGGCTATAACGGCAGCCACACGACCAAACTGGGGAATACCAGAATAACCGCTTTCTAAGTTAAGACTCATGGTGATGATCGAAAAGATTGTAACCTGAATCAGGATGGTCAGAATAATACTGAGCCCGCGGGTGAAATACAAAAAAGCCAGCAAGGCGATTATTATCGCCAATACATACGTAATTCTGCTCGCTATGAGACTTTTAAATATCCCGCCGGAACTTTCATTCACGGTCATGCTCTGGCACCTCTCTTCCGTCTAAAAAGGTTCCTGATAATCTTAGCCAGGGGTATGCCGGACAAGCCCCGTGGAAAGACCAGCAAAGTTGCAGCCATAATAAACAGGGGAATGCCCATGCGGTAACCAAGAACCCAGGGGCCGAAATTCTGTGCAAGTATGAAAACACCGGCAAATTCTGTTAAGCCAATGACCATACCCCCCAGTATTCCGCCATAAATATTGCCTAAGCCGCCAAGGATAGCGCCGGCAAACATCAACGGTATAATAAACATCCCCATAACCGGGGTACCGGTCATAGCCATAGCAATGAAGGAACCACCAAGAGCGGCCATTCCACCGCTGATAATCCAAGATACCAGGTAAACGCGGTCCGAGTTGATCCCAGAAGCTCCAGCGAGAGTCGGATTTTCAATCGTTGCTCGCATGGCAATCCCAAATTTAGTTTTGGTTAAAAAGATATGCAGGATTGTCAAAAACGCGATCGCAATGATTGGCAAAATAAAAGCTGCAGCCCTTTCGCCGAATAGCTCAAAATCAAAAAGGGACATTGTAACCCGGCGCGGGAAAAGCTTGTAGCTATGGGTAAGAAAGTCTGCATACATCTGAATTACTGATAACAAAATAAGATCATAGCCTAATGTCGACATCATCAGGGTGGTCTCTGCCGCTTTTCTATAAAGCAGCGGCCGGTTTAACCCATAATAACAGACCACCCCGGTTATGGCCCCGATAATTAACACTAATGGATAGTACAAATAGGGCAGACCACCATAAAGGGTAACACCGGAGTAAGCGACATAAAAACCGATGGTAGCCATACTGGCCACCGCAAAGTTAAAGGTGCGGGTTACGATATATAACAGGGTGATGCTGCCCGCTGTCAAAGCAAGGCCGCTGGCATAAACTAAGCCACTGGACAACCAAGGTGCCATTAGCTATTCTCACTCCCTTCACCCAAGACCGACAATTTTGTATCAGCATCTTTACCCGATGCCTGCTTAATACCTAAATACATGGAACATAGTTCCGGTTCGTGGAGCAAGCTATCAGCCTTACCGCTATATCTGACTTCACCGCTGACCAACAGGTAAGCAGTATCACCAATTTCAAGGGCCCGCTTGGCCATTTGTTCAACCAGCAGAATAGTGATACCCAGTTCATCCCTCATCCTGGCTATTTCCACCATGACCCTTTCGGCGATAATCGGCGCTAAGTCAGTACTGAGTTCATCCAACAGCATCAGCTTGGGGTTTTTCATCAACCCCATGGCGATGGCCAGCATCCTGCGCTCACCACCACTTAACGTTCCGGCCAAACGGTAAATAAACGCCTTGAGAACCGGAAAGATCTCGGTCATCTGCTCAGACTTATCGTTTACTTCAGCTTTACTAAGCATGTAACCGGCCATGTGCAGGTTATCCAGCACCGTAAGATCTGCAAAGACATTACCCATCTGGGGAACATAAGAAATCCCTTTCTGAGCAAGCTTGTGCGTAACCACGCCGGCAAGCGGTTCACCGCCAAATATGATTTCTCCGGAAAAAACGTTGGCGATGTTCATGATGCTGCAAAGCAAGGTAGTTTTGCCGGCGCCGTTAGGGCCAACAATTACTGTCAACTCTTTTTCAGGTACATTAATATTCAGATCATATAAAACCTGAAGTTTGCCGTAACCGGAATTTAGATTCTTTACCGTTAACATTGCGTCGTTGCCCCCTCTCCCAAATAGACTTCGATAACTTTGGGATCATTTAGCACCTGCTCAGGCGTTCCTTCCGAGATCAAAGAACCGAGTTCCATGGCGTAGATATAATCAGCAAAGGGAGCGGCAATGTCAATCCGGTGTTCAACTACCAGGAAGGTAAAGCCTTCTTTTTTCAGCTCAGAAATATGGGAGAGGATTTCATCAGCCGAAGCGGGGTCAACCCCGCCAATCGGCTCATCTAAGGCGATTAACTTTGCACCGGATGACAAACCCTTGGCCACTTCAAGTAATTTCAGTTGGGCAGCCCCCAACGAGCTGCTCGGTAAATCCCAATGTTTATCCAAACCCACTTTTGCTAAAATGTCGAGCGCATGGGCCATGTTTTTTTCTTCCACATCGGCCCACTTGCTGAGGGAATGTGCTTTTAGCGGAACTTCGCCCGGGTTTCTCATCGCACCGAGAACATTATCAATGACAGTTAAGCCGATAAATGGAAGAGGAATTTGGAAGCTCCTGACAAACCCAACTTTGTAGATCTCGTGTGGCTTCCAGCCCGTTATATCAAGATCACCCAAAAGCACCTGCCCGGACGTTGGCTTTAAGATGCCGGTACAGCAGTTAATCAGAGTTGTTTTGCCGCATCCGTTGGGGCCGATTAACATGGTGAATGTATTCTCTTTAACAACGATACTGACATCATTTACAGCAATCAAACCTTCGAACGACTTAGTAACATTCTTGGCAACCAGAATGTTTTTCACTTCCTCACCACCTTAAATGGGGGTCGGTGAACATCCCGACCCCCGTTATTATGCACTACCGGACAGGATAAACTCCTCTAGAACACAGGTGTTTCCCAGGTGATCTCTCCGGTTAAACCATCGAAGAAACCTGGAGTAAACCATTCAGTTAGATCTTCTTTAATCATTATAATATCGTAATTAGCAAAAGCACGATCTCCGAACTCATTAAGCTCAATGTGTCCGCTGGCTGCATTCTCTGTAGACCACTCCTCGACCAGTCCGGGCAGAAGCTCCTTCACAGCTACCGGATCATACCCAACCTGGTCGATGGCCAATGCCATAGCCCAGATTATATCATAGGTGTTAAAGGAATAGGAGTCTGTTAAACGACCAAGCAGTTGCTGAATGTGATCTCTAACCCGGGCATAGTTTACGCTGTCGGCTTCAGGTTTACTCTTTGTATTGACAAACTTGACAGTGTTTGCAAATGCTGCAGCTTCCGGAGTCTCGATTAGTGCTGCCGAAAAAGCGGTTCCATCACTGCCGATCCACTGGATCTGGCTTAACTGCGGATATTTTGAAGCTTCAATCATGAACGGTACAACCTCTTCAAACGCGATTAAACTAACGCCGATCTTTTCAAGAGGCACTCCCGCTGCCACAGCTTCAGAGACATAGCCATCAAGTAGGGCTGCTTCAGAAGTGAAAGCTTCCTGCAGCGGATCAAAACGAAGCCTGTTGGGATTTATTTCGATCCCGAGCTCCAGCATTGATGCTTCAGCGGCGCCCTGCAAACCATCGCCCCAGGTATCACCGCGCCAACTGAAAATCACGTGTTCGACGCCTGCAGCTTGGGCCACAGCAGCAATAGCCGGACCCTGCACTTCGTCAGTGGTGGTAAAGCGCAAAAGAAAGTCATCAGCAATCGCTAACGCCGGTGAAGTTGATGAAGGAGAGATAAAAAGGATCTGGTTGGCGTTAGCAAAAGCAAGGCACTCTTGGGCAACACCGCTGGCCATAGGGCCGGCAAAGAACCGAACACCTTCCCCAAACCAGCTCTGCATCTTGGCTAACCCGACAGGACCTTCAGTGGCCGTATCGTCGACTTCCAAGCGCAAGCGCCAGTCTTTGCCTTCAGCTTCCAACCATGCATTCACATCATCGGCTGCCAGCCTGGCAACTTCTGCGCTGTTCTCACCGAAGGTGCCGAGAGCACCAGTTAACGGAAGAATAGCTACGATTGTATGGGTTGTAACGTCGGCAGCATCCTCTTCAGCGGCAGGAGGACAACCAGTTACAAAAGCTAAAGCCGCGATGCCAATCAGTAAAAGTACAAGCAATTTACTTTTCACTTTATGAACCCCCTTAGTAATTCGAAGCACATCAATACTTCGGTGCTAAAAAAACTTGCCTTGCTTGTTACTTGATGCCTGTCTTGTTTTCTCCGGTTCCTCACCTCCTTAAAAATACTGTACAGACACTC
>DBBD01000013.1:0-4381 GCA_002292015.1 Firmicutes bacterium UBA993
GATTGCCGCTTGATGTTATAATAGATTTCACCCATCCGGAAACACTGGTTGAGAATGTAGAGTTATACGGTCAACTGCAGTTGCCGGCGGTAATCGGTACGACCGGTTGGTATGGCCGCCTGAGCGAGGTAGCCACCATTGTTAAAAAGGCCGGGATCGGCCTGATCTGGTCCGGCAACTTTTCTTTAGGGGTAAACATCTATTTCCAGCTGATCAGGGCGGCCGGCGGCCTAATGGAACGTTTTGAACAGTATGACGTGATGGTCAGCGAAGTGCACCACAATCAGAAGAAAGACAGTCCCTCCGGAACAGCCGAGATGATCGGGGCGATTTTACTGGATTCGCTGAGCCGTAAAAGCAGGATTGTTACCGGCAATCCGGTGCAGCCGCTTGGTGAAGACGATCTGCATCTATCATCGGCACGTGTCGGGGCGGTGCCGGGTCTTCACCAGGTGGTTTTTGACAGCGCGATTGATACGATTTCCATTACGCATTCGGCCCGCAACCGGTCCGGTTTTGCTGAGGGGGCGCTATTAGCGGCTGAGTGGATTATTAATAAAAAAGGCCTGTACAATATTGACGATCTGATGCAAGCGGTGATTGGAGGAAAACAGGATGAGAACCATTAATGAGATTTTCAGGGGAGTGCATACAGCGCTGATTACTCCCTTTACCTCGACCGGTGCCGTAGATATCGGAGCTTTTAAACGGCTGGTCGAGTATCAGATTGAATCCGGTATCGATGGGTTGGTACCCTGCGGCACAACGGGTGAAAGCTCAACCCTTACGCATGATGAGCATGATCGGGTGATCGCCCTTACTGTCGAATATGCTGCCGGGCGGGTGCCGGTTATAGCCGGAACGGGCAGCAACGCCACCAGCGAGGCTATTCAGCTGTCACAGCATGCCGAGCAGGCCGGGGTAGATGCCGTATTGCTGGTTAATCCCTACTATGTCAAACCGACCCAGAAAGGTCTTTACCTGCACTTCAAGGCGGTTGCAGAATCAGTATCAATCCCCTGTATCGCCTATAATATTCAGGGGCGGACCGGGGTAAATTTAGAAAATGAAACTCTTTTGCGCCTGATGACCGAGAATCATAATATCGTCGGAGTAAAAGAAGCTTCCGGCAGCCTGGAGCAGATGAAGAACCTGATCGGACTGCGCCGGGATCAATTCGTAGTCCTATGTGGCGATGATAATATGACGGTTGATTTAATCGAAGCGGGGGGTAACGGTGTAGTTTCAGTGGCAGCAAACCTGATCCCGCGCCAGATGAAGGAGATGGTCCACAGCGCGCTCGCCGGCGACCTGACCAGGGCGAGGGAGATTGAAGCGCAGCTGATGCCGTTCTTCAAAGCCTGCTTTATTGAAACCAACCCAATACCGATTAAAACTGCAATGGCGATGAAGAAGTGGTGCAAGGAAGAGTTTCGCCTGCCGCTGTGTTCGCTCTCTCTGGATGAGCACTATGCAGTAATCCGCCAGGCGATGGAGGGCCTTGATCTTCAGGAAGCCACTGCCCGCAAAGTAAATATTTAAGGAGCATTTAGGTCAATATGGCAAAATTAAACTCTAATTATCGCAAGTTAGGTGCCGGTTATCTCTTTCCGGAAATCAACCGCAGAGTTGCGGCTTTTCAAAAGAAAAACCCGCAAGTCCGGATTTACCGCCTGGGGATTGGCAATACGACTGAACCGCTGCCCCCCTCGGTAATCGCCGGGTTAAGGGCTGGTGTTGATCTGCTCGCTTCCCCGGACACCTACAGCGGTTACGGTGACGAACAGGGTGAACCAGATTTGCGGGAAGCGCTGGCTCTTCTTTACCGGCAAAGGGGTGTAAGCCTCAATCCGGATGAAATATTTATCAGTGACGGTGCCAAGCCCGATTCCGGCAATATCCAGTCGATCTTTGGAACTGATAACCTGGTTGCCTTCCAGGATCCTGCTTACCCGGTTTATGTTGATTCAAATGTTATTGCCGGTCGCTCGGGCACTTACAACAACGCGAGTGGCTCTTATGCCGGTTTTATCTATATGAAGTGTCGTGAGAAGAATGGTTTTATCCCCGAACCGCCGGCGGAAAAAGCAGACCTGGTTTATCTCTGCAGCCCCAACAACCCGACCGGCGCCGTAGCCGGCCATAAGGAACTGCAAAAGTTTGTTGACTATGCCCTTAAGAACCGGGCGGTAATCATTTTCGATGCCGCTTATGCTGAATTTATTACCGATCCCGCGCTGCCCCGTTCGATCTATGAAGTAGAGGGGGCTTTTGAGTGCGCCATCGAAATCAACAGTTTTTCAAAATCGGCGGGTTTCACCGGGGTGCGGCTGGGCTGGGCTGTTGTACCAAAGGCCCTGGTGGTTGAGGATAGCGAGCCGGGTGAAGTAAACCGGTATTGGCTGCGCCGCCAGACAACATTTTTCAACGGCGCCTCCAATATTGCCCAACGGGGCGGACTGGCTGCACTGTCGCCTGAGGGACAACAGCAGTGCAGGGCGGTGATCGACTACTACATGGAAAACGCGCGCCTGATCCGGGAAGGTCTGCAGAAAATCGGTTTGACCATTTACGGCGGCGTCAATGCGCCTTTTCTTTGGCTGAAAACCCCGAAGAGCCTTTCTTCCTGGGAGTTCTTCGATAAATTGCTCAATGAAACGCAGGTAGTAGGCACGCCGGGCTCCGGCTTCGGCCCGGCCGGTGAAGGTTATTTTCGTCTTAGCGCCTTTGGGCGCCGGGCTGCTATCGTGGAGGCTGTGGGGCAGATCACTGCCAACTTACGCTAAGTTGTTCTTCAGTACCCTGTCTCCCTGCTGAGCGAAAATAACTCTTAACACCCTCCCACCCGGAGAGGAAGGGCCGGGGTGAGGGGGGTAATTATATACCGGAGGCGACGCCAATGATCGAAAAAAGAATCCCCCTATCCCGGTCAGAGCTGGAGAAAATTTCTGAAAAATATCCAACTCCCTTTCACCTCTATGACGAAAAAGCGATCCGTGAAAATGCCCGCCGATTCTATAAAGCGTTCGCCTGGGCAGAGGGCTTCAAAAACCACTACGCCGTAAAAGCCTGCCCCAATCCGACCATTCTATCCATCCTACTGGAAGAAAATATGGGTGTTGACTGCAGCTCTTTGCCGGAGCTGTTCCTGTCAGAAAAAGTAGGTTTTAGCGGTGAAGATATTGTTCTTACCTCCAACGACACCCCGGCGGAAGAGTTTGTCGCAGCAGCCCGGCTCGGGGCGGTGATCAATTTAGATGATATCGGCCATGTCGGGCTTCTTGAAAAAAGCGTTGGTATTCCGGAGCTGATCTCTTTCCGCTACAATCCCGGAGATGCCCGTACCGGTAATGTTTTCATCGGCTTGCCCCACGAGGCCAAGTACGGCGTGACCAGGGACCAGATAGTCGGTGCTTACCGGGGAATGAAAGAAAAAGGGGTTAAACGCTTTGGATTGCATACCATGGTTGCCTCAAACGAGCTCAAAAACAGCTACTTTATCGAAACGGCGAGAATGCTGTTTGAACTGGCCGTTAAAATAAAAGAAGAAAGTGGGGTTAAAATTGAGCTGGTCAACATGGGCGGTGGAGTTGGCATACCCTACCGGCCGGAAGATAAAGCGGTTGACCTTGAGCTGATCTCGACCGGGATTAAAGAGCTCTACGATCAGCTAATCGTCCCCGCCGGGCTTCACCCGGTGCGCATTGTGTTCGAATGCGGCCGCCTGGTGACCGGCCCGTATGGTTACCTGGTCAGTCGGGTGCGCCACGTGGCTAAAAAGTATAAAACCTATGTCGGGCTCGACTCCTGCATGGCCGACCTGATGCGCCCGGGGATTTACGGAGCCTACCACCATATTAGCGTGCCCGGCAAGGACGACCGGCCCGCTGATCAGCTTTATGATGTGACCGGCTCGCTTTGTGAAAACAACGATAAATTTGCTGTTGACCGCCGGCTGCCGGTAATCGAACCGGGAGACCTGGTTGTGCTCCACGATACGGGGGCTCACGGTTATGCAATGGGGTTTAATTATAACGCCAAGCTGCGTTCGGCCGAGCTGCTCTTGCGCGAGGATGGCACAGTTCAATTAATCCGCCGGGCGGAAACTATGGATGACTATTTTGCCACGATGAGATTTCCCTCTTCCCTGGTTGAGATATGATAATATACTATAAGCTGTCTGAAGGAGAGTGATTATAGTGATTCGCAGTGACATTAGAGCGTATATTAATATCGGTGCTTACGTTTTGGTTTTGTTATTTAACTTTTTATCAAATACCATTCCCTTTAACGGTCTGACTCAGAGCGATCTTTCCGAGCTTTACCCGGTTTTAATGACCCCGGCTCCTTACGTGTTCTCTATCTGGGGGTTAATTTATGG
>DBBD01000013.1:4691-6393 GCA_002292015.1 Firmicutes bacterium UBA993
ACGTGTTCTCCATCTGGGGGTTAATTTACTTTTTTTTGCTTGTTTTTATTGTGTACCAGGCTATCCCTGCTTTTCGCGAGCATCCCCTGGCAGAAGCAGTGGGCATTCTCTTTGCCGTAAGCTCGCTTTTCAATATTCTCTGGCTTTTTGCCTGGCACTACCAAAACATTGCCTGGTCAATGATCATTATGCTGCTGCTGCTGGCCACCCTGGTTGTTATCTATTTAAGAATCGGCGCGGTTACGGCTGAGAAAACCATCTATGACCGTGTAATCGTTAAATATACTTTTAGCCTCTATCTCGGCTGGATTACTGCGGCTGCGCTTGTTAATTTTAACGTTTTGCTTTATAGTATTAACTGGCTTGGCACCGGCTATGGCGGAGTTGTTTTTACCATGCTGATGATTATCATCGCCGGCCTGGTGGCGCTGGCGGTTTTTTATCTGCGGCAGGACTACATTTTTGCTGCAGTGTTTGTCTGGGCCCTGATCGGCATCGGTGTCAGGCATGCTTCAGGCCCGGTTATCTTGACCGTCTTTTCCTGGCTGGCTGCGGCAGCTATCCTATTCTTCCTTGGATGGATTGTTGCTCGCCGGAATAAAATAGTTTTTCGCTAAGGTCTTAGTTTTTTGCCTGTTAAAATCTGCCGTCTGTTACCGGTTTGAAAGGTTCCTGCTGTGCGATGAGAAGAAGCGCGACAACTGATAAACGATCACGTCACAACCGCTTTAACAATAAATTACCCTACCTGGTGCTGGCAATCCTGGTCTTTTTATCAGTTCTGGCCTGGCAGAACTTCAGGAGTGCCATTAAGGCTCGCGACGAGCAGCGCTTTGACGAATATGTCGACAACACCGTCGCAAAAATAATTGAGCAAGTTCACGACTGCGAAGTGGTTCTTAAGGGCGCTGCCGGAGTTTTCGCCGCATCGGCTGAGGTGAGCCGGAAAGAGTGGCCGACCTATTTCGAATATCAGCAAGTTTTCACAGGGTACCCGGGTGTCAGCGACGTTGTCTTTGCTCCGGTTATCCGGTCTTCAGAGCTGAAACAACACCTTGAAACCATAAGGGCTGAAGATTTTTTAGAATATACTGTTTGGCCTGAAGGCGAGCGTGAGGTATATGCCCCTGTTATTTTTGTGGCCCCTCTTAACGAAAACCACCGTGCCGGGTTAGGTTTTGATCTGTATGCTGATCCGCTGCGCCGCGCCGCCATGGAGAAAGCCCGGGATACCGGCGCTGTTACGATTTCCGGTAAAATGACCAGCATTGTCGAAACAGGACCGGATTCCGGCGCGGGCTTCTCCATGATCATCCCCGTTTTTGAAAAGGGCGCCTGGCTTAATACCCCTGAAGAGCGCCAGGCAGCGATTAGTGGTTATATTATCTGTTTTTTCTGCATCGAAGACTTGATGGCGGGCATCTTTAGCGGCCCGGTTAAGGAGATTGGTTTTGAACTGTACGACGGTACCGAGATTTCAGCGGAAACCTTACTCTACAGCAGCCACGCTACTCCTGTAATAGATAATGGGCGTCGCCCGCTTTTTTCGGGCACCCAAACCATAGATCTCTACGGGCACCAATGGACGATGGTTTCTGAAAGCATGCCCGCTTTTGAAGCGGCTGCCGGTCGTCACACGCACCTGGCTTTTCTTGGTGCCGAGTTACTGATCAGCTTTTTAGTCTTTTTGTACCTCACAGGT
>DBBD01000039.1 GCA_002292015.1 Firmicutes bacterium UBA993
AAACCTTTCTAAGATGCAGGAGGTTTCGTGATGCAATTGGTAATTAATTCAATGGAATTTAAGAATTGTCTCGAAAGTGTAGAAAAAATACTTCCTACGCGGTCGGCAATGCAGGTTATTAACAATATCTATTTAGATGTTAAGCCAGGTTTACTAGTCGTAGCCGCTACCAATCTCGAAATGTATATTAAAAGGAAAATGAATTACTGTGGTGAGGAAGATGGAAAAGTTTTGTTACCGCCCAAAATAGTAGATATTATTCGGCATTTTCCGACAGATGAAGTAAAAATTAAGATTAACTGGGACAACAAAAGAATTGAGATCTCCGGAGGCCAGGCCCAGTTTCACATCTTTGGTTCTGATACGGAAGATTTTCCAATATTTTTGGGTCAGGAAAATACTTCGGGTGAAGAAATTGTAATTGAACAAGGTCTTTTTAAAAAAATGCTGCGCATGGTGGTATTTGCAGCATCAACCGAAGAAACTCGCCCGGCGTTTAACGGGATGTTGATTTCGCTTGATGGCGGCACACTTACTTTTACCGCTTCCGATACTTACCGACTTGCTGTGAAAAAAGCTTTTAGCGATCACTGGCAGGGAAAATCATTCAGATTGTTGGTACCGGCCCGAACTATGAAAGAATTTTTGCGCCTGACAAATGAAAGTAATCTTCCGGTTAAACTTAAGATAAACAACAATGTTTTATCTTTTCAATTTGGAGACGTTTTTTTTGCCACCAGGCTCATTGAAGAAAAGTATCCGGATGTTAGCAGTGTTATTCCAAAGGAATACAAAACCAGAATTACTGTCGAAAAAAAAATGCTGGAGGAAATGGTAGCAAGGGCAAATTTATTGGCTGATGGTAAAAATCAGGCCGTTCACTTTGCGGTCAGAGAAAATGATTTACAAATTAAAGCAGGTGGCCAGGAAGGCAGGATGGAGGAAGTATTAACAGTGGAAAGGGAGGGAAAAATTCAGGAACTTTATGTGAATTCGCGCTATGTGCTGGATTTGATAAAGCAGGTAGATGAAGAGGAGGTCAGTATAGATTTTCATGGCGATGGGGGCCCGCTGATCTTTCGGATACCCGGCAGGCAGGATTATCTCTACCTGATTTTACCGATAAAAAAGGTTATTTAACAGAACTGGAGCAAAAATCTCTGTTTTACTTGGAAAGCCTGTTTTTAAAGAATTTTCGTAATTACTTGCAGCAGCAGGTTTATTTTCATCCACGGGTTAATATCATTTCCGGCGAAAATGGTTTTGGAAAAACAAACCTGATTGAGGCTGTCTATTATCTTTCGGTAACGCGCTCATTCAGGACTAGTAACGACCATGAACTGGCGGGTTTTCCCGGGCGTTTCTTTTTTATTAAAGGATTATTTTCTAAGGATGAAGATAAGCATCTTCTACAAATAAGCTACAATGAAAATCAACTAAAAGTGATCATCGACAATGATCGCAAAAAACGCTTTGATCACCTTTGTCTGTTCCCGGTTGTGGTTTTCAGCCCCGATGACCTTTTGATCATCAGGGAAGGACCCGCTACACGCCGACGTTTTATAAACTTGCATGTTTCGCGGTTAAACCAATACTATTTTCAGGAATTAAGATCCTATCACAGGGTTTTGTTGCAGCGTAACAAATTGCTAAAAGAGAAGAAGAACAGGCGTGATCTTGAGAAGCTTCTTGAACCATGGGACGATTCTTTAATTGATCATGGTTGTACAGTAATCAGGTTAAGAAAAGAAATGATCCGCCTGCTGGCCAAAGAAGCGACCCCATTCTTTTCCCGGATGACTGGACAGCAGGAAGAACTATCCCTTGAGTATATTGGCTCTGTTGATAGCGAAGAAGATAATGCTGATCTTCAGTTGCTTTTCCGCGAATTGCTGCTAAAAAAAAGAGAAGTAGAAATCAGGAGACAGGTGACTATGGTAGGGCCGCACCTGGATGATCTAAGCATCATTATTGATGAAAAAGATTCTCGCAAATTCTCCTCGCAAGGGCAGAAAAGAACAGCTGCTCTGGCCCTAAAAATTGCGGAAGCCAAAATGCTTTATAAAAAGAACGGAAAATGGCCTATTCTTCTGCTTGATGATGTCTTTTCTGAATTCGACAACAAGCGTAAAGAAAGGATTATTGAGTTTCTATCCGGTATTGACAGTCAGTGTTTTCTCACATCTTCTATAGCTTTGGATCCTTTTTTAATGGAGATGGCAAGAAATTATAAAGTCTTCAATGTTCAACGGGGGGTGGTCAGAGATGAAAAAGATGGGGACAGTTGTTGAACAAATGCTAAAAAAACACAATCTCTGGCAAGGTTATCTACAATATCTCGTAGTTGAAAAATGGCCGGAAGCAGTCGGCTCTCCTCTCTGTAATGTAACAAGAGCAGAGTCGATCAATAAAGGAAGATTAAAGGTTCTGGTCAAAGATTCGGTATGGGCGTATCACCTGTCGCTGCTTAAAGGCCAGCTGATAGTTAAGTTAAATCGGGAAGCCGGAGCCCCTGTTGTGAAAGATATTTTTTTTTCGATTGATTCGACAGGGCATCATCTTAAAAAAGAAGAATGAAAGACCATCACTATTAATTAAGCCTATCTGTTAATATAGCTTTATCAGACTTCTAATACAGGAGGTAATTGATGTATCTTCATACAGGCAAAGGGCGGATAGTCTTCCTCCGGGAATTGATCGGAATCTTGAAATATAACCTTTTTGGCATCGGGCCGAGCGAACAGAATCTAATGAGTATATACCAAAATGCTAATCAGCCAACAACCAAAAGGGTGCGCAGCCAGTCAATAATAGTTACAAATCGGGATATTTTTTCTGCCCCTACTTCTTCGTCAACACTGGTTGGTCGCAGTACCAAAAATTAACGCGCCGTTGGCGAATCACTGGACGACCATATTCATATTGTATAATAATGGTGGTAATAAACAGGTGTTGGAGGGGAATTATGTCAGTGGAAAAAGGAAAAATTAATGACTACAAAGCTGAACATATTCAGGTGTTGGAAGGCCTTGAGGCTGTCAGGCGAAGACCCAGTATGTACATCGGCTCCACATCAAGCCGCGGGTTACACCACCTTGTCTTCGAGGTTGTAGATAACAGTATTGATGAAGTTCTGGCCGGCTATTGCAAGCAGATTAAGGTAACAATAAACGCTGATGGTAGTGTGACAGTAGTCGATGACGGTCGGGGTATTCCGGTTGAAAATCATCCCCAGGAGAAAAAACCGGCAGTCGAAGTTGTATTAACCACCCTGCATGCCGGCGGTAAATTCGGAAGTGACAGCTATAAAGTGGCTGGTGGATTACATGGCGTTGGTGTTTCGGTAGTTAATGCACTTTCGGAGTGGCTTGAGGTTGAAGTGTATCGAGATGGCAAGATTTACAGCCAGCGTTATGCCAGGGGGAAAAAAGCGTCACCGATTAAGGAGCATGGTAGTGTCGGTAAAACGGGGACAAAAATAACCTTTTTACCCGACAAGCAAATTTTTGAAAAGATCGACTTTGAAAACGAAGTGATCATTCAGCGCCTGCGTGAGTTGGCCTTCTTAAACAAGGGAACAAAAATCATTTTTAAAGATATGCGCGGCAACAGGGTAGAGAAGTTTAAGTACGACGGTGGCATTATGGAGTATGTGGCTTATTTGAACCAGGGCAAGGAAACAGTTCCCAAAAAGCCGATCTATATTAATAAAGAGGCAAACGGGTTTGCGATAGAGCTGGCTATGCAATACCATAATGGTTACAACGAAGTGATCTACTCATACGCCAACAACATTCATACCCATGAAGGGGGCACCCATGAGTACGGGCTCAAGGTATCGCTGACTCGCCTGATCAATGATTTCGCCCGTAAGTTGGGTATTCTGAAGGACAGTGAAAGCAATCTCTCTGGTGAGGATATCCGGGAAGGTCTTACAGCGGTATTAAGTGTGAAGTTGATGGATGCACAGTTTGAGGGGCAGACAAAAACCAAGCTTGGCAACAGTGAGATTCGCAGCGTTGTCGATAGCATAGCATATGAGGGTATTGAAGCTTTTCTTGAACAAAACCCGGCAATCGCCAGAAGAATCATTGAAAAGTCCATCCGGGCATCAAGAGCCAGGGAGGCGGCACGCAAGGCTCGTGAACTGACCAGGCGTAAAAACGCTCTCGAAGTATCCAGCCTGCCAGGCAAACTAGCGGACTGCACTTCTAAAGATCCGGCGGAAAGCGAGCTCTTTTTGGTTGAAGGTGATTCAGCAGGCGGTTCGGCCAAGCAGGGACGGGATCGTCGCTTCCAGGCCATATTACCGTTGCGTGGAAAAATTATCAATGTTGAAAAAGCCAGGCTAGATAAAATTTTGGCCAACGAGGAGATCCGGACTCTGATTACCGCCTTGGGTGCCGGAATAGAAAGTGAATTTGAAATCAGTAAAACACGCTATCAAAAAATAGTGATCATGACCGATGCTGATGTCGATGGTTCGCATATCAGGGTCTTGCTGCTGACTTTCTTTTACCGCTTTATGCATCAATTGATCGACAGTGGCTTTGTTTATATCGCTCAGCCGCCACTTTATAAAGTGAAAAAGGGCAAGAAGGAGACATATCTTTTCCGGGAGGAAGAGCTGGACAAACTGCTCAATGAGTGGACCCGTGACGGCGGAGTGCAGGTCCAGCGATACAAGGGCCTGGGAGAGATGAATCCCGAACAGTTGTGGGAAACGACAATGAACCCGGAAACGAGGACCATTAAGCGCGTTGAGTTGGTGGATGCAATTCAAGCTGATCATATATTTGGTGTTCTAATGGGCGATAAGGTGGAGCCGCGTCGCAAGTTCATCGAGGATAATGCCCGTTTGGTTCAGTACTTAGACATTTAGTATCTGACAGGCGGGGTCTTAGATGCTGCTTATTCAATAAAATGCCTCGCCGGTATTCCGCTGATTCGAATTGGAACCAAAAGTTGACCTCCTTTATTATTGTAGCCGCTGTCAGTAAAAATTGTGATGCAGCGGTGATGGCAGGCCAAAAACGACTGTTACCCGAACAGAGATACAGAATTATCAGAGCAACTCTCGTCCTAAGAGAATAATTATTTTCAGTAACGAAGAGCGCAGCGACGGTTGCGTTTTTTGTGTTTCACAATGTGAAATAAAGATTGCTTGGTGAGATATAGGGTCGGCAGGAACTATCTTGCCTGTATCGAAGTTGACTTATATTGTAATAAATTGTTTCACATAATGCTGTTCTACTAATTTTCCCAGCAGGTGGATCACTTTTTTCTTGACGATCGCACAGCAGCATGGGTGTTTTCAGTTGTTTTGAAAATGAAGCGTATGAGCAGAGGTAGTATATGCTAACGATCCCGGGGTCAATCTGAAAGCCGTTATTGCCATTCACGATACCACGTTAGGCCCTGCTTTGGGTGGTACGAGGATGTGGGACTATGCTACGGAAGCTGAAGATTGTGCAGTTTTGAGAAAAAAAGGATTAAGCATATCGGCTTTTGGCGGGCAGGATGTTTTTCCCCAGCCACAGCCTGATCATCGCTTTTTATCTCCACATAAAGGGGTTGCCCTTGGAATTGAAATACGACACCTACCGGGTTAACTCTATTAAGAAGGCAATTCAGATGTTAAACTTATTTTCTGCCAAAGCACCGGAAATCAGCTTAGGTGAGCTCAGCAAGGAGCTGAAAGTTCACAAAAGTACCGCTTACCGCATCGCCGTGACGCTGGTGGAAGGGGGGCTTTTACGCTGGAACCCCCGGAAGGGAAGTTACTCCCTCGGTTTAAAAATTCTTAACCTGAGCGATTCTTTGATGAGCAGCCTGGAGCTGCGCACACTAGCCCGGCCCTACCTGAAGAAGCTAGTCTGCGAGATCAATGAAACAGTCCACCTGGCGATATTGGATCAGGGCGAGGCGGTCTATCTTGACAAATTGGAAGCCGGCCGCAGCATTCGTATTTTTTCTGCTATCGGCAAAAGGGCTCCCGGTCACTGCACGGCCCTGGGAAAAGTGCTCCTGGCTGACCTTCCCCCCGAAAAGATCCGCTTGGCCTTAAGCAATACAAACCTGAAGTGCTATACTCCCGCCACCATTACCAGCATCCCGGCCCTCCTTGACCATTTAAAAGAGGTGCGGGAAAAGGGCTACGCTCTGGACCTGGAAGAACATGAGCCATTGATCTCCTGTATTGCCGTACCGATCAAGGACTTTACCCGGATGACCATCGCCGCCCTCAGCATGACCATGATTATCAAACATAGCTGTAACGACTCGCTGAAGGGTTACATACCGGTTATGCTGGAAGCCGGAGCAAATATATCCGCCGAGATGGGCTACCTGTAGGTTCATTAAAAACGGGGACAACACAGAGGAGGAGTTTTCATGAATGATTTAATGAAACAGTTTGTCGCTATCGTCGAGCAGGGCAAGGTGGAGAAAGCTGATAAGATGGTGAATGCATTGCTCGATGAAAACTATTCAGTCCAGCAGATCGTCCACGAAGGGCTGGTGATAGGCCTCGATCTTGTGGGGCAAAAGCTCGATGAAGGGGAATATTTTTTGCCCGACCTGGTGATCAGCGGGGAAGTGGCTCAGATTGTTTTGGAAAAATTGAAGCCTCACTTTGCCAAAGAAAATCTTACCTTGGGCACGGTGGTTGCTGGCACCGTTTATGGCGATGTTCATGATATCGGCCTCAACCTGGTCGCTTTAACCCTGGAAGGCTCAGGCTTTAAAGTGGTCAACCTGGGGGTGAACACGTCCAAGGAGAGCTTTATCCGGGCCGTCCGGGAAGAAGGTGCGGATATCCTGGCCATGTCGGCGCTTCTAACTACCACCATGAGTTATATGAAAGAAGTTATCCAGGCCTTAGAGGAAAATAACCTGCGGGATAAGGTGAAAATAATCGTTGGTGGCGCCCCCTTAAACGACGAGTATGCAGCGGTAATCGGCGCCGATGCGTATGGGGCCTCGGCCCGGGATGCTGTGCTCTTTGCCAATGCCTTTGTTGCTGCTAAATAAATTTGTTTGATGGAGGAGAAACTTATGAAACCGAGAGACAGGGTGATTGCTGCCATCGATAGAAAAGGTATCGACCGGGTGCCCATCGATTTCGGCGGCGCTTGCTGCAGCATCGTAGATTCCCCTTTTCAGGAACTCCGCCCTTACAAGAGGTTGTGCGACTACCTGGGAATCAAAGACTACGAAGAGCCGATCAGCGGGCCGTTTATGTACGAAGTAGACAACATCGACGAGCGTATCCTACAGCGCTTCGGTGTCGATATCCGTTATGTCTATCCAAATGGGAGCCCGCTGTATTTTGATCCCCAGGGCGGTGCGGTAGTTGGCGTCTTTGGCGTTCGCATGAAGCCGGTTGGCTTTTACGGCACTCCCGACCGGCACCCGATGCGCAATTTTACTACGATCGAGGAAGTTGAGAATTATCCTCTTTATCCAGACCCGGAGGACCCTGTCTATGATCAGGCCGGTTTTCGGGAAAGGGTGTTGAAGCTGAGGGAAGAAACCGATTACGCCATCGCCCTCGAGCTGGCAACCGGTGGAATCGGCTATACGATAGACATCATGATTTCGCTGTTTGGTATGGAGCGGTTTCTGTATAATATCAAAAAACGCCCCGATCTGCATCATGCCTTCTTAAACAAGCATATCCGCGTTACAGACCCGATTCTGGAAAAAGTGTTGACGGCAGCAGGCGACCTGATCGATATTTTCACCATCTTTTCTGACTTCGGAACTATGCAGGGCCCCTTTATGTCTGAAGAAGATTATGCCCGGCACATCAAACCGTATGAATCAAGCCTGATCGGGCGGATTAAACGCAGGGCCCCCCATGCCAGGGTGATGATGCATTCCTGCGGTTCGATTGTTTCGGCCATATCTCATCGGGCGGAGGTTGGCCTGGATGTGCAAAACCCAATGAATCCCCTGGCCAAAAACATGGAGCCGGCACACCTCAAAGAACAGTTTGGGGAGATGATTTCATTTCACGGAGGAATCGACATCCAGCGGTTGCTGCCTTTCGGGACGCCGAAGGATATTGCCGATAAGGTTCGGGAGATGGTAAAGATCTTTGGTTCAGCCGGAGGGTGGATTGCCGCCCCGTCCCATAATATTCAACCTGATACCCCTCCGGAAAACATAGTAGCCCTTTATGATGCTTTACTGGAATATGGAGGGGAATTTTAACAGTGTGTATTGTAATGCGAAACGTATTTTGCGTAATGCAAAATGCTGGGTGCAGGATTTACATTTCTGCCTCGAGAAATATAGCCTTAAAATTCAGTTGCTGTTTTCTGCCGGCTGCATCCGGGAAGCGAACTGTTATGAAAAAGGAACAGTTCCTTCTTTTGTGTAATACCACTCCGGATAATGCATTTAAGCTGGTTGTCGCTGTGGGCGCGGTGGCTTATGTGTTCTTGGCGCAAATATAAAAAATATAAAAATAGCAATCGTAGCTGCCGGCTACCTGGTCAGTCTACCTCCTGTAACAGTGAAAAAAGAGGCAGAAAATAATTAGACAAAGCCGGAACTTGCTAAATCGGCTGGGTTTGAGTCGTCGTGAAACTTTGCTCTTGATTAGAGATTTTAGTGTTTCAATAATTGGAGGTTACAAATGTGAAAACGGGTGTACCTGAATCAGAATTAGAAAGCAGCGTTTTTTTGCTTCAACCGGGGCGGGCGATATTGTGCACCACAAAAAATGGTGACGGGTCGAACCATGTAGCCCCGTTTAGCTGGATTAACCCAGTGTCGCACAAACCTCCGCGGGTCGCGTTGGCGCTTCTTAACCACCCCAAAAAACAGCACAGTCTTGAAAATATTGAGCGTACCGGTGAGTTTGTTATTAATATGCCCGGGTTGGAGTTGGCCGAAAAGCTTGTAGAGAGCTCCTTTTTAACCCTTGAAGGGGAAAACAAGTTTGTGCGCTCAGGGTTTACGCCTCTGCCGTCTATTAAGGTAGAACCGCCGGGTATAGATGAATGCAAAGCGCACTTGGAATGCAAAGTGATCAGTTCCATTAACACCGGTGATCATACTCTACTGATTGCCGATGTGCTGTGCGCTCACTATGACGTTGACGCTTATGGGCCCAGCCTCAGTATCAATACGGAGAAATTTCAACCCGCTTTACATTTATTTAACTATAACCTGGACAAATCACAGGTCCATATTTTCTTGAAGTCCTCTAGTTCTTATACAATCGAGGTTCCATATACTTCTGCATTTAATGAAGAGTAGATGTGACCTTGGGTCAGGTAGGCGCCGATAAGCAGGTAGACGGGGAGGTGGTGCCGGAAAGTATAATTGAATCAAATACATGGTAACCGTTAAGAAGGGATTCAACAATCTGGAAGGAGACAAAACGTAATGAAAAAAGGCATTCTTGTATTAATGTCAGTGCTGTTGTTGTTCGGTTTGTTGGTCGTTGGCTGCGCGCCTGCCGCGCAAGAAGAGGAAGTAGTAGAAGAAGATGTGTTTACCATTGGAATCAATAACTACGGCCAGGCTAACTTTTTTGCCCGGATAGGCCGTGACGCCATGATCGAGCAGATTGAAAAGCACGGCGGCGTGGTCATTTCAACAGTTACTGCCGACGAAGCCAGCCGGTTGGCTGCCATTGAAACCATGATCCAGCAAGGCGTTGATGCCATTATTCTTCAGGAAGGTGATTTAAACCTGGTTGCTCCGGCGTTAATTGAAGCCAAGAACAAAGGGATCATCATCGGCTCCGTGGATGCCGGCGACGCTGATTTTGTGGATGTCCGGGCTAGTTCCGACAACGTACTTTTGGGGAAAGCTTCAGCTGAGGAAATGGTTAGACTGATCGGCGGCAAGGGAAATATCGTTGAGATTTATCACGAAGGCGGACAGATGATTCGCGAACGCCGGGCGGGAATGCACGAAGTAATTGCGGGGTACCCAGACATTAAAATTGTTGCCGGGTTTACTTATGCCTGGCCCGATTTCTTCCCCGATGGAAAAGCCAAGATGGAAGCCATTCTGCAGGCGAACCCCAACCCGGGCGATATTGCCGCTGTTTTTGCTACTTTTGACGGCGTAGGGGTTGCCGCCGCAGCCGCTATCAGAGAATTTGGTTTGCAGGACCATATCGTTGTTGTCGGTATTGACGGCGATCCGGAAGCGTATGAAGAAATGCTGATTCCAGGCAGCCCCTTTAAGGCCACCATGGCCCAGGATCCCGATACCATCGCCAGAATTGTGGTGGACAATGTTTTTGAACTGCTGAGAGGGAATACCATTCCCAACAACAGGATTTTGGTTCCTGGTTTTAAGGTGACAAAGGACAATATACCGGCTCAATAAACAGCCTTCATGGTCAGGGAAGGGAAAGTGCCGGCCGGTACTCTCCCTTCCTTTCTGACTTTAAAACGTAATGGGAGAGAGACAATGCCTGAATTTATAGGTATAAACAGGAATATTTTAGAAGCAGAAGGTCTGGGTAAAGAATTTAATGATGTATGGGTTTTAAGAAAAATTGATTTTGACCTGAGGACAAGTGAGATTCATTCCCTGGTCGGTGAAAACGGAGCGGGTAAGTCAACCTTCATCAAAATTCTTTCCGGCGTACACTCGCCCGACGAAGGTATGATTAAATTTGACGCAAAGCCTGTTGTTTTTCACAGCGTCAAGGACAGCGAAGATACGGGTATTCGCACGGTTCACCAGGAGATTAATCTTGTGCCCTTTTTTACCGTTTACGAAAATATTTTTCTCGGTTCCGACCGAAAGCGTACTGTATTGGGTTTGCCCACAGTGGACAATAAAACTATGCGCGCAGAAGCAGCCAGAGTACTGGGTGAACTGGGCGTAGAGTTGGATGTAAACAAGAAGGCTCACCTGTTAAACGCTTCCATGGAAAGGGTCGTAGAAATTTGCAAAGTACTTGTACAGAAGCCCAAAGTAATTATTTTTGACGAACCTACCACCTCCCTGGGTGAAAGTGAACGGGTTCGCTTGCTAGAGGTTATTAAAAATTTGAAAAAGAAAGGCATCGGCATTATCTTTATTTCCCATAACCTGGAGGAAGTAACAGGTATATCAGACCGGATTACCGTTTTCCGGGATGGCGCTAAAATTGATACCATCAACGAAGAAGATGCGTCGCCTGCCAAAATAATCTCCATGATGTTGGGGGACAAAACATATTACGATTATAAGAAAGTGTGCAGCCACCGCATCGATGAAGTTTGCCTGGAAGTGGAGAACTTAAATACGCACAGGCTAAAGGACATAAGTTTTAAGCTGTATCAGGGAGAAATCCTTGGCATCGCCGGCGTAGTCGGCGCCGGAAAATCCGAAATCGCCAGGGCGTTGGTAGGCATTGATCGTCTTGACTCGGGCCGTATCAGAATTCACAACCAAGATTACCAGCCTTCTCCTGAACGGGCCGTGACCAGTGGGCTGGCCTTTGTCCCCGAGGAAAGGCAGGCCCAAGGGCTCATCTTGAATTATAGTGTCATGAAGAATATTACCTTGACTTACCTGAAAAAATGGTGCCGGTGGGGCTTTATAATAGACTCTGTTGAGGAGAAGAAATCAACCGAAAAATATATCAAATCGCTTTCAATTAAGACAACGGGTCCTACCCAGCTGATCAAATTCCTAAGCGGGGGAAACCAACAAAAGGTAATTTTGGCAAGATGGCTGGATGGTGATTTTAAAATTGGAATATTTGACGAGCCGACCAAAGGCATCGATGTAAAAACAAAAGAAGATATATATCATCTGCTGGATGACTTGGCTAAAAAGGGAAATTCTGCGATTGTTTTATCATCCTATTTGCCCGAACTGCTCAGTGTGTGCAACCGCATTCTGGTCGTACACGAAGGCAGGATTGTAACTGAAATTTGCCCTTCTGAACCGGGGGCGCAAGAAAAGATTATGTCTGCCATGCTAGGAGGGGTTAAGGTTTCATGAAAATAGCGTTGTTTAATAATAGAAATGACCTGAGGGAATTTATCAGAAAGTATGGCACGGTCATTGGGGCCCTTATCTTGTTTATTGTTTTTTCTCTCATCATTGAGAGGTTTCTTACGGCCAGCAATATTTTGATGCTGCTGAGGCAGATGAGCATGCTGACCATTATCGCCCTGGGTTTTAACTTTGTTATGGGTGCAGGGGGCTTTGATATGTCTATCGGCTCCGCCTGTGGTCTTATTGCAATGGTTTTTGCTCTTACTCTGCTAGGGACCGGCAGCCTGCTGCTAGCTTTGTCGGCGGCCCTGCTCTGCGGTCTGCTGGTTGGCTTAATTAACGGCATGCTGGTGGCTTACATCGGGCTGCCAGACTTTATCGCCACCTTCGCCGTCGGCTCAATCATCTATGGCGTCAAAATGCTGATGACAAGAGGCAACCCGGTATCCTACCCTTCCGACATCTCCCCGGTATTTGCCTTTATTGGGAGAGGTTTTGTCGGCCCTTTCCCTTTTCCGGTGATTATCATGTTTTTCATTTTCATACTAACAGTGTTTGTTTTGTATAGGACTTCCTTTGGCAGGCGCGTCTACGCCATTGGCGGAAACCCAGTAGCCTCTCTGTATGCGGGGATCAATATCAAGAAATACAGGCTGGCTACCTTTGTGATCTCGGGGCTTAGCGTTGCACTGGCCTCCATTATTCTCACCTCCCGGTTAGGGTCAGCTCAGCCCCTGGCCGGTGAAGAGTTCCTGCTGGACGTCATTGCCGTGGTTTTCTTAAGTACAACTATGTTTGGCGAAGGGGAGCCGACACCAAGCGGAACCTTTATTGGGGCGCTGATCATCAGTATGCTCAATAATGGGCTGACCATGCTCAACGTGCCGTACTATTTTCAGTTTATTACTAAAGGCTCAGTTGTAATTGTTGCTGTGCTGCTGGCGGTTACGCTCGGGCAAAAATTGCGAATCAAGTTTTTATAACTCATTTTTTGCACCATTCGAAACAAATAATGTGTTGGCGTCGGAATTACCGGTCGCCTGTCGGCGTATGCCGCCGTGGAGGCAGACGCAAGGGCGGCAATGTAACTGGAGGGTCCGATCTCGGCCTTTACCTTATATTCGCTCAAAGGAGTGCAGATCAAGGTGACATCGAGAGAGAGACTGCGAAAAGCGGTGAGGCGCATCGAGCCCGACCGGGTACCTCTGGACCTTGGCGGGGGCGCCACTGGCATAGAATACCTTCCTTATAAAGAGCTGCTGAGCTTTTACGGCTTGGAAGATAAAGAGATCATTTGCTTTGTCCGGGACCACGCCGAGCCCAATGAAGAGTTACTACAAAAACTTTCTGTGGATACCCGCTATATGCGTATCAAACCCCCCGCAGGCTATACACGGGATATATTAAACGACAACTCATATTATGATGAGTGGGGTGTCCGCTGGAGAAAGCCCCCTTCCAGCTACTACTGGGATCCGGTTGCCCATCCCTTTAGCGGTGCTCTTTCCGTTTCATCGGTACAGGCGTATCCCTGGCCGGATGTGAGAGATAAAAGTCGCACGGAAGGGCTGCGGGAAAAGGCACGCTTACTCTGTAAAAAGACCCCTTACGCGCTGGTGGCCGATGCCCCGCTAAACGGTGTATTTGAAACATGCCTGTTATTGCGAGGCTATCAGGCCTTCTTGGAAGATTTGATCATGAACAGGAAATTCGCCTTAAACCTGTTGGAAAAGGTAACAGAACTGCTCATCGGTCTGTTTGACATCTATCTGGATGCGGTAGGCGAATACGTGGATGTGGTTATGACCACCGACGACCTGGGCACACAACAAAGTCTGCTCCTTTCTCCTTCCATGTATCGGGAGTTGATCAAACCTTTTCAAAAAGAGCTTAACGCCGCCATCAAAAGGAAGACGGGGGCCGCCCTCTTTTTGCATAGCTGCGGCGCCGTAAAGCCGCTGATCCCCGATTTGATTGAAATAGGCGTCGATATCCTAAATCCCATTCAACCTGCGGCTGCCAACATGGATACCGCTGCTCTGAAAGCGGAATTTGGAAAAGATATTACATTCTGGGGGGCGGTAGATACCCAGACAGTGTTGGACAGAGGGTCATCTAAAGCTGTAGCCCTGGAGGTAAAGCGTCGGATTCGGGACTTAAGTCCCGGAGGAGGCTATGTGATCTGCGCTTCCCACAATATCCAACCTGGCGTGAGGCCGCAAAACATTGATGCGCTTTACCGGGCGGCACTCCAATATGGGGTGTATGAAAACGGGGTCAACTAGAGGGTAGCATGATAACCTTCCGCAGTGTATCGAATAATGCCACAGCGTTACATAATGCGCAAATAGGTTGCCCTTGGAATTGAAACACGACACCTACCAGGCTAAGGCTATAAAGAAGTTATTCAGGCATTAGAGGAAAACAACCTGCGGGATAAGGTGAAAGTAATCGTAGGTGGCGCCCCTTAAACCGACAAGTTTGCTTTTGTATTGTAATGCGAAACGTATTTTGCGCAATGCAAGATGACTGATGCAGGATTTGAGCAGATCTAGACAGAAGGGGACCAGTTGGATGACATGGTAGAATCAATGTTTCACGATACGCGACTTAACAGAATCGCTGGTGTGTGGTTTTGGAGATAGGCGCTTGCACTACTATTAGATATCTATTTGTTCATAAACTATGGACTCAATCCGAGGAATAAATACAGCGCCTTACTCTAACCCTCTCCTAGGGGGAAAGGGGAATCTTCGGGTAGAGGCGAGGCTTGTCCCGCCTGTATTTTTCGGACAGAGTGCATTGACTATACTCTCCCCCGAAGCCGTAGAGAAATAGAAGGTTGCGCTGTTGTTAATGCAACGGGAGGTAGGCTTTTTAGTTCGGTAGTAAATGTTCGGACCGGTTTATAATCCGGCGGGCTGGGAGGAGTAAAGTTGCAGGCGAAATCGGGAACAGCGATGATGCTGAACAGTTATGGAAAGCGCTTTTGGGACTTACCGGTGGCGGTACCAGTGCTCTCTCTTTTGCTATCTTTTCTGGTAGTTGCCGTCATGGCCGTGATTTTCGGGGTTTCTCCCGGGACTCTTCTGGGAGCGCTATTTGAGGGTGCGCTAAAAGGCAGGTTCGCGATGGCCTCAACAGTAAAAGAGACTATCCCCCTTGCTCTGGCCAGTCTGGCGGTATACCTGCCTTACCGGGCCGGGTTTTTCAACATCGGCGGGCAGGGACAGTTGCAGGTGGGCGCTATTTCAGCCATGGTTGTTGTTCTGAACGTAAGCGGTCCGCCGCTTATGGTTGTTACTTTGGCCGTGCTGGCGGCTATGATGGCGGGGCTGTTAGCCGTGGTTGTTCCCCTGCTATTGAAGATAAAACGCGGCGCCAGTGAGGTCACCACCACGATCATGATGAATTTCGCTTGCATCCAATTAGTGAATGCTTTAATAACGGGGGCGATGAAAGATGCCTCGGCTTTCTTCGGTACTACCCTTCCCGCACCTGAGCAGTATCGGTTGCCCGAGTTTACCCTGGGCGTTACAGTGCATATCGGCATCTTTATTGCTTTACTATTGGTGGCCGGGACGTACTGGCTGACTAGCCGCACCACTTTCGGTGTTCGGTTAAAAGCTGTCGGCAGCAAACCTTCCGTGGCCGAGGCCTCAGGCATCGCGGTAAAGAAGATGATTGCCCTGGCGGTTCTGGGAGGGGCTGCCTGCGCTGGCCTGGCTGGCGGCATCCAAGCCTTGGGCGTGGTCTACCGGGTTGCGGAAGGATGGTCAAAAGGCTGGGGCTTTACCGGCATACCCATTGCATTTCTGGCCGGTAAAAATTCCTTGGCCATCATACCGATTGCTTTTATGTTCGCCATACTGGAAACGGGAGCCCGTTATATGCAATTTATGACCGGAGTGCCGGCTGCGTTGATTTTTGTGTTCCAAGGGCTACCTGTGCTTGTTTTTGTTTCGCTAAATGCCTGGCGCTCTTCGAAACCGAATAAGATTGAAAGATGAGAAAAGGCTTTATTAAGCTGGAATCAGTCGGAAATTATGCTAAGGGAAGTGAAGTAGATGTCTGAAGGATGGCTGGCCCCCTTTTTATTGGCAACGCTGAGAGCAGCGACTCCGCTGATATTCTGTGCGCTGAGTGTTGTGCTGGCTGAAAGGGCCGGCGTTATACATATCGGTGTGGAAGGGGTTATGCTAGCCGGCGCGCTGGCAGGGTTATTGGGGGTCGTTTTCTGGGGAGACGCATATGTTGGAATTTTGTTCAGTTTGCTGGTGGGGCTAATACTTGGTCTTCTCCTGGCTCTGATCACAGTTTATCTGCCTTCCGATCAGGTGGTCACCGGAATTGTATTCAATATATTCAGCCTCGGAGTAACCAGCTTTATTTTCAGGCTTGCAGCTGAGAAAAACGCGGCCGTTCAGGCATTAATTCCGGTCATGCCCGGCTCAGTTTTCGGCCTCTCTCCGTTTATGGTGCTAGCTTTGGTGTTGACCGTATTTATGTGGTGGTTCATGTTTCGTACTGGGCCAGGTTTGAAAATCAGGTCAATGGGTGAAGATGCTCACGCAGCTCATGCCGCGGGGATTAATGTCGTTATAACCCGTATGCTGATACTGACTGCTGCTGCCGCTCTTTCGGCGCTGGGGGGCGCGGCCCTCACTATCGGTTGGGTGCGCAGTTTTACAGACAATATTACTCTCGGACGGGGCTTTATTGCACTGGCTGCTGCCTACTGTGGCCGGTGGAACCCTCTCTTGGCAACAGCAGCCTGCATCCTATTTGGCGCCGGAGAGGCGCTTGCTTTTCGTGCTCAGGCCGCCGGTGAGGGGCTAAACCCGCACTATTTTCTGATGATCCCTTATCTCCTCACACTGCTGGTAGTGGCGGTAGCGGGTAAAGGTCGGGCTCCGGCGGACGTTGGGCGACCATATGTCAGGAGGTGATGCCGGGCTGCATATAGAAGATAGCGGTGTTTTGTTCCGGCTAGGATTACGCAAACTTTAAGAGGAGGATCAGAAAATGCGGAAGAGACATTTCAGTTTCATTGCTTTGCTATTAGTTCTCGGCTTGTTTACTGTCATGGTTCTCGGTTGCCCTGCTCCGGCAGATGATGCCGTTGCTGAGCCGGATCCGGTTGAGCCGGATCCGGTGCGGGTGGGTGCTATCTACTCCATTCCCGACCCGGCTCGTGGGGGCGGTTGGGATCGGGCCCAGTATGCCGGGCTTAAAACCCTCGAGACTGAATTTGGTTGGGAATTGTCTATTGCAGAAGCGGTGGAATTTCCCAAATTGGCTGAAACAGCGGCAGAGTTTGCCGAGAGAGGGTTCGACATAGTTATATTTACCAGCAGCGCCCATGTGGATGCTTGGAAAGAGGTAGCCCCACAATATCCTGATACCTGGTTTTTGCTGATGAGTGTTACTGAAACGCTTCCCGAGTCGGATAATGTCGCCGCTTGGGTGCCTGATATGTACGTCTATGGCACCATGGTTGGAGCTCTGGCAGCCATGGCTAGCGAGACTGGGACAATCGGCGCTATCGGAGGCATGCCCATACCAGCTTTAAAATTAATGTACAGCGGGATTATTGAAGGAGCTAAGGCGATAAACCCCGACAGCGAAGTTCTGGTAGACTGGGTAGGCGACTGGGTGGATGTGCCCAAACACAGTGAAGTTACCCGCCTGCAGATTGAGCGAGGCGCCGATGTTATTTTTGCAGTTACCGGACCGGGGACCAAAGGCGTATTGGATGGAGCCGAGGCCGGTAATGCCTTGGTTATCGGCTACGCTGCCGATTGGTATGATGATGCTCCTGGCGCGATTTTGACCAGTGTCTTGGTAGATACTCCGCCTATGTATCGCGAACTGGCGGAAGCATTTAACGCCGGTACCTTGACCAAAGGGATCAACCAGCTGACAGCCGTTAATTTTACCTTGGCCGATTTCCGGGGCAAACTGCCGGATGCCGAAGCCCAAATCAAGGAAACTATAGCTAAGATTCAAAGAGGAGAAATCCAAATACCGCGTGTAATGCACGAGTTAGAATAAACAGGTGATTTAGGCGCCTGTAATTTGTGACATGACAGGGGCTGCGAACCGGATAGTCACCGGTTCAGTAGCCCCTATCATAGAAAATTGCGGCATGAAGACTGTGAGGAAGGTTGACTATGCACGATATTATTTCCCAGACCGGTTTAAGTAAAGACGCCGCTGCGTCATCTTGTGCCGTAGAAATGACCGGTATATCAAAAAGTTTCGGCGACGTCCGGGCCTTAGATGACATCGCTTTTAGTCTGCAGGCTGGTGAAGTGAGGGCGCTGGTTGGCGAGAACGGTGCTGGTAAGACCACCTTGATGAACATCTTATACGGTATCTACGCTGCTGATGAAGGGGTGATTCGCCTTGGTGGACGAGAGATTCCTCATTCCTGGTCACCCCGGGAAGCGATCCGGGCCGGTATCGGCATGATCCATCAGCATTTTGCTCTAATTTCGAATCACACGGTCTTGGAAAATATTGTTATGCCGCTGTTGAAATGGCGAGAAATCTCGCCGTCCTGGAAGTCGCATGCAAAAAGAGTTTCGGAAATTTGCCGGGAATATCATTTTCAGATAGATCTGCAATCAAGGGTGGAAGATCTCTCCATGGGTGAACGGCAGCAGGTGGAGATCGTTAAAGCCCTTTACCAGGGGGCAAAAGTCTTGATTTTGGATGAGCCCACCAGTGTGCTCACGCCACAACAAACAGAAGCCCTGTTTAGGTTTTTGCTTATATTGAAAAAGAGGGGCCATTCCGTGGTCTTGGTAACGCATAAACTTGATGAGACAATGCAGATCAGCGACCGGATTACTGTTTTGCGCGGCGGAAAGCTGATCGGTACTATTGAGCGGGAGCAGGCGAACCCACAAATTATTGCCAGGATGATGATCGAGCGAGACTGGATCGCCAGGTTAAAGGTTGCCCCGCTGCCCGATAGCGCCGCCGTAGTTTTAAAGGTTCGCAACCTTTCATTAAATAATGAACAGGGCATAAGGGTTTTAGACGATCTTTCCTTTCATGTCAGGGCCGGAGAGATCGTGGGTGTGGCTGGGGTAGCCGGAAACGGCCAGGTGGAGCTTTCCGACGCCTTGGTTGGGCTGCGTAGGGTTCAACAAGGCGCCGTGGAGATTGAAGGGATAAACAGCACCAGGCACACCGTACTCCAGCGCCGCAAGGCGGGCTTGGTTTTTATCCCGGAAGACAGGCATCACCGTGGTGTGGTTCTTGATATGGATATTGCCGAAAACATCGTTCTGAATACTATTAGCGAAAAGCCCTATTCCCGTTACGGGGTGCTCCGGTCGCAGGTCATAACCGATTGCGCCGAAGAAGCGATTTCAGCCTATAGCATTAAGACTCCCGGTTGTCGTGTTCCAGTAGGAAATCTTTCCGGAGGGAACCAACAAAAAATTGTTATGGCACGAGCCCTGCTCCGCGAGCCCAGGATCATTATTGCCTGCCAACCGACGAGGGGCCTTGACTTCGGCGCTACGGAATACGTGCGCAAAAAACTGCTCGAGTGTGCTCAAAGAGGCATCGGGATTCTCCTGATCTCAAGCGATTTGGACGAAATACTCGAGCTTTCCCACCGCATCTTGGTAATGTTCAGCGGTAAAATTGTAAGCGATCTCCCTGTGGACCGGGTAAATCTGGATCAACTAGGTCTACTGATGGCCGGGCACGGGCGGAATAATCAATTGGACTGATGAGGTGATAGAAGATGCGTAAGCTAAAGGTGCTGGGAATCTCGGGCAGCCCGCGCAAGGGTAACAGCGAGTATTTGCTACGCCATGCCATGGAGGCGGCCCAAAGCGTCCAACCGGAAGGGATCGAGTGCCGGGAATATTCTTTTCACCGGAAAGCCATGGGTCCCTGTATAGCCTGCGGCTATTGCGAAAAGCACGGCGGAGAGTGCAGTGTGAAAGACGATTTTGCCGGGTTGCGCGAACTTTGGCTTGAAGCCGACGTGGTGATCTACTCGGTTCCCGTTTATCATATGTCGATGCCGGGACAGGTTAAATGTTTCATCGACCGGTTAGGCAACAGCTTGTTCGGGCGCTACAAACACCTGTTTCCGCCGGGCGAGGAGAGCTTGCCGAAATTAATGAAAGTAATCGGCTCTATTGCTCAGGGTATTCATATCTCTTCCGGGCAGGAGCACACCTTGACCGACCTGATCAATCATGCGTTAATCATGCAGTGCGTCCCAGTGACCGGGGATATGTGGCACTCTTATATCGGCTGCGGCGGATGGACTTCCAACGAGATTGACCGGAGTGCGCTGCAGAACCAGTATGAAAATCAGCAGTTCGACGCGATAATTGCCGTAAAATCAGCGCGGGATGTGGGCAGGCGGGCCGTGGAAACCTGTTTCCTGCTACAAGAAGGAATCCGCGCGCGCCGGGAAATGCTAGCTCCTGATCCGGTCTATAAACCGCTGCTGGACCGGATCTGTCCAGCGTAAGCTGCCTTCTTTCCCGTGGCAAAGTATATTCCCCGGAGGAAGAAATTAAATGTTGACCTTGAAGGTAGACCCGGTAAAATGTGACGGGTGCGGTCGTTGTGCGGTGGCCTGCCAGGTGGGCCACGCCTTCTCAAGCGGAGGGCGGTTACCCGTTTTCGCGGCGCCGCTGCTCTGGATCCGGCAATCCGGCGACTCAAAGCGGATCGAGATCTGCCGTCATTGCGAAACGCCGGTTTGCGCCGACGCCTGTGTGGCGGGCGCCATCTATTGTGATGCGGGTAGTGGAACAGTGCAGGTTTGCGCTGATAAGTGTATCGGCTGTTACAGCTGCGTCATGGATTGCCCCTTTGGCGCCCTATGTTTGCAGGAAGGCCTTGCTGCCAAATGCGATGGCTGCCGCGATATAAATGGACCGCTTTGCGCGAAGCATTGCCCCACGGGAGCGCTGCAAACTGCCGCTGACAGCAGGGCTGCTGCCGCTAGCCGCCGCCGGGGCAGACTTCTTTTGACCGGAAGGGCACGCTGATGAGCAAATATTTGATTATCGGCTACAGCACGGCTGGGCTCTCCGCTGTGCGGGCTTTGACAGAATACGAACCAAGGGCTTCCATAACGGTTATATCAGCGGAGCGGCACCTGCCCTATAGCCGCGTTTTGCTGACCCACTTCATCGCTGGAAAGGTACAACGCCGAGACCTTGATCTGGTGGTGCCCGATTTTTCGCAGCAGGCGGGGATAACCTTGCTGCAGGGCGTTCGAGCAGTTCACATTGATCCCGGCGAAAAACGGGTGATGCTGGATAACGGGGAGCGTCTTTCCTATCGCGCCCTGTTATTATCCACGGGGAGTTCTCCGATATTCCCTGAAGGCCTGACCCCCAGCGATCCCTGCGTGGCCGGGCTGCGCTCTTTGGAAGACTGTGAGAAAATCATGCGGCACGCCGTACCGGGGGCGGCGGTAGCGGTGATCGGCGGCGGGCCGGTAGGGGTAAAACTGGCCTGCGCCCTGCGTGAGGCGGGCGTTTCCGTCCATATGCTTGTCAGCTCGCCCCACCTTCTCTCTCAGGTGGCCGACGAAGAGGCCGCCGGTATGGTGCGGAAGCGAATGGAAGCGTGCGGGATCAACATTTTGACCGGCGTGGATGTATCCGGCCTGGAGCCGGACTCTGACGGGGCGGCGACACTGATGTTAAACGACGGCACGGAGCTTGCGTGCAGCCTGGCCGTCTTCTGCAAGGGAGTTCGCCCAAATACAGAGCCCTTGCAGGTTCTGCAAACTCGGGGCGGCGGGATCCGGGTAGACAAGTTTATGCGTTCGGTATTTGAAGATATTTATGCCGCCGGCGATGTGGCCGAGACTTTTGAGATTACCCGGCGCCAATATTGTACGGCGGCGATCTGGCCCCATGCTGTGCGGCAAGGCCGCCTGGCCGGCTTGAACATGGCCGGGTGCGAGGCACCGTACGGCGGCTCCCTTTTCCGAAACGCATTGGAGGTCTTCGGGCTTCCCTTTATTTCCATCGGTATTCACCCGGTAAGCTCCTGTGGGAACTGGGATATGGAAATCTGCCGGGACGGGCTAGTCTACCGGAAGCTGATTTATCGGGAGAACAGCCTGGTCGGAGCCCAACTGGTCGGCCGCGTGGAAGAAGCAGGTGCCCTGCAGGCGGAAATTCGCCGGTGTGCCGTACAAGATCTTGACGAATAAATTTTTACGGTAAGGAGGCATTTTTAGATGGACGCAAAGGCTGTCGTTGCAGTCCCTGACCGTTGTAGCGGGTGTAAACAGTGTGAATTGATTTGCTCCTTTGTTTACGAAAAAGGCTATTCACCGCGCCTGTCCCGGATTAAAGTGGTCCATTTCGAAGATCGGGGTTTAAGCGTGCCGGTTACCTGCGCATACTGCGATCGCCCAGTCTGTGAGGAAGTTTGTCCCGTGGGGGCCATGACCCACAACCCTGATACTGGTGCAGCCCTGGTTAAAGAAGAGCTTTGCCTTGGCTGTAAGGAGTGTGTCAACGCCTGCCCCTTAGGTGCGGTGGAGATGCATCCCGGGAAGCGTGTGGCCCTGCGCTGCGACCTGTGCGGGGGAGATCCGGCCTGCGTCAGGCACTGCTCCTACAAAGCCCTGAAATTTGAGCCCTCGCACCTGGGCGTCAAAAGCAAGCGTCGGGCGCGGGTGGAAGCGTGGAACCTGGAATAATCAACGTTAGGCGGAGGCGAGCGCGATGTATCAACATATAAAGGATATTCTGCATGTGGACTTAACGAAGCAGACCTGGTGGAGAGAGCCGGTCAGGAAGGAAGAGCTGCTCCACTATCTCGGCGGACGCGGCATCAGTGCCCGCATTTTGTGGAATCATGTCAGACCGGGTGTTGACCCCCTGGGGCCTGAAAATTTGCTGATCTTTGCTGCCGGTTTGCTCAGCGGCACCGCTGCGCCAAGCTCGGGGCGAACCACGGTGACCTGCCTCAGCCCGGCTACCGGTCTCTATATGAAAACAAATGCCGGCGGCTACTGGGGCGGCGAGCTAAAATATGCCGGATACGGACACCTGGTAGTGCACGGCCGCTCCGAAAAACCCGTGTTCCTGTGGATTGACGATGACCGGGTCGAGTTCCGCGACGCGACTGCCCTCTGGGGGCTTGACGTGCGTGCTGCCGATGGCGCGATAAAGCATCAGTTGGAAGACCAAGATATCCAGATCTGCGCCATCGGCCAGGCCGGGGAGAACTTGGTTAATTTCGCGGCGGTTATGTTCTCCGTTTACAACGCCGCCGGGCGCTGCGGCGCCGGCGCGGTGATGGGTTCTAAAAACTTGAAAGCAGTGGCTGTGCGCGGCAGCGGGGCGATAGTGCCGGCCAAGCCCGATCGCTTCCACCAGCTGGTGCTGGAGTCCCGTGAGAAACTTCTGGCCGAATCGGGCATCGAGGGGATGTACCTCTATGGTACCGCCGGAAGTTTAAACTGGGTAAATGAGATGGGAGTCTTTGCCGCTTATAATTTTCAGCGCAGCCGCCTGGACGATGTTTATTCGCTGACCGGGCAATGCCTGGCTGAAGAGGGTTTTTTAAAGCGGCGGGTGGCCTGTTTCAGTTGTATCATCGGCTGCCACCGTTACGCCACCGTGGAACAGGGCGAATATGCCGGCACTTACTCCGGAGGTCCGGAGCTGGAGACCATGGGTGCTTTCGGTACCGGTTGCGGCATTCTTAAAACCGAAGCAGTGATGAAAGCAAATGAGCTCTGCAACATTTACGGTCTGGATACTATTTCTACCGGGGCGGTTATTCAATGGGCCATGGAATGCGCTGAAAAGGGCGCTCTCGGGCCCGAAGATTTGGACGGAGAGCCACTTCAGTGGGGCGACGCGGCGGCCGTTAATAAGATGATCAAAAAAATTGCTTTGCGGGAGGGGTTCGGTGCCGTATTAGCTGATGGCGTAAAAAAAGCGGCGCAGCATGTTGGCGCTGATTCCTGGAAGTGGGCGGTAGAAGCCAAAGGGTTGGAGCAATCCCGCGTGGATACCCGCTCCGCCAAATCATATGCCCTCGCCTTTGCGGTAAACCCCAGGGGAGCCGATCACCTACATACAGAAACTTTTGCTGAATTCGGGCTAAGCCCTGAATCGCGGGATTTAATCAAACAGATTACCGGGGACGAAAAGTACGCCTCGCCTTATCTGACGGAGAAGAGAGCAGAAATTGTCCGCTGGCACGAGGATTGTTATGCTGCCACCGACTGTTTGGGATTTTGTGCTTTTTCCAGCACCGCTCTCTACGGGATTACTCCGCAGGCTATGGCCGCACTGTTTTCTGCCTTTACCGGTTTCGATCTGACTGAAGCTGAACTGATGGAAGCCGGCAAGCGTGTTGTTACGCTGGAGCGTTGTTTTAACGTGCGGCTGGGGGCAACTAGAAAAGAAGACCTGCTTCCCTGGCGTCTGATGAACGAAGAGACCCCAGACCGGCCGGGAGAAAAGGCGATCAACACCATGGAAGAGTTGGATGGGATGCTGGATCGCTATTATGAACTACACGGCTGGAATGTGGAGAGTGCCCGCCCCACAAGAGAATCCCTGGCCCGCCTGGGTATGAATGATGTGGCGGACGAATTGGCGGATGCGGGCTGCCTGGGCGATTAAGCGGTAAAAAGATTTATTGGAGCGGAGCCTTTATGATTAATGTGACGTTGCGGATCGGTGGAATCGGCGGAATGAACCGGGTTGCATGCAGCCAGTACTCCCTTTCCGACGGTACTACATTACAGGAATTTATGCAAACGTTAGTGGCGCAACATGGTGATGAAGTGCTTCACACGGCAAATCTGGTAGCGGTCAACGGCCAGGCTATAAGAGAGCCTGCCCAATCCCGGATCGTCCTACAAGACGGGAGTGTGGTAGCCGTGATCCGGGCTCTTGCCGGCGGCTGAACAGGCATTATAGCCATTCAGACACAAATATTTTATTGGTGTCAACAGCCTGAAGCGGTTTTCCAACGAGGGACTGCCGGCAATTAATCTGCAAAATCGGGAGGACATAATAAATGCCTGCTTTGTCAAAAATGGTCGTAGACCTAAAAAGATCCGGCATACGGGAAATAATGGATATGGCGGGAACCATGGAAGACGTTATTCACCTAGAAGTAGGTGAGCCTAAGTTTGATACGCCCCCTCACATAGTTTCAGCGGCACTGGAGGCGGCCAGGGCCGGCTTTACCCGTTATACCCCCAACAAAGGCCTGCTTTCCTTACGCCGCATCATCGCCGGGCGTGTTGAAGAAGACTATGGCGTCTCTGTAACGTCGGAAAATATCGTTGTTACGGTAGGCGGCGTGGGTGCCGTGGCGATAGCGGTGCGCGCCTTGGTTGATCGCGGAGACGAGGTGTTGATCCCGGATCCCGGTTGGCCCAATTACGAATCCATCATCTATTGCGCCGGAGCGCTACCTAAGCGCTACCCCCTTTCGCGCACTAACGGATTTCTGCCCGACTTAAATGATCTTGATCAGGCGATTAGCGCAAAAACCAAGGTTCTTATCCTGAACTCTCCCTCGAACCCTTTGGGTGTGGTGCTGCCGTCGGAATTGGTCCGCGACTTGGTCACCCTGGCCAAACGCCGTGACATCTATATAATTTCTGATGAGGTTTACGATAAGATTATCTACGAAGGCCGCCATGCCAGTGCCCTTAGCTATGATACCGACGGACGGGTAATCGGTGTGTTCAGCTTCTCCAAGTCTTATGCCATGACCGGCTGGCGGGTGGGCTATGCTGTGGCTTCGGAGCCCGTGGCCGACCAGCTCACCAAACTGCAGGAAGCGTATGTTTCCTGTGCATCCAGCGTTTCCCAGAAAGCGGCTGAAGCGGCCCTGCTTGCTTCCCAGGATTGTATCGAAGAGATGCGCGGTACCTACGCCGGTAACTTGGCGGCTGCCCGGGAAGTGCTTGACGGACTGGGTATCCGTTACCAGGTTCCCCGCGGCGCTTTCTACGTGTGGATCGATGTGAACAGCAAGGACTCGGCTACTTATGCCAGGGCATTACTGTCCAGGGAAAAAGTGGCCGTAGCCCCCGGCACTACCTTCGGGCCCTCTGGTAGCCGGTATATCAGGATTTCCCTGGCTTCCGACCGGGACTCAATCCGGGAAGGGTTGCGTCGACTAGGATCATTTCAGCATGAATAAATGCGGGGCCAAAGGTTGCTGTAGATAACCCGACAAGGAGTGAATTTATCATGTCCACCTATATTTTGCAAAAAGAAGACGTGGCCCCGCTACTGGAGGGCCTGGCAGTTTTGGGAACAGGCGGTGGCGGAAGTCCCAGCTGGGGTAAAGCCATTTTAGAAAAAGAGATGGCCGCGGGCAGGGAGATCAAAATAGTTGACCCTGCCGATCTTCCCGACGATGCCCTCATCGTTTGCGGCGGGATGATGGGCTCGGTAAAAACGTTGGAGGAAATGAGCATTGATGGACTTCTGGAAAAATGGGAAAACCGCTTTGAATTGATGGAAGCGTGCCGGGTGATGGAATCTTTCCTTGGAAAAAAAATTGATTTTCTGATCCCCTTTGAAGTTGGAGGGCTGAACACGCCAATCATTATGGCTGCCGCCGCCCGCCTGGGGCTGGTCACCGTAGACGGTGACGCCCTGGGCCGCTCGGCGCCGGAAACCCAGATGACCAGCTTCCTGGGCCACGGAGTTTCCTTAACCCCCATGCCCCTGGTAGATGCAACCGGCAACGCCATCGTGGTGGTCGAACAGTGCAGTTCTGTTTTTGCCGACCAGATCGGGCGGTGGATGATTACCCGGGGCGGCGGCATGGGCGCCAACAATCACTATCCGATGAGCGGAGCGGAGCTCAAAAAAGCCGCTGTCCCCAATTCCGTCAGCCTGGCCCTGGCCACCGGCCAAGGGATCTTGAAGGCGCGGGAAAGCGGTGCCTGCCCGGTGAGCGCCGCCGCCGCTGTTTTAAAAGCATTTCCCCTGTTCGCTGGTACGGTCAGCTCTCTTGAAGGGGAAGACGTTGGTGGGTTCTACATCACTAATGTTACCCTGGCCGGCGAAGCAGAAGACGCAGGCCGCGAAGCGAAAATGGTCATCAAAAATGAAACCATGGCTTTATGGATCGACGGCGCAGTAAAGGCCGTATTCCCCGACCTGGTTTGTATGTTGGACCCCGAAAGCGGAGAGGGGATCATGAGTGTTGATCTGGCAAAAGGCAAGCGGCTCACCCTAATCGGTATGCCCTGCCACCCAATCTTGCGAAAAGGTCTACAAAATCCCGCGGCAGCGGAAGCCTTTGGCGGCGCCCGCTACGGACACCCGGAGTTGCAGTATATACCGATTGAAGTTTTAAACGCCCGTTAATCCATGGCCTATACACCAGAGGAGGTAGTAACCGGCATGAATAAGCTGGACGATGTCACCTGCGTTTGGAGGAGAATATAAATGAATAACTTGAAAACACGTTTGCAAAACGGCCGGATGGTGGCAGGCCCTTTCATAAAATTTGCCAACCCCGGGCTGGTGGAGATTTATGGAAAAGCGGGATTTGATTTTGTAGTTATTGATACCGAGCACGGCCCCCACAGCATAGAAACCGTCGAGAATCTGGTACGGGCTGCGGAGTTAGCCGGGATCAGCCCCGTGGTGCGGGTGCGCCGCAACGAGCCCTCGCTTATTTCCCGTGTTATGGATGTGGGCGCGGAAGGGATTCTGGTTCCCCAGGTAACCGGCGGAGCCGATGCGCTCAGCGCGGTAAAAGCGGCTAAATTTGCTCCTGAAGGAGAGCGTGGCATGTGCTGTTATGTCCGGTCGGCCTCCTATTCCCATGAGAATAAATTTGACTATTTTAAAAGAACCAACCGTGACAACGTCATTATTATACTAATCGAAGGAAAGCAGGGCCTAGAAAACTTAGATCAGATCATCGGTGTTCCCGGCATCGATGTCCTATTTATCGGACCGTACGACCTCTCCCAATCGCTGGGGCTGCCCGGGCAGATAGATCACCCCCTGGTAAGGGAAAAGATGCGGGAAGTGGTAAGCAAGGCGCACCTGGCGGGGCTGGCCGTGGGCACTTTTGTGGACAACCTGGAAGCGGTTGCCCTGTGGAGTGCTATGGGCGTTCAGTTTATCGCCTATTCCGTGGATGCGGGCATCATCTACCAGGCTTCCCGTGAAATTGTATCTAGAATTCAGGAGGAATTCAAAGCCAGCCGGCAGCAATAGCGGCGCTAGGGCCGACTTTTAATGTAGCAGTGTAACTCTAAGAATACGGTAAAGGAGTGATTAGATTGATCCCGAAGCTTAAGCAGCTTCAAAGAATTATTGATACCGGCGTAGTAGCCGTGGTCCGGGCCGGCTCACCGGAAGAGGCGCGGAAGATTGCCGAGGCGGTGCGCGCTGGAGGCGTTGATATTATCGAGATCACGCTCACCGTTCCCGGGGCGTTGGATGTCATCAAAGATCTTAAAAATGCCTACCCCGGGGAAGAAATCCTTATTGGGGCGGGCACGGTGCTCGACCCGGAAACCGCCCGACTGGCCCTGCTGGCCGGGGCGGAATATATCGTCAGCCCCATTTTAAACCTTGAACTTGTCCGGTTGTGCAACCGTTATCAGAAAATCTCCATGCCCGGTTGTATGAGTATCAACGAGATAGTGCAGGCCATGGAGGCGGGCGCCGATGTGATCAAGCTGTTCCCCGGGAGCGCATTCGGCCCTGATATGGTCAAGGCTATACGGGGGCCGTTACCCCAGGCGGTTCTGCTGCCCACCGGCGGGGTGAGCCTGGAGAATGTTCAGGAATGGATCAAAAATGGTTGTATCGCCGTGGGTGTGGGCGGCGAGTTGACCAAAGGAGCTGAAAAAGGGGATTACGCTCGGGTGCAGGAGAAAGCGAGACAATTTGTGGAAAAAGTTAAGGCTGCCCGTCTCTAGGAGGAGAAGAATATGAAAAAAGTTATCACGTTCGGGGAAATCATGCTCAGGTTGGCTACGCCCGCTTACCAGCGCTTTATCCAGGCTGAGTCCTTTGAAGCTACCTATGGCGGGGGTGAAGCCAATGTGGCTGTCTCCCTGGCCCATTTCGGTCTGGAGTCAACCTTTGTCACCGCGGTACCCGATAACGATATTGGCCAGGCCGCAATTAATCACTTAAGAAGGTTCGGTGTTCATACCGATTCCATTGCCAGGGTGAAAGGCGCCCGGTTGGGCATTTATTTCCTGGAGACCGGCGTCTCCCAACGCGCCTCACAGGTGATTTACGATCGCTTCCCCTCGGCCATCGCGGGTATCGAAGAAAATGTTTTCCAGTGGGCCGGGATTTTTGCCGGAGCCAGTTGGTTCCACTTTACCGGAATTACCCCGGCCCTGGGCGACCGGGCAGCTGCCGAGACACTGAAAGCCTGCCGCGCCGCTAAAGAAGGAGGCCTTACCGTTAGCTGCGACTTAAACTTTCGTAAAAAACTATGGACCCGCGAGAAGGCACAGGCCGTGATGAGCGATCTGATGCCTTATGTAGACCTGGTGGTGGCCAACGAAGAAGACGCGGAGCAGGTCTTCGGAATCCAGGCCAGGCATTCGGACATTACCAAAGGGGCAATCGATGAGGAAGGTTACCGGGACGTGGCCCGGGAACTGATCGAGAGGTTCGGACTGAAGCAAGTAGCGATCACCCTGCGCGAGAGTATTTCCGCTTCAGACAACGGCTGGTCTGCTCTTCTTTACGACGGCGCGGGATTTTACAAGTCCCGGCGCTATCTGGTCCATATTGTTGACCGGGTCGGCGGAGGCGACGCCTTCGCCGCGGGTCTGATCTACGCCCTGCTTAGCGGGCACTCTGCCCAGGAAACAGTTGAATTTGCCGCAGCCGCCTCCTGCCTCAAGCACACTGTTCATGGCGACTTCAACATGGTCAAGGTTAGCGAAGTCCTAAGCCTTGCCGCCGGCGATGAATCGGGAAGGGTGCAGCGCTAGCTCCATCTCAGTCTCTGCAGTGTGCGGCTGAAATTTTGTATCAAAGATAGCCCATTTCAGCAGATATTTTCGCGCCTGTTTCCACCATGATCGGGATAATAGGGCTTAGCACGCTTTCCGTATAGTGCTTTACGATGAGGGTTATGCTCAATGCAGCGACGGTTTTTTGAGTGAAATCTTTGATCGACACGGCTACACAGTAGATTAGCGGCTCGTGCTCACCTAGGTCCAGTGCGTAGCCCTTTTCCCGGACCTCATTCAGGTGCTCCAGAAAAGCGGGAATGCCGGTGATGGTGCTCTGGGTGTAACATTTCATGCCTCTCTTCTCCAGTATCAATCGAACCCGCTCAGGCGGGAGATCAATTAATAGGGCCTTTCCCAGGGCGGTACAATGGCAGGGACCGCGCTTGCCGATATCGGAAAAAATGCGGATGCCCCGGCTGGATTCCAATTTATCAATATAAACAACTTCGTCCTGGTCCAGCACAGCCAGGTGAACAGTTTCATTCACCTCACTGACTAGCTTTTCCAGGTACGGCCGTGCTTGGGTACGCAGTTCCAAGCTATTTATCAGGGAGGAGCTTAAATTCAGGATGGTCAACCCGAGGGAGTAGGTAGCTTTACGAGGGTTCCAGCGCAATAATCCACCCTCTACCATAGTCACCGCTATACGGTAGGCGGTGCTCTTATGGACTTTTAACGCTTTGCTCAGATCACCTAAACTGAGTTCCGACTGCTTGGGCGAAAAAAGGTTCAGCATATAAATGGCTTTTTCAATAGATTTGACCCTGTATGCGTCGTATTTCATAATGCATCTCACCCTTTCCGCTGCTTATCTTACCCTGACAATGGCTATAGTTTCGCCTGTTTTAATGAAAATCCTCTAATTCAAATAACTCATCATCCGCCTAGCCTCGGCAAAAGAAGGCGAGCCCCTTAAAGTCACCTAAGTAGTAAAGGACGTTCTTGCCATGCATTGCTTAAATATTGCAAAGCATGTAAAATGAAAGTTGTCAGGACGGTAAAAAGATTTCCACCCCGAAAGGTACTACAAATGGACAGACTGGAATTTTTATTCAATCCAAAACAGGTAGCTGTTATTGGGGCCTCCCAGTCACCGAAGAAAATCGGTTATGCCATACTATACAACATTATTAATAGCGGCTACAAAGGCATAATATACCCGGTAAACCCCCGTGAACCAGAAATTAACGGCCAACCATGCTACTGCACTATCAAAGATATCGGAAAACCGGTTGAACTGGCGGTTATTGCAATTCCGGCTGCAGGCGTAAATAGGGTTGCCCGTGAATGTGGGGAAGCCGGTGTTAAGGGTTTAGTGGTCATCACAGCCGGTTTTAAAGAAGTAGGAATAGCGGGCAACAAGCTTGAGCAAGAATTACTTTCTATTTGCAGAGAGTTCGGGATGCGGATGCTCGGGCCAAACTGTGTCGGACTGATGAATACCCACTCACCGCTCAACGCTTCTTTCGCTAATGGTTTTCCAAGCCTGGGCAATATCTCTTTTATTTCGCAAAGCGGCGCCATGCTGGTCTCGATCCTGGACTGGAGCTTTGAAATGGGACTCGGATTTTCCAGTTTTATCAGCCTTGGCAATAAAGCCGATTTGAATGAAGTGGATTTTATCGAAAGCTGCGCCGGTGATCCCAACACCAGCGTTATTTTATGCTATATTGAAGATGTTACTAACGGTGATCGCTTTGTCGAGGTCTGTTCAGCTGCCGCCCGCAACAAGCCGATTGTAATTCTAAAATCAGGCACCAGCACCGCCGGAGCCCAGGCAGCTAGCTCACATACCGGCGCCCTGGCCGGCAGTAACCGAGCCTATGACGCAGCCTTTAAACAGAGCGGTGTTTTAAAAGCAGACAGCATGAATGAACTTTTTGATTTGGCTCGCGCCTTCTCAGCGCAACCGCTGCCCCGGCAACCCCGGGTGGCGATTGTGACCAACGCCGGTGGCCCGGCGATCGTAACCACTGATGCCGTTGAAAAAAACGGGCTGCAAATGGCCCGCTTTACTAAGCCGACCATCGATCTGCTGCGCGCCAATCTGCCCCCTGCTGCCAATATCTACAATCCGGTGGATCTGATTGGAGATGCGCGCAATGATCGCTATCATTTTGCGCTTGACGCGGTCCTTAAGGATGATAATGTGGATAGCGCTTTGGTCTTGCTTTGCCCGGCTGCGGTTACCGAGCCGGAAGAGACAGCCAAGACCATTGTTGAACTTAGCAATTACCACAAAGGTAAGCCGGTTATGGCCGTCTACATGGGTGGGAAATCACTGCAGGCGGGGAAAAATTATCTTACAAAAAACGGAGTGCCGACCTTTACTTTTCCTGAACCTTCCGTCCGTGCCTTAAAAGGGATGATCGAATATGCCGGCTATAAATACAGCCCGGCAGCTCCTGTGCCGGTAATTTTGTCCGACATTGATCAGGCAGGCGCGAAGACAGTTATTAACCAGGTGCTGGCCGATCGTCGGGTAGTCCTCTTGGGTCATGAAGCATCGATGGTAATGTCGGCATACGGCATACCGGCAAGTCACAGTCACCTTGCGCTTACCGAAGACGAAGCTGCAACAATTGCTGCCAGATTGGGACTTCCCGTTGCCTTGAAAGTATCTTCACCGCGAATAGCGCATAAAACCGATGTCGGCGGAGTCGAAATCGGCCTCCACAGTGAAGCAGAGGTACGCCGGGCCTTTAACCGGATCATGGAAAAGGTGCGTTATTTTGTGCCCGATGCCCCGATTTACGGGGTTGAAGTTCAAAACATGGTCGATGACGGAGTAGAAGTGATCATCGGCATGTCGAGGGATATCCAGTTTGGACCGCTGATCGTTTTCGGGCTCGGTGGTATTTATGTTAACCTGCTTGAAGAGGTCACATTCAGGCTGGCTTCAGCGCTCAATACCCGCCAGGCAGTAGAAATGATGATCGCCGAAACCAAAGCCTACACGTTGCTAAAAGGGTACCGGGGCAAAAAACCGGCTGATATAAATGCCTTAGTTGATGTAATGCTGCGGTCAGCCCGCCTGGTCACCGACCTGAAGCAGATCACTGAGATGGATATCAACCCGCTACGCGTCCACCAAAAAGGTGTTACCGCTCTGGACGTTAAAATAACGATTGAAGAAAAAGCTCATTAACGGCGAGGTGAATTACAATGAAAGCAATTTATTTTTCCGGTAAAGCCGGGGGCGGCAAAACAGCGACCGCTCTGGGAGTCGGGCTGAAGTTGAAAAAAGAAGGCCTGAAGGTATCTTATTTCAAACCAATTGGTTTTCGCAAAGGCACGCTAAAAAAGGATGACGATGACGTCATCTTAATGCGTGAAGTACTCGAGCTGCCTTTATCCTGTAATACAATTTCGCCGATAACCGTTAATGACCAATACCTAACAGCTCGTTTTATCAAAGCACTGCCGGATTTGCGGCACCGAATAACCGAAGCCTTCAATAATTGCCAAAAAGGTTACGATCTGGTACTGATCGATGGCAGCATCGAACCATTTGTTGGTGCAAACAAGCGTATGGATGATTTTTCACTAGCCACCATGCTCGGCGCCGCAGTCTTGCCGGTGATCATGGCCGATAACGATTTTCAACTGGATGAAAATCTGCTTTATCTTGATCTCTGGTCAGCCAAAAATATCCAAATTATTGGCTGTATCTTTAACAATGTCAACCAGGCCCAGTGGAACAAAAGCAGCAGCATATACCGCAACGCAGTTGAAGAAAAGGGATATCCAGTGCTTGGGATCATGCCGCGACGCTTGGAGATATCCTCCCCGACAGTTGCTGAATTTTACGATGCCTTGCACGGAGAGCTACTGGCGGCGCCAGACAATTTAAACCGTCTCGTTGAAGAGGTGGTAATCGGCACGATGACAATCGAGAGTGCTCTTGGTTATTTGCGAAGGGCGCCGAATAAGGCCCTGATAACAGGTGGCGACCGTAGCGACATGGCCCTTACCGCTCTGGAAACGAGCACCTCGGTCATTATTTTCACCGGTGGCCTTTATCCCGATGTGCGTGTTCTTTCACAGGCTGAGGAAAAAGGCGTGCCGGTCATCCTGGTTCGCGAAGACACATTTTCCACGATCGAAAATCTACAGAGTGTGTATCGCAGTATTCACCCGCAAAACAAAGAAGCGATCGTCATTGTGCAAGAAGTCATGGAAGAGTACGTCGACTGGAATCCTATTTTTGATTATGCAAGAAGCTAAAAGCGGTTCAACTACTTACTTAATTTTCATAGCGAACAATTTTGTTTTCCCAGGTCCTGATCATGATGTAGTCCTTACCGCTGCTGACTAGATACTCAGGCAGCATTGGTGTTTTTCCGCGCCCGAGCGGGGCGTTGACCACGAATGTCGGAACAGCAAGGCCGGAAGTATAGCCACGCAGCTTTTCCATAATCTCGATCCCTTCCTCGACTTTGGTCCGAAAATGCGCTGTTCCTCTGACTGCTTTAGCATGAAAGATGTAGTAAGGTTTAACCATTATTTTCAGTAAATCCTGGTTTAGCTTCCGGATCACAAAAGGATCGTTGTTTACACCCTTCAACAGCACCGTCTGGTTGCCGAGATTTACTCCCGTTCTGGCTAATTTAAAGCAAGCTTCCCGGGCCCGTGGGGTTACCTCCTGCGGATGATTAAAGTGTGTGTTTACATAGAGAGGTAAGTGTTCGGACAGGATTCGGCACAATTCGTCATCAATGCGCTGTGGCATGGTAACCGGAGTCCTGGTCCCAAACCGTTTGATCTCGACATGGGGTATCGCTTCAAGTTCCGCGAGCAACCAGGCAATAGTTTTATTGTCGACCATAAACCCGTCACCGCCGGTTAAAAGTACATCCCTGACTTCACGGTTGCGACTGATATACTCGAGCGCTTCTTCTAACTCAACCCTTGGTGTGGCCAGATCACGCTCGCCGATAGCACGGCGCCTCTGGCAGTGACGGCAGTACATGGCGCACTGGTTAGTGACCTTGACGATTAAGCGGTCAGCATAACGGCGGGTAACAGCCGGAACCGGTGAAGTATACTCTTCGGCCATAGGATCTTCATAGCCATCATGGTCCAGGTATTCATTGATTGATGGTACACACTGCATTTTTACTGGATCGTGTTTAACGGCGGGATCAATGAGGCTCAGGTAATAAGGCGATATTGCCCAACGGTATTTTGAGCCTGTTTTTATTACATCTTCAAGATCAGTTTCATCAATCGCCAAGAGCTCTTTTAAAACGTCGGTGTTTGTAATCCTGTTTTTCATCTGCCACCGCCAGTTTTCCCAGTCTGCATCGCTCGCTTTAAAATAGTTCTTGATTTTGGTTTGGTTTTCTTGTATCTGCGACCACCTGCTAAATCCAGTCGGCATAGTTAGCAAAGCTTCCCTGTACTCGGAGATATTGCCTCTCAAAACTTCGGCCCGGAAAAATGATTTCTTCTGTTTTTCGTGCAGGGTTTCCTCAGTCATTCCTGCTGCAACCCCTCCCTTTGTTACTTTTTTCATGCTTTTTATAGTATAACGATCAGTATTTTGACTGTCAAAAAAGAAGGTTCCCCGGATTTTATATATGAAGCCGGAAAACCTTCTATGCAGTTAATTTTGACTATGGTTTAGGGAAGCATATCCCAGAAACCAGATTTATGTTTGCCGTCACGTATCTCAGTCGTATCCCAAACTTTGGCATACCCGTCAACCCGCATTTGATCTCGCAGCAAACCGGGGATTTCTAGAATTCGCTTAGTTGTACCCCCAGTGTTGCCAAAGTGGTTAGTCATTTGTAGGTAATTGCCATCAGAGCTCTGACTAGAAACAATATCGTGGCTGATAAAACCGGTTTCACCAGGGTCCATCTCAACCCCGGTTGACATTTCAACCCCTTGTTTCGGAAGCTCAATTACCGACATAATCAGCAACTCATCCTCTTCGGGGGCATTAAGGGCAGTGGTCCCGGTCATATAAGCCTGAAGGCTCAGGGCGGTTATCCGGTAAACTTCAGCACTCGGGTTGCGGTTGCCGTATTCCACTTCCGTCACAAACTGAGAGCCACTGGAAGAACCTTTGCCTTCAATCAAAAAATAGGCCCCCCCGCCGTGCAACTCAAAGTCGATAGTTCTTTCGTGGAAGATATCACCGATATACCTGAAATGCATACTTGAAAAGCGATAGCGGTTAACTTCAGCCACGGCAGGCACGGCGATGATCATGAACACCACAAGTACTACCATAGCGGTTATAAAAACCTTTTTTGTCACTACTGCGGCACATCCTTTCCAAAGATAAACCCTGCCCTGATTTAAGCCTTAGGCATCACTCGCCTAAAAACAGAAATTGGTCGGAGCGAAAGGATTTGAACCTTCGACCTCTTGACCCCCAGTCAAGCGCGCTACCAAGCTGCGCCACGCCCCGATGCTAAACCTTGTGTACTAATGCTGCTTTATCACCTCACCATTCTAATGCAAGCGGTTGTAAAAGTCAACGAGCCGACGCTGCTCGTGCGCCTGGGCGGGCGTAGTTTTAAATATTGTCCCAATAAATGGTATTTGTTAAGCGCCATCAAGAATCCGCTCCACATCACACCATCGTCTGCCGGCATTTTTCGCCCACAATGAGGCGATTATCTGACCGGTTTGCACATTCCAACGCATGCCTTACTGTTTCATCCGTTGCTTGATCACCTTTTTATTACCGTATAAATAATGATAATTCTGATCACAGTGTATTTTGCCAAGACTTGTTTAGCTTTAAACACCGATTTTCGCATT
>DBBD01000071.1:0-241 GCA_002292015.1 Firmicutes bacterium UBA993
TAACAGAAGAAGCAGAATCAAGATCAGGATGGCAACCGGTATGACAACCACCCAATCTTTGACTTTGAATAGGCGGGGGAGGGTTAAATCCCCAAAATACCCCGCTTTAAGGATTTTCGGTTGCAGCCGGGGGTAGAGGGCGGCAAATAGACCGGTCCCGATCAAGATCCCGGCCAGGCCGCCGGTGAGGGCATCAAGGTAACCGTTGCCGATTGCCCCGGCAATGGTCCCCGGGCAATAG
>DBBD01000071.1:502-3632 GCA_002292015.1 Firmicutes bacterium UBA993
CCAGGCCGCCGGTGAGGGCATCAAGGTAACCGTTGCCGATTGCCCCGGCAATGGTCCCCGGGCAATAGCCGAGCAAAGCAAAACCGACACCAAAGATTAGTCCGCCGATAACGTTTTGACCGATCGAACCCGATTTTGGCGCCAGTTTGATTAGACCAAGGGTTTTGAAGGTATGCAGGCCGATCATTCCGGTCAGCACCGCTGATAGCATAATAATTAAAACTGTATGGTCGGTTAAGAGAAGCTGCCCGACTATTACGTCATAACTGGTCACGCCGCCTTTCTGAAGCAGGAAACCGAAGATAACTCCAAAGACCAGGCCCCAGATCAGCTGGCTGCTTTTCTTATTATTTCCCTTTGTCACTGTACTGACTCCCTTCGTCGGCCGGCGCTTGGCGGCGGCTAAAAAATGATTTGCGCGGTGATGATCCCGCCGATAAAAAAGAAGATGGCGGAGATCCAGCTGGATACGGCCAGCTGCATGGTTCCGCTGATCCCGTGGCCGCTGGTGCAGCCATCGGCCCAGCGTGCTCCGAAGCCTAAAAAGATACCGCCGGTCAGCGCCCCGATCAGTCGTGGCAAAATAGCACTGCCGAAGGCGCCGTTCCATAGTGATGGCACCCACTGCAGCTTAAAATCGCCGGAGAGCAGGGCGGAGATTAGCGAACCGAGAATAATGCCGATTACCAACATAAACTGCCAGTCGATATCAAGAGAAATCTCCCTGTAATACGGTTTATCGGCCACTTTCCTGCCCCGGATTGCTCTTTCAATCATTCCGCTGCCTTTGGCAAAGGTTGTGGAGCAGGCCAAAGGTTTTTGGGAGATTAGAAAGGTGAGCCAGCTTAAGATGCCGATGCCAATCCCGACCAGGTACGGGGACCAGCGTTCCGCTGCTAAAATATCCATAGCATATCCTCCAATTATTAAGAAATATTAAAGTGTTTTTCAACTTCTCGGTAATCGGAAAAGAATCTTGAACCGTGGGGATTCAGGCAGGCATGGCATGCACGGGTATAACCGGCAGTGCTGTAACCGGTCATACCGCCGGCCACATTGACGACATCTTTAAACCCCTGCTGTTTGAGAATACTTGCACCTAAGCTTGAACGGTTACCGGAGCTGCAGACCAATACCGTGGTTTTATCCGGGTCCAGCTCAACATAGCGGGTACGTAAGTCGGCAACCGGAATATTAACAGCCCCTTCGATATGACTTTCTTCAAATTCAAGGGGAGCGCGGACATCGAGTAAAACAATATTATCACCGGTCTGAAGCAGATCATGCAGATCTTGGGCCGAGATTAGGCCGATGTGGCCCGTTGGTAAGCCTGCTATCGCCCAGGCGACCATGCCGCCGTCCAGATAACCGATAACGCGGTCCATGCCGACCCGGCGGGCCCAGAGCGTTGCTTCCAGCGCTTTTTTATGGTCGTCGGCAACGAGCAGAATCTCTTTATCGGTTGGAATCACCCATCCGGTAAAAGTCGGAAAGTTGCCGTTTAAATCCAAATGCCAGGCGCTTACCAGGTGCTGGCTGGCGTAAGCATGATAGCTGCGGGTATCGAGCACAATGCAGCCGGGGTCAGCCAATAATTCCATAAAAGCGGTGGGACTAAGCTCCCGCAGGGTAGGCAGCTCGGCAATCCTGGCCGGTCCTTTGCGGTTAATGTCGCTGCAGCGGCTAAAATGGTCCGGCGCCGGCGGCATATTTTCGGTCAGCGACTTGATAAATGTTGCCTGATCCTTAATCAGGAGAGCGCTGTTAAAATTGCGTTCGTAACCGATTGTGCTCTGCCATTTGGCTCCCATAGCCCGGCCGCAGAGCGATCCGGCCCCGTGGGCGGGGTAAGCTTCAACATAATCAGGCAGTTTCAGCAACTTCTCGTGTAAGCTGTGATAAAGTTTGCCGGCCAGTTCGGTGGCCAGGCTGGGGAAAAGATCCGGGCGTCCGACATCACCCACAAAGAGGGTATCACCGACAAATACGCCGACCGGGTTTTCAGAGCGTGCCTTGTCATTTACCACGTAACAAAGATGTTCCGGGGTGTGGCCCGGGGTTTCTAGAACCTGCAGGACCATGTCTTCGAGTTCAACAGTATCGCCTTCGGTCAGCGCTACGTGGTCGAAAGTGCATTTAGCTGATTTGGCCACGTAAATCTTCGCTCCGGTTTTATGAGCTAGGTCCATGTGGCCGGATACGAAGTCGGCATGCAAATGGGTTTGCATAATGTGGGTAATATCAACCCCTAAGGATCGGGCTTCATCGATATAAATGTCGACATCACGCTGGGGATCGATTACGGCACAGCTGTTTTTACCGGCAAGAATGTAAGAACTGTGGGCAATTTTGCCCAGGAAAAAGTGTTTCAACAGCATTTTCATGACCTCCTTTAGGTTTAGTTTAAGCTAGATGTAAAAAAAATAAAATATGGTGACAGCTACCACGATGAAAAGCAGGGTCATGCCGCTGCCGGCTCTTATATAGTCGCTGTTACGGTAACCTCCGGCAGTCATCAGCAGTGCGTTGACCTGGTGGGTAGGCAGCACGAAAGAGTTAAGGGCCGAGACCGCAGCCAGCAGCACTAACGGTCGTGGATCGATCCCGCTAAGCAGGGCAATGTTGATCACAAGCGGTGTTAAAACTACAACTGAGCCAACGTTAGAGATAAAGAGCGATAGCAAAGTAGCCAGGACGGAAACAGCAACCAGTAATATAAAAGGATGGCTTCCCCTCAATAGCTGCATAAAAATATCTGCCAGATAGGCCGCAGCGCCGGTTTTTTGCATCGCCACACCCAGCGGGATCAAGCCGGCCAGCAGGAAAACCACTTTCCATTCGATAGCCCGGTAGGCTTCCTCAATAGTAATTACCCGGAGCAGAATCAAGGCAAGGGCGCCGGTTAAAAAGGAGAGGGCGATAGAAGCGCCGGTTATGGCCAGGATGATGGCGCCGAGAAATGATAAAGCGGCAGCCTTAGTTTTTGTCTGGTCCTTGTGTTGATCGTCAAAGGCCGTGGTAACAACAAAATTGGGACCGCTTTTCAAACTGCTGATGTGCTCCCAAATGCCGTGCACGATAAAAGTGTCGCCGGGAAGAATCCGGTGGTCGGAAAAATCACCCCACATCT
>DBBD01000067.1 GCA_002292015.1 Firmicutes bacterium UBA993
CTCAACCGGACTAAGCCTGGTATTCAGACCAGGTATTCCAAACATAGTATGGTAAACGTTTTGTCTGTCACCCGGTAAGAATGTCCGATCCTCACCCCGGCAACCCAAACAATATCGCTTCCAACTGTCACCAGCGGCAGACTATCACGGTAAAGTTTCTCCACTTTTTGATCAATCAGAAAACTTTTTAACTTTTTGCTGCCGGATGATCCCTGGGGATGGAAGCGATCACCCGGTTTCCGGGAGCGGATCACGATTCTGCCGGGCGGGATTGTGTCGTAATCAAGGTAAGCGCTGCTGCGACAAGGCGGCCAGGTAAGTTCTTCTTTTCGCGCCAGGCGGGCGCTAATTGCTTTTCCCCCGGGCAGCCTAGTCGTACCGGGAATAACCAGTTCCTGTTCGGCAATTTTTTGCGGCTTAAGATCGTTTTTCAGGGCTAAAATGAGACTGTCTTTTTCTCTGTATGCTTTCAACCCACCGGGCAGGTCAAGACGGGCTCCAGTTTTACCTTCCCTGGAAAACTTTAAGAGCTGGTTCAGATGCATTCTACCCAGCTCCCGTCCGGTTCTGAAACGGCGGATGAGCAGTCTTAAAACCCTGCTACTAATCGTCTGCGGTAAAGCATTAAAAGCCGTGGGTTCAAGATAGATAACTTTTCCCCTGCTCTCAGCAAGTTCACCGGCTATGTTCCGGGCCAACTGCGCAAAGTAGCGTCGATCATCGGCAGCGAGCTCCGCCAGGCCGGCCAGTGCCTCGCGAATCCTCGGATTATAGCATTTTTCGAGGTGCGGGATCAGTTCGAGGCGCAGTTTATTGCGGGTATAATCAGTCTCAAGATTGCTGCTATCGGTATAAGGTTTTAAATCGTGCTCCAGGCAGTAGGCATCGATCTCGCTGCGCCTGAAACCAAGCAGCGGCCTGATCAACTTTACTTTGTTCAGGCGCCGTGATGGAAACATTCCGGCGAGACCGTCGATCCCGCTACCCCGGAGCAGGTTTAACAGTACCGTTTCTGCCTGATCGTCGCGGTGGTGTCCGAGCGCAATTGTACCAGCCTGATGGGAACGGGCCGCTTGTAGCAAGAATCGGTAGCGTGCTCTGCGGCCAGCCGCTTCTTCCGATAAGCCAAGCCTTTTTTTATAGTTTCTTATAGCAACACTTTTTGTAATACAAGGCAGATTCAAGTGGTTGGCAAGCGCAGCCACGCCTGCTTCTTCGGTAGCTGCTTCAGGACGCAGATCATGATTCAGGTGGGCCACGATTAGCTTTAAGCTGTATTCAGAGGCCAGTCGATTGAACAGGTCAAGCAAGCACAGCGAATCCGGTCCACCAGAAACAGCGAGAACAATCGTATCGCCTCTGGCGACAAGTTCTTTTTCTTCAACGTATTCTTTAAAACGTTTATATATCATCGGCCTCTAATTGCCGGCTCCGGGTAAAGACAAAAAAACACCCTAAACCAGAGTGCCTTTCCAGGAGTTTTCCTAAAGTAAGGTTAATTAAAAAGCTTCCCTGAAGGAACCGCGACCGCCTCTTTTAGACTCGGTATTTCTTTTTAGGTCAAGCAGCCGTTCATCACTTTCTTTGAGAAAACGGTTCATCTTATCCTCAAACGAGGCCCTGTTGACCGGAGCAGGTTTGCTGCGGCTATAATTTTTTTGTACCTTGTAACCTTCAGCCGCTTGCCGGATCGAGAGGCCAATCTTACCATTGTTTTCAACGTTAAGCACCTTAACCTTAACCTGATCTGATTTTTTAAAAAACTCGTTTATATCTTTCACGTATTCGTCAGCAACTTCTGAAATGTGAACCAAACCGGTAATCCCTCCGGGTAGCTCAACAAAAGCCCCGAACTTTGTGATTCCCGTAATCACCCCTTCCATAATACTGCCGATTGACAGATCTTTCTTGATAAAAAAACGCCTCCTCACTTGAAATTGACTCAGACTACAGACATTATAACTTCTATTGCATTATTGTCAATCCTCAAACTGGAAGATTACCTCATCGGGCCTGACCAAACCAAGCCGCTCACGAGCCAACACTTCAATATAGTCGAGGTCTTGAAGCTTAAGAATTTCTTCTTCCAAAGCTGCCTGTCGCTCTTTCACTTCGCTGACATGCTTTTCCATTTTTTCGAGCGCCTGACTGACCTCACGTTGTCTTAAATACTGCGCCCCGATAATGACCAGCAACCCAAATACGACCAGGCTCAAGATGAAAACGAGCAACCGGTACATGCTGTAACGGTTTTCCCGGTGGCGCCTTGGAAATGCCGAAACTACGCCGCTTTTGTGCTTCCGCTTGGAAGTCATCAACAAATCATCTCCAAGCCTTGTTCAGGTTAGTACAGCCTTCAAAAAAAATCCCCTCTGGTAAGGGGATTTTATAAAGCATACAGAAGTATATCTTTAAAAACCCTATCCTACCTTTATTTACTTAACCTTATCTTTTAGAGCTTTGCCGGGCTTAAAGGCAGGAACCTTAAGCGCTTTAATTTTGATCTTCTCTCCCGTTGCAGGGTTACGCCCTTCACGTGCTTTACGCTGACGCACTTCAAAAGTACCAAAACCAACCAACTGCACCTTTTCACCTTTAGCTAAACTGCCGGCAATGCTCTCTAACACAGACTCTACCGCTGTCTTGCTGGTCTTCTTCGGTAATCCGCCCTTCTCGGCAACTAAATCCACCAACTGAGTCTTGTTCACTTGCTTAGTCCTCCTTTATTCGAGATAGTTATGTATAACAGTAGCTCTATTCGACACCTGCTGTTAGACTCCTTCTTTTTTTGCCTATTTTTCTGATTTTTTTGCCTCATTCCACCAATTATCAAGCTGTTCAAGGGTAAAATCGCTAAAATTGCTCCCACTTAATTCCACCTGGTCCGCTATATATCTAAAGCGGGCAATAAACTTGCCGGTTGTCTTGCCTAAGGCTAGTTCAGGGTTGACCTTTAGAAACCGGGCCAGATTTACCAAAGTGAAAAGAAAATCGCCCAGTTCTTCTTCCACTGCCGCCTGCCCACCGCTTTTACAGGCCTCCTCGAGCTCCAACAGTTCTTCTCTCGCTTTTTCCAGTGGGCCTTTGATGGTTGGCCAGTCAAAGCCGGCTTCTGCCGCCTTTTTTTGTAGTTTAAAAGCCCTGAGCAGAGCCGGTAGCGACTCATCAACGGTAAAAGAAGCGCTATTTTGCTCTACTTTACGTTCAGCGGCCTTAATTTCCTCCCAGAGCGCCCTGACCGCGTCAGCATCAGTGGCATTGCGGGTGCCAAAAACATGTGGATGCCTGCGAATCAGCTTTTCATTTATTGCCGCTACCACATTGTTAAAATCAAAGCGATTCTCTTCACGGGCTATCTGGCTATGGAATATTATCTGCAGCAAAAGATCGCCTAGTTCGTCAACCAAAGCCCGATCATCTCCGTTATCAATCGCCGCTACTACTTCATATGCTTCTTCGATCAAATACTGTCTGAGGCTTCGGTGATCTTGCCTTCGATCCCAGGGGCAGCCGTCAACCGATCTTAGGCGAACCATGATCTCAATCAACTCGCCAATATTACCGCCCTGGTAAGGAGATAAATATAGGGTAGTACAGTGATCAAAGCCGGAGTGATGATCCAAGGCGTTGAGAGTTGTCCGAAATGTTCCAACTCGCGCCATGCCTGCTGCTTTGACAACCAGCACAGGATAATCGGCTGGATAAAGTTCAAGCAATCTCAATTTTATGCGTGAAGCGATTGCTTTGCTATAAACCTGGGCCAAAACCAGGTGGTTGCGGACCGGCTCCTTCAACTTTTCGATTGAAAGAGCATCAAACACCGTAACACCGTCGAGCAGATCAATGTTCAGGTGGCTGAGCAGCGGCTCTAAAAAGGAGAGCCCGGCAACCACCTCGATTTTCACCCCCAAGCGGGGAGCTATCCGCTGCAGCTTTTCGACTGTTGCTTCACCAACCGTGGGATGCCCGGGCACGGCGTAACAGATCAGATCAGCCTGTCGGCTCTTTTTTAAAAGGGTCCCGGTAATAGCGCGATAGACATCTTCAAAACTGCGTCCTTGCTTGTAGAGAGAATCGAAAGAACGCACCTGCGCCCTCCGGTCGGCAATAAAGCGAGCAGCAGGATGCTTGAGGGTTCGCAAATAAATAGGGATCTCAGAAGCCAGGTAACTTCGTGCTTCCGCAGTCAGATACCGGGGGCTGCCCGGGCCAAGTCCGATTATTACTATTTTACCCAGAGAAGATCAACTCCCTTCAGGATTTGCGCAACAACCCGATTCGTGATACAATTTTTTCCATTGGTTGACCGATATAGGGAATCATCCTCATTTCGTCCTGCCTGATACCGCCCAGCAGAAGGAGAGCGACCCCGAAAACTACGATGCCAAACAAAATAGCAACCAGGACAGCCAGGGCGTTCAAGCTGCGTGCTGAAAGGAGATCCAGGCCGAGGTGCATTATTGAGACATAACTAAAATAAACGGCCACCGACATCAGGGCGGTTGCAATCAGGGGAAGCAACACTATTTCCTGCCAATTAACCCGCCAGCCGGTATAGCGTCTTACATGATTCAGGTTAAGGATAGCAGCAACAGTCAGGCCAACTACCGAAGCCAGGGCCGCCCCTCCGACATTCAAAGCAGGAATAGCCGTCAGATACCAGGCGAAGATAGTCTTGACAAGACCGCCGCACAACATATTAAGAGCCGGCAAGATTGGCCTACCAAGCCCTTGGATTAAACCAGTTGTCGTTACATAGAAGCAGAGTGGAATGACCGACCAGGACATGAAAGCAAGCGAAAAACCAGCCTCAGTATTATTAAAAAGCAGCACCGTAACCGGCTCAGCCAGCAGAAAAAGGCCGAGAGCGGAGGGAAATGAAAAAAGGGCGGTCAGCTTGATGGCAACGGCGCTCCGGCTCTGTATCAAACATCTTTTCTGCAGGGCATAAGCCTCAGAGATTGCCGGCACCAGGCTCATGCTGAGGGCCAGCGCTACAACGTTGGGAAAGTATACTACCGACCCGGCCATTCCGGTTAACTGGCCGTAAAGAGCCCGGGCTCTTTCAAGCTCAAAGCCGGCTGCTAGCAGCTGGCGCGGGACAATCGCCAAGTCAACCATGGTGATCAGCGGAATAACCAAACCGCCGATAGTAACAGGTACTGCCAGCGTAAGAATACGGCCGATAATCCGTTTAACTGATTCCGGGTGATGATCCTTTTGCTTATCCCCTAACCTCTTAAGTTCTGTACGCTTTTTCAGATAGAGAATGGATAGCAGCAACAGCCCGGCTAACCCACCGGTCACTGCGCCCGAAGTAGCCCCGGCAGCAGCATACTCGAGCCCGAGAGGGATTAAGAGCAGCACCAAGAGGGTTGAAAAACCGACCCGTACCAGCTGCTCAAGCAGCTGTGAAACAGCAGTCGGCGCCATATTCTGTTGACCCTGGAAAAAACCCCGGAGCGACGCCATAATGGTTACAAAAAAGATAGCTGGAGAAATTGCTATCAATGGATATACAGCCTTAACATCTTTAATTAGCTTAAGAGAGATATATTCGGCTCCAAGCAGCATAACCAAGGTAATTGCTAAGCCGCTAACGGCCAGTAGAATAAAGGCAACCTTAAACACCCGCTGCGCTTCGCGGTAGTCCTTCAGGGCAATTTTTTCAGCCATAATCTTAGAAAGGGCAACTGGAATACCGGCTGTTGCCAGGACCAACAGAGTGGAATAAATTGGATAAGCGTATTGATAAAGTCCGATACCTTCGTCACCTAAAATCGCCGCCAAAACAACCCTGAAAACTGCGCCGATGACACGGGCGGTAATGCCGGCCACAGCCAAGATAGTAGCGCCCCTGACAAAATCACTATTGTTACCGAGCAAAAAGAAAACCTGCCTTTGTTAATCTTGTGCAGTATTATATCAGGTAAGAGAAAGCTGGTCAGCAAAAGACCTGATTAGGCTTTTTAAATGCTAATAGCTCAGCAGTTACCAGGAATGTAAGTAGCTTTGCCGACGTTTGACTTACTTGTACCCCTGACCGGTAGCCGAAGCCTGCATGTTACCGAGGTCGGCAAGCAGGCTTTCGAGAAAAGGAAGCCCTTGCTGCGTCCCTGCCAGATTAAGCGTCAGTGGCTTCAGACCGGTAATGACCATTCGTTTATTGATTACCACCGGATGGTGATCTAAAACTGATGGATCTACAACTGTGGCGCTGCTATACTGCAAAAGGATACCGTTTTTATTGCACCTGATCAGCTCAATACCGGCCTCAATGGCCCTTACTCTGATCCGGGCCACCTGCAAAAGCATCTTGCCTGGTTCAGGAGGCGAAGCAAAGCGGTCGATCAGTTCTTCTTCAATTTCAGCCAGCTCCTCAAGACTGGTTGCACTGTAAATCCTCTGGTAAAAATCAATCTTCTGATCTTGGGAAGCAATGTAGGAAGAAGGCAGGTAAGCGCTTATATTCAACTCCAGACGCGGCTCGATCTTTACCTCTGTCTTTTCATTCTTAAGCAACGTTATCGCCTGATCAAGCATCCGCACGTAAAGTTCATAGCCAACCTCAGCTATAAAACCGTGCTGCTCGGCACCCAGAATATTGCCGGCGCCCCTTATTTCCAGGTCGCGTAGGGCTATTTTAAAACCGGAACCGAGTTCTGTAAATTCTCTTATTGCCTTTAGCCTTTTACGGGCTGTTTCACTAATCAGCTTATCTGCACGGTAGGTCAGGTAAGCATAGGCGAGACGGCTTGACCGGCCAACCCGGCCCCGGATCTGATAAAGCTGGGCGAGTCCAAAGCGGTCAGCATCGCAGACGATCAGCGTATTGACATTTGGAATGTCGAGGCCCGCTTCAATTATAGTCGAGCTGACTAATACCTGGTAGTGGCCTTCCTGAAAATCAGCCATCACTCTTTCGAGCCTGGCCTCCGGCATCTGCCCGTGCCCGACAGCCACCGCCGTAGAGGGGAATAGCTGCCTGATTCTCCCGGCATAAGCATCAAGTTGTGCCACCCGGTTAAAAACTATAAAAACCTGTCCCTGCCGGTTCAATTCACGCTGGACCGCTTCCCGAATCAGGTTTTCCGAGTATTCAAGCACGTAGGTCTGCACCGGGTAGCGATCTTCAGGAGGGGTATCAATGATGCTTAAGTCGCGAGCGCCGGCCAGGGAAAGATGCAGAGTGCGGGGAATAGGTGTCGCCGTCATGGCAATAGTGTCAACCTCCAGGCGCATCCTTTTGATTTTCTCTTTCTGCCGCACTCCAAAACGCTGTTCTTCATCAATTATCAGCAGACCCAGGTCGTGAAAGTGCAGCTCTTTAGACAGCAAGAGATGCGTGCCGATAACCAGGTCGATCTTTCCCGCAGCAATTTTGGTGAAGATCTCTTTTTGCTTAACCGGCGAAACAAAACGGCTGAGCTGGGCAATTTGTACCGGAAAACCGTCAAAGCGCTCGTTAAAGGTGCGATAATGCTGCTGAGCCAGCACCGTGGTTGGCACGAGAATTGCCGCCTGCTTGCCTTCCATCACTGCTTTGAAGGCCGCTCGCATCGCCACCTCTGTTTTGCCGTATCCCACATCCCCGCAGATCAGGCGATCCATGGGGCTATCTTTTTCCATGTCCGCTTTTACTTCAGCGATAGCCTGCAGCTGGTCGGTGGTTTCTTCAAACGGAAAATGTGCTTCGAATTCCTGCTGCCAGGGATGATCGGGGCCATAGCGATAGCCTTTTGCCGTCTGCCTGGCGGAGTAAAGGTCAAGCAGTTCCCTGGCCAGGTCTGTAACCGACTGGCTGACCTTACGTTTAACACGCTGCCATTCAGCACCACCGAGACTGTGCAGGCGAGGAGCCGGGCCGTTACCGCCGGAATACTTGCGAATCAGGCTGACCTGTTCGGTTGGAATGTAAAGTTTGTCAGTTCCTCTGTATTTTAGAAACAGGTAATCGCGCTCAACCCCGCCAATTCCAAGGGTTTGAATACCTTGAAACTGTCCGATCCCGTGTTGTTCATGGACCACGTAATTGCCGACAGCCAGTTCTCTGTAGCTGCTAAGCAAAGTCCCCTCGCGTGAACTAACCCGCCTTTTTTTCTTTCTCCTAGGTAACAGATTTTGCTCCGTAATAACAGACATCAGCAGAGAGGGAATGATAAATCCATCGTCTGGAGCAGTACTCAGCCTGATGTAGCCGGGAGCACCCGGCAGTTGCTCTTCAAGCAGGGCGGCCAGCCTGTTAACCTGCTCTTTACTTGCTGCCGCCAGATAAACCCGGTAATGCCCTTTTTGCCAGTTTTGCAGATCGTTCCGTAACAGATCCCACTGTCCGTGATAGCTGGCAGCACTTCTCGCATCAACGCTGTACGATTCATAGGCACCAAGCAGCCCTGCGCTGCCGGCAATAGCATTTAAAGCCACTATTTGCCCCTTGTAACCGGTTAGTTGTTCTTCCAGGCGCCAGAGCTGCTCAGTGCCGCTGCCAAAGAAAACTCCTTCAACATAGGTGTCAAGAAAATACTGTTCCAAGTCCCTGCTTAATGCCTTTTCTTTTTGTAATAATAAGGCTGTATCTTCCAGTGCCAGAAGGCCCACGGAAGGCAGGTAATCGATCAGCGAAGCTCCTGCTCCATAAAAATATGAAAAGTAACCGGAAAGCAGGTCAAGACCTTCCGGATCTGCCAACTTTGCCAGGTGTCGGGTGACTTGCTGGTTCAACCTGGCAGCAGTTTCTTTCTCGCCGCGCTTACGCAGCCCCGAGAGGGCTCTTTCAAGATCACCTTTGATATATTTTTCGCCTTCTTGGTAGCGTTCTCGCCCGAGGATCAATTCCCGGGCCGGTATGATCAGAACAGAGCTGATCATTTCAGTGGAACGTTGGCTGTGGGGGTCGTAAAATCGGATTGATTCAAGGCTGTCGTCATGAAGCTCCAGGCGTACAGGCCTGGTTAGGCCGGGTGAAAAAATATCTACAATATCCCCGCGGGCACTGAACTGACCGGCAGTTTCAGTCAGTGAGCTTCTGACGTAACCCCTAGCGACCAGCTCCGCGATTAAAAGTTCCCGGTTAAGGAGGTCACCGCTTTTTAAGGTTAGTATAAGATCCTGCCAATCTGACAGGGGTAAATTTTTGCTCAACAAGGCAGCCAAAGGAGCGACGTAAATCCCTTCGGTGCCGTCAGCCAGCCACTGCAAAAATTGCAGCCTCTGGTGCTGGATCTCTTCACTGCGCGTCAATACAGAGGGATTAACGAAAAACTCTCGTGCTGGAAGCAGCCGCACTGATCCGGGCAGAAAAGCGCCAATATTAGTGTAGGCCTTTTCAGCGTCCGCTTGGTCAGCCGTAACCAGAAGAAGCGGTTTTTTTGTATAGTGGGCCAGGGCAGCGAGGAAGTAATCACCGGCACTGCCATCAATGCCGTAATATTCAACCCGGTAACTGCTCTTAGTCTTTAAGCGTTCGATCAGGGCCGAAAACTCTTCGTTCTCAATCCAGAGTTCAAGCAGTTCTGTTAATTGCAATCGAAAACTCCTTCCCTCTGCGCTAATAGCGTACATTTTCTAGAAAAAGAAAAAAGGAAGATAGGAAATCCGGACCTGGATTATCAATTGCCGGTTGTTTCCCCTGGTTCAATTGCATCCCTTGCGGCTTGGTTATAACTGTTCATCACTACCAGCGGCCCTTCGCTGACAAACAAAAGCGTTGCTTCGACCGCCCTTACAACCGCATCGGCTAGAACAGAACGTTCCGGTTCATCCAAGGGTCCCGTCACGTACTCGGCCGTTTCCATGCCGTCCGGGGCTTTGCCAATACCGATACGAAGGCGGGCGAACAGGTCGGTACCCAGCTCGTTAATGACTGACTGCAGCCCACGGTGTCCAGCGCTGCCGCCTCTCTGGCGTAATCTGATCACTCCGGGAGGCAGATCGAGATCATCATAGATGACCAATAAGTTTACCAGGTCGAGATGATAATTATTAACCAGTTCTTTGACGGCCCTGCCGCTTAAATTCATGTAGGTCAGCGGCTGTGCCAGGATCAGCTGGTGGCTGTCGTGCTCAGAAAAGGTGTAAAGTGATCGGTGTTTTGTAGTGGGTTGCGGACTCTGCAGTCTGCGCGACAGCGCTTCCACGACCCGAAAACCAAGGTTGTGCCGGCTTCCGGCGTATGCTTTTCCAGGATTGCCCAGCCCAACAATCAGGTGCATTGACTCACATCCAATATTATATTGTTCACGATAAACAAAGCCCCTCCAATGAAGGGGCGCTTTGCTTGTACCAAACGGTGTTTATAGTGATCAGCCCTCTGGTTCTCTGCTTATTTTTCTGCCTCCGGAGCCATTTCGGCTGCTTGCGCTTCTGCAGCAGTAGCTTCCTTATCTTTTTCTAGCTCTTCTGCGGCAGCTTCCGGTAGCTCTTCGGCTATCGGTATTAGGACCTGGGCCAGTACCGTTTCCAAAGGGGTAATCATTTCAAATTTCTCTTCAACATCTAAGGCATCGGCAGCCAGACTTTCACCGATATCTAAAGTGGAGATATCGACGTCTAAACGCTCGGGGATATCACCGGGCAAACACTTTATCGTCACTTCCCGGGTAACCATGGAGAGCACCCCACCTTCCTTAAGGCCGACCGGTTCGCCAATAAAATTCAGGGTCACTGCAACCTCGATTTTATCTGTCATCGAAATTCGGATAAAGTCGACGTGGATAATCTGATCCTGATGAATAACATCCCGCTGGATCTCTTTAAACATCACTGTTTCCTGCCGTGTTTTTTTTCCGCTGGCCTTAACGGCCAGATCAACGAGAACGTTGCTGCCCCCGGTGATTAAAACCTGCCTCAGAGCACGCCCGTTTACTATCAAGGGCAAAGTATCTTCGCCTCTGCCGTAAATGACCGCAGGTACTTTTCCTTCACCGCGCAGCTGCCTGCGCTGACCCTTGGACATAGACGGACGAGCCTGTGCTTCCATAACCATTCTTTCCATTATTTCCAGCCTCCTTCCGCAACAGTGTACAGTATACAGCAGGAAACTTACAAGATCAACTAATTGGAGCCATTTGCGATCTTCTTAGCGGGCAGGCTTAATCAAATTGATTCGGCCACGGGGGCGGTGTCATTAAATGTTTAACGTTTGAGTATACTTGTTAAGCTCTCGAGCTATCCTAATGTTAAACTTTATCCCTTTTTGCTTCTTCTGCCTTAGCCCATATTTCGCAGG
>DBBD01000040.1 GCA_002292015.1 Firmicutes bacterium UBA993
GCCTCACGTGATCAGGGAGCTGGCAGCCAGCGCTCGATACCGTCTCCGCTCGGCCGGATTAAGGGCCAGAACAGTAAGTCTTAAGCTCCGTTTCAGCGACTTTAAAACGATTACCCGCAGCAGAACCCTGCCTGATGCAACGGACAGCGATAAAGAAATCGACAGCGTTGCCCTCGATCTGTTCAGAAGGCACAGCGGTAGCGCTCCCTGGCGTCTGGTCGGGGTGAAGGTCTCCGGTTTCGACAACGGCGTGCAGCTGTCCCTGTTTTCCCCTTCTCCTGCCGATGAGAAGGAACGGCAGTTGCTAAAAATAAAAGATTCCTTACAACGCAAGTTTGGCGCAGCGGTGTTGATCAGCGGTAAGCAGCTTAAGGGTCGGAAAAAGCATAGATAGACGCTTGCCTGCCCCATAGGATAGGGTTCCAACGGCCCTGGCGGAGTCAGCCTATTTACCTACCACTGCAGCTCAGTAACTGTTTGTTGAAAGATAAAATTACCGATAGTTGCATGTTTGCTGCTGCTGCTGTTGCCAGATATACTCCTTTAAGCGGTCAGCTCCCTGACCATCTCTTCTAAGATGGAGACATAGCGTCGCACATCAGCCTCAGTAGTGGTGGGGCCGACCAGGGCCATTTCGTGGATCGGCGTAAGCAGGACCCCCCGGTTTGCGCAATAGAGGTGCACGAGAGCTTCAGCAGGGCCGGTTAAACCTTCCTCAATTAGATCTACCGCGTTGTAATCGGCTTCGGTAAAGAGAGCTTCGCCGCCGCTTTTCGGAGGATTGGCTGTAAAACGAAATTCGACCCGGCAGCCGATGCGGGCTACATACCAATCGAGGTTGTAGTTTTGAATGAGCGCGGCGATACCGGCTTCCATGATCTCCGCCAGTTTGATCATGCGCGCGAAGTTTTCTTCGTTGAGGACCTTTTCTAAGGCAGTGCGTATGCCGGCAACGGCAACGGCGTTCCCGGAGAGGGTGCCGCCGAACCCGAAAAAGTTTTGCCAGGGGATGCGCTTCCCCAGCCAGGCGGCAACCGCTTCGTTGAAGCCGAGGACGGCTCCGGGGTATCCGCCGGCGATGAATTTCCCCGCCACGAAGATATCGGGCATTAACTCTGTGCCGCCGGTAAAGCCCCGCGGTCCGGCGCACATGGTATGGGTTTCGTCGATCAGCAACAGCGTGCCGTATTTTTGCGTCAGTTCCCGCATTGCCTCCAGGTATCCCGGTTCGGGCTTGATGATACCCACGTTGGTCATGGCCGGCTCGGTGATCAGGCAGGCGATCTCTTGCGTGGCCAGGGCCTCTTCTAAGGCGGTAACATCGTTGAATTCGATCATGCGCGTTGTTTCAGACGGATCTTTCGTGATCGGACCCAGCATGCCGGGGTAATGCATCAGCGTGCCGCCCACCATAAAGCAGAGGGTTTCGTCCACTGAGCCGTGATAGGTGGCGTTCATGGCCAGGGTTAAGCGGCGGCCGGTATATTCCCGCGCTGCTTTTAAGGCAAACCGGTTGGCATCGCTGGCAGACATCAGGATTTGCCAGTAGGGCAGCTTAAAGCGGCGCTCCAGCTCCTGTCCCACCCAGATACAATCCTCCGTGGGCAGCAAGGTGGTGGTGCCTTTGGTTTGCATTTGCTCGTGAATAGCTTCAACGATCGCCGGGTTGGCGTGTCCGCAGAGGCCGCCGGTGTCGCCAAGACAAAGGTCAAGGTAGTGGTGGCCGTCTACATCGGTGATCGAAACCCCTTCGGCCTTGTCGACAAACAGAGGGAACCCGCCGGACCAGATGCGCATCCATGACATCGGCACTCCCGACAAAAAATTCTTGCCGGCTTGCTCGAAAAGATCCTTCGAACGGGGGTGCTCCGCCGCGTAACGCTCTTCTTCTCGCGCTAATAACTCTTTGACTCGTGCAAGCGTAATAACAGGCATTTTTTTAGCCTCCCTTTTTATTTCCGGTAAAGATAATGCGGCCCAGGCACCGCCCGGTATTTATTATAAGCTTCTTCAGCAAAGCATTTTTCCGCTCAAAGGCCCCTGGATCGATCATTTACTGAAGCCGCTCCGGCAATACGGTAAAAGACAATATATTTTTCAGCACTCCTTATTATCAAACCACTAAACATACAAGCCATGTTGTTAATCCCTTCCGGCGACTTTTAAGAATACTTCAACTAAATAAGGATCAAATTGACTGCCGCTGCAGCGTTTAATCTCTTCTATCGCCTCATCGGTAGTTTTGACATGGTTGTAAGGCCTTTTGTTGGTCATGGCATCGAAAGCATCAACTATTGAAAGAATCCGGCACTCAACGGGAATCTCTTCTCCCTCAAGGCCCAGCGGGTAACCACTGCCGTTCCAGTGCTCGTGATGTTTCAAAATCAGCGTTGCAACACCAACCAGGTCGGGTGATGCAGAGGCAATCCGATATCCTTTCTCAGAATGTCCGCGCATGATCTCCCACTCATCATCAGTTAATGGTCCGGGTTTATAAAGTATACGGTCAGGAATTCCGACTTTACCCAGATCATGGACCTGCGCCAGCAGGGCAAGATCTGCCAGCTTATGGGAAGACAGTCCTGCTTCCTCACCGACTGCCCGGCATAGTTCTTGCAACCTCACGGCGTGACCCTCCGTAAGATAATCGCGTTCTGCCAGTGCCGCCAGCAGGCCCTGCACAATTTTACTACGGCTGCTGCTACTCCGGGAAAGCTTATCACGGTACATTCCGTCATCCGCTTGTTTAAAAACTTCCCTCAAATGAATATCTGTATCCTCAGCCGTTGCTATGCCGATTGAAATGCCGACTGGGATTTCAACCTCATCCTGATTATATTGGTTGATTATTTCCCGGATTCGCTTGACTATATTTTCACCCGTCGCCCTGTCGGTTCGCTGCAAAATGGCGGAAAATTCATCGCCACCAATACGGGCCAGTAGGTCGTAGGAACGCAGTGCCTCTTTAATCAGCATCGCACAGTTGCAGAGCAGCTGATCGCCTTTGTCGTGGCCCAGGGTGTCATTGATCAACTTTAAACCATCTAAGTCAGCAGAAATAATGCTGATCGGGTATTCGCGGCTGCCTTCCAGACGTTTCAGCTCAGACTCGTAATAAGCCCGGTTATAGATGCCGGTGAGTTGATCATGCAAACTTAGATATTCAAGTTGTCGTTCGTATTCGATCCTGCTTGTAACATCTTTACCAATCCCCTTAAATCCTAAGACCTTTCCGTTTATATCTTTTCTCAGCGCAATGGATATTTCTCCAAAAGCTAATGACCCATCCTTCTTTATCATTTCCAGAACCAGCTCTTTTTCCGGCAGTCCTGTTTTATAAACCCGGTTAAACGTGGCAAACGCCAGCTCCGGATTTTTGTAAAGTTTAAAATAGCTGAGCTTGAGAAACTCATCCTGGCTATAGCCTCCGAGTAGACGGCCGGCGGCTTCATTGCAAAAAGTAAAATTACCTTCTAAATCTGTCTCATAATAGCCTTCTTCCATGGTAACCAGTATGTCGCGGTAGCGCTCCTCCGATTCCTTTAAAGCTTCCTGGGCTTCAGCTTTAGCCAGTGATTCAGAAATTATTTCTGCAACAACCTTGATCATCGAAATCTGTTGTTCACTCCAGCTTTTTTTCGCTTTAACAGCATCAAAGCCAAAAAAAGCAAATACTTCTCCATACTTGATCATCGGAATCGTGATCATCGAACGGATTGCCTCAATTTTAAAATCAGCTTTATCCACGGTAGCTTCAGGCGGCAATTGATCAACATCCGGCACATATACATAATCCCTGCTGAGTATTTGTTCGGCCCACCAGGGAGTATTCGATACCGGCATCTCCCGGTTCCTTTCCTGTACCGAAAAAACACCTTCGGCGCACCATTCGTAGGGGTTTATAATATATTGCCGATCAGGAGTAAAACGCATCAGGTAGCTGCGATCTGCTTCGAAAAACTCCCCGCTGAGCTGTAGTGTCCGGTTGATAGCCTGATCAATATCCTCTGAAGGTGTGTTTACAAACAGTGAAGATATCTCTGCCAGTAATGTCTCATAGCGTAGCTGATATTTAATAGCTTCTTCAGCATTATGGCGCTCGTTAATATCTCTGACAATTGAGATCACCTCGTCTTTACCGGTTGCTATCAGGCGGGCCTCAAAAAAGCCAGCGGCCGCTTCAGTTTCATAGCTATATTCCAGGAGTTGTACTTCGCCCGTTTTTAGGGCGGCTTCGATGCCATTCATCAACAGACTGGCCAATTCAGGAGCAAAAACGTCGGTTATATTAGAGCCAATCAATCTCTTTTCGCGGTGTAACTGCCTTGCTTTTTTCGTAAGCTGCGATTCCTCCTTAACCTGCGCATCGATATAATAGCCGTCGCGACTATACCTAAAGAGTTTATCGGGCATCGCCTCTATCATCGCCCTGTTGCGGGACTCGCTTTCCCGCAGTCTTTGCTCAGCCAGAAGATCTTCCGTAATATCTTCTCCAACTGCAAAATATTCTTTAATGGTATTGTCCGGATTAAAAACAGCCCGGTTCTTCCATCTATATAGACGTCCCTTGTTGTTGTGTTCGAAGGTTACGATCGGGTTGTCAGGCGTAAGAGATTTAAAGCTTTTTTCCACTTCCGCACGATACTCTTTAGGAATCAGGTCATAAAAAATCCGGCCATCAATCTGCTCAAATGATTGGCCGATGATAGTCCGGAAAGTTTCATTAATATAAGTGACTTTGCCTGCGGGAGAAATACGGGCCACCAGGATCGGTATATCTTCAGCGAGGGCCCGATACCAGTCGCGGTTTTGCCAGATAATCTCTTCTGCTTTTTTTTGCATGCTGATATCGCGGACAGCTGCAATCAGGTATTTTTCGCCCCCGATTTCTATTCCGCTTAACTTTACTTCACTGTCAAGCCGGTACCCGTTGCGGTGTTGATGCTGCCAGTAAAAAGTCTGGGGGTTCCCTTTAATCGCTTCGTTTAAATATAGTTCAGCCGCTTCAGATGTTTTCCGCCCATCCGGCTGAACCGGAGGAGAAAAGTCAACCGGTGAACAACCGATAAGTTCGTCCCGGGAATAACCCCAGTAGCGGCAGGCTTCTTCATTACAGTCTACAAAAGTTTTCTGCATGATAAAAAGTGGATCAGCTGAACCATGAAATATAGACCTGTATTTGTTTTCACTCTCGTCTCTTATGCGTTCAGCCTCAAAGCGGTTTGAAGCTTCAATCGCCTGTGCGGTTATCACCGCGACAGTGCTGGCAAACAATTCATCATCAACGTGCCAGCGTCTGTACTCACCCACGCTCTCAAAACTGAATAGCCCGATCAACTTACCTTCGATGAAAATGCCGGCGTCAAGCATTGATCTGACATCCAACGGATCCAGATAGGTGGCGGCAAGTTGTATGGTACGCGAATCGTCATTGGCATTATGGACATAAACCCGGCCATTATTCTTAATTGCATTAATATAATCATGGTAATCTGCGGTTTTTAAAACCATGCCGCGGCTGTGACTGTTCTTGCTCAGCTCGTAAAGGTCCAGGCACTTTAGTTGAGCTTCATCATCTGATAAAAGCCAAATACTGGTTCTCTCAGCCTGAACGGTTCTGGAGGAGATTTCGGTCAGAGCCTTTGCCTTCTGCAGAAGATTATCGGATTCCAGGGTTGTTTCAGTCAACAACCTGACCAAGGCCGTTCTCTGCCTTACAGCTCTCAGCCCGCTTTCCCGTGCCGCTTTTTCCTGCTCTTTCTCCTTGGTTATATCCCTGACCAGCTCAACAACCCCGGTAACTGCACCTTCTTCGTCTTTGATCGGGTAAGCACGCAGCTCCAGCCAGCCTACCTGCCGCTTTTCCCGGGTCAGCGGCACCTCTTTACTAACCATTTCTCCGATCTTGATTGACTCAAGCGCTGGACAGTCCTTGACAGGCTGGTTTAGCAGACTGCAAACCTCATAGCATTTCTTCCCAGTTAAAGGCGTGGAAAAGCATTGTAACTGCTTCAGCACCCTGTTGATCCTTAAGATGCTCAAATCCCTGTCCATGATGCTGATTCCGTCCGGAACGGCATCAAGAAAGCCCTGAAACAGCTGCTCAACGGTTAAACCACGGCTATCGTACGGTTTAGCCACCATTTGGTCCTCCTGCGCATACAACCATATATTTCATGAAACCTGTTATCTCGCCAGGTTAGCTTCTACTGCCTGGTTTTCTTGATCAGCCAGGCCATATTTTCACCCAGTTCTCTCATAGTCTGGATGTCTTCAGCATCGGATTCCACATCGCCGATATCCCTGCCGATGCCCAGGTTCCAGTAGTTTGACCCGGGAACCACCATGCTGCTGATTGTGAACTCAGCATTAATCTATTGGGTAATCACCTCGCAAATGTCAGGCGTTCACATCAGCGCATGCGATTAATCAAGTAATCTTTTTCCGTCCCATCTATTTTTCATTTGAACTATTTAATTTCAGTATAATATTAAACAAGAGGCCTGTTCAGCAGACCTTCTCCTGCCAGTTTCAAGCTGGCTCAGTACGGATCTTTAAATTTCGGGCTGTTTTAGCCAAAGTGCGGTCAATTGTCCACAGCAGTTTTGTCTTCCCCAAGGCTACCGCAAGGTAGGCGGCATCATAAACAGACAGGTCATGATCAAGTGCTATCTGTAGGCATTTTGCCGGATCGGGCATCAACAGGGTAAAATTAAAATCAAGGATTGCCTCCAGAGCCTGCTCCGCCGTTGCCCTGCTAATTCTTTTCCTTCGCCTTGCTGCCCACAGTGCATTTCCAATTTCAAAGTAAAAAAGTGGAGGCACGAACAGCTCGAACCCCGGTATCTCAGCTGCGCGGTCTCGCAAGGGCAGGGTTAGATTAGAATCCTCGCCGGGAAGAACCCAGCTCAGGGCTACAGATGCATCCAAAACTGCCTGGTTTCTCAATAGCGCTGCCCCTCATTTTGCATTTCCAGAATCTCTTCGGTCGAAAAATAGCTTTCCTGTGCTTCCCTGATTTGATCCATCCTTGCCCTTGCCGGCTTCCGGGCTGATAGATGCAGGCTCTGCATGGCAGCATCCAGCATTAACCGGGACAAGGTTATACCCTGCCGGGCCGCGGCGATTTTCAAAACCCGGTGTTGTTCTTTGTCGACATAAACCGATATTTTTTCAGTCATCACTCCCACCTCACAACCATGTTAACTCTTTAACGCTAAAGAGTCAAGCTTTCTAGGGCTGCTTCTGCTCTGTGCGTTTCGTGAAATGATTGTGTTTCGCAATATATTTGCATATATTAGATCCGGAAGGAGGCGTTCCGGGAGGTTATTTAAGGTAATGGGTTTTTGCGACAGTTGGCTCGCATGGCGGTTGATGAAGAGATAGGTGTTGTTAATTGTCTAAGAGATAGTAGTCGCTCGGAATAAAATTAGCACAATGATAAAACCCTTTATCCCAGCTATAAAAGATTTTGCCGGCACCTCACCGTAAATACGAACAGAAAATAAACAGGCAAAAAGGAAAAAAAGGGCAGGGAAGGGAAAATCCTTCTTAACCACGCCGTGACCGGCAGCAACTACCCAATCGCTAATAGCTTTCGCCAACCGGTCACGGTAGATGTTATTCAGGGACTGCCGGTTAAGACCAGCACATTTATCTTTTCTGCCACCCTGTTATCTCGCCAGGTTAGCTTCTACTGCCTGGTTTTCTTGATCAGCCAGGCCATATTTTCACCCAGTTCTCTCATAGTCTGGATGCCTTCAGCATCGGATTCCACATCGCCGATATCCCTGCCGATGCCCAGGTTCCAGTAGTTTGACCCGGGAACCACCATGCTGCTAATAAAAAATAAATTATTGATGCCCTGGAAGACGTTTATTGATCCGGCCCGGCGGGCTACGGTCACTGCCGCTCCTACTTTTCGCTTTAAGAGGTTGCCGTTTCCCTTAACCACATAACCTGCCCGGTCAATAAGAGCCTTGGTTTCAGCTGTCATGGCCGCAAAATAGGTAGGCGAACCGATGACGATACCGTCAGCTTCAAGCATTTTGGCGATACACTCATTGATGATGTCGTCATCAAAAACACACCGTTTGTTTTGATTTTCTATACATTTCCTGCAGGCTGTACAGCCTCGCTTGATTTGTCCGGCAATATTTACAGTTTCGGTCATGATGCCGGCCTCTTCAATTTTCCCTAATACCTCTTTCAGCAGCAGGCTTGTATTGCCCTCTTTACGCGGACTTCCGTTGAACGCCACAACTTTAAAAATAATGATCCTCTCCTTGGGACATGGGGACGTTTCTCCCTGTCCTTCATTTATAGTGCTTTCTCGATAATGCCTTTGCTTGCCTGCATTACCCTTGCCAGTTGCCTTATGCTAGTTCTTTCAGTTTCATAAAGATTCCGGATTAATTCTTGGTTCTGTTCCTTTGACAGTATTTGTCCAGGAGTAATCTGATATTTATTCTGAATTAGTGCTGTCAAATGTTGATCGGTAATTTTCCCAGGGTTTCGGTAACCAAGGCACCGGTCATCTTTTTGCACATTCATAAAAGCTTCAAAATCAGTTCGTGTTTTGAAGTACATCATAATCTTTTCCGGATTTAAATGTGTTGCTTTTACCTGTGTATGCATCAATATATTGTTTGTAACTACTCCACGGATAGGTCGCCGCCTTTTTCACCAACCCAGCTGTCACGGGGTTTTGGTGAATATATCTGGCAACTGTTACAAAATATTCATCTGATTCAACAACTTCGCTTAAATAACGATTTTGAAATAAATGACCGCTTCTTCCATATAGGTGGTTATGCCATAGAACATAGCCCACCGTAATGCGCTTCATGGTTGTCCCCAGTTCTTCGTTTTCTTCCAGCAACAAGTGCGCATGATTATCCATCAAACAATAGGCTAAAAGAGAAAATCCTCCTTTTCCCTTTGCCTGAAACATTTGAAACAGAAACTTTTTTCTATCACCTTCATGTAAAAAAATATTCCTGTCATCTATCCCCTTAAGCATGACGTGGTAAATTCCCGTGTTACTTTTTTTGCGTGGCTGCCTCGGCATCTTAACCCTCCCTGGCTAACAT
>DBBD01000146.1 GCA_002292015.1 Firmicutes bacterium UBA993
AAGCGCATTGCGACGTCATTATCGGGGTCGGCGAGGGCAGTAATTCAGACACGGCTAAATCGATTGGCATTATTGCCACCAACCCTGGTTCGATTAGGGATAATTTTGTTCCCAACTACGTTACCAACCCGTACGATACACCCAATAAAAATGCTATTCCCCCTACTATTATGATTCCCACTACAGCCGGTACCGGCAGTGATGTCGGCTGTTGGACCGTAGTTACCAATACCGCTGAAAACTACAAGGGTTTTTGCGGGGGCTGGATGTGTATGCCCAAAGTGGCCCTGCTCGATCCGGAAATGACCGTAAGCATGCCGCCAAAATTGACCGCATCAACCGGTTACGATGCCCTGATCCACGCACTGGAAGCCTATTACCATCGCTATAAGATGCCGCTGACCGACATGTACGCAATTTCTGCCATCCGCCGTATTTTCAACTACCTAGGGCGGGCGGTGGCTAACGGCAACGATATGGAAGCGCGGGAACAGATGCTGCTTGGGGCAACGGAGGCCGGATTATCCATGAACACCGGGTGCGCACTGATTCATTCTTCAGGATTGCAGCTTACTTCGAAATTCGGACTCAGTCACGGAGAAACTTTGGCTATTATGGCCGGGCCGGTAATCAGGTTCAATACCATGGCCTGTGTTGAACGGATGATTGATGTTGCCCTGGCGTTAGGCGAGCATGTAAATGGGTTGGGTAAGATGGAAGCGGCGGAACGGGCTGCTGTTGCCATACAAAACTTTGCCCGCTCCGTCGGTCTGCCGACCACCCTGAACAGAAAAGTGCACGATCCGGCAAAGATTAATTCAATGGCCAAGATTGCCCTGCAAAACGATAATACTTACGGCAATCCCCGTATTCCCACTGTCGAGGAACTTGAAGCGTTATATCGGCAGGCTTATGATGATTATGAGGCCTGATTAACAAGGTAATGCCCCTGCAGACGCAAATTTATTTGCGCCGTTAGGCACCGATGATCAAAATCAGCCGTTTTGCCGCGGTTTATAGGGTTAGAAGCAATAAAGCATTGCATGCAAATATAAATTGCATCAAGGCTCAGTGTTCGTCTGGTATTGGTGCTTTAAAGGCGCTACTGAGCTCCTATTTTAAGGGTTTTAAAGATTCTGTTATCCGCCGGGCTCTTGGCATTACATTTGCTAGAGAGTATTTGGGTATAATTAACTCAAAGGAGGATAATAATTAAGTGGCAAGTATGGAGTATTTAAAAGATAAACCAATTGCAGTACTCGGTGCCGGAGCTGTCGGTAAAGCTCAGGCAGCAGATTGCGCTTTGGCTGGCGCTAAGGTGCGCCTCTGTGATCTGTCTCCGTTTGCCGAAAAGACGCTATTTGGTGTAAAGGAAAGCGGCATTAATTTCTACGGGCCCCAGCTCAACCTGCACAGCTTCGAGCGTTCAGGCATTGCCAGGGTGGATCTGGTTACTGAAAGTGTTGCCGAAGCGGTTAAAGGCGCAGGCCTGGTTGTTATTACCACACCGGCCTTTGGACATCAGGTCTTTTTTGAAAAATTAATTCCCTGCCTTGAAGATGGTATGGTGATCCATATTTTCCCTGATAATTTCGGCTCTCTGTTACTCAGGAAAATGATGCGTGAAGCAGGCTGCGCTAAAAAAGTAGTAATCGGCGGCTGGTCTAGTTCGCCATACGGCAGCAGGGTTGATATCAAAGGCGGGGTTGTTCTGCCCCGGGTCCGGGTTTACTACCGGGCTATAACCCTACGCGGGGCGGCCATGCCGATGATTGACCAAGAAGCATTTTTGGAAAGCGCCAACTATCTCGGCTCAATGGATTGCATAACCCAAAATGGCGGAATTGATGCCGGCGATACTGCGCTTGATATTGGTTTTAGCAACGTTAATCCGGTTCTGCACTGCCCAGGCACGATCCTGGGGGTCGGAGTAATGGAAAACTGGGGCGTCATTTACGGCACCGATAAATATGATTATTCTATTTATTCCCATGCGTATTGCCCGTCAATTGCCAAAGTACAATACTCTTTTTACCGTGAACAATGTGCCATTGCTGAAAAAATCGGAGTCGGCATTCAACCCTTTGATAAGAAACAATTCTTTCATCGGGAAAGCATCCTTGGTGCTGAATACATGGGTCCTGATTATGTGATACCTTTTGATCAGCAGGATTACATCCAGTATGGCACCGGGCCTTTTGATATCAACAACCGTTATATTACTGAAGATATTCCTGTCGGCTGCCATATTTATCACGAATTGGGCAGAGTTTTCGGAGTTAAAACACCGATTATTGATTCGATGATTAACCTGGCCAATGTGATGATGGAGACCGATTACTACCAGAATGGCTATACCCTGGACTACTTGGGCCTTGGCGATAAAGACAAGGACGCGCTAAATTGCTATCTGCGTGAAGGGGCATAAGGAGGTATTACCGTGCATTGGGATAAATGTAGTAACAGCAACCAGGTTGATTACGGCTCTGTTCACTTTAATGTTTTTACTGAAAGCCAGTGTGCTAGAGTTTTCAGCGCGGTGCTTGAAGTTTTAGAGCGAACCGGCACAAAGGTTTACAACCCGGAAGCGCTGGAGCTTTTAAGCCGGGCCGGCTGCCGGATTGATGGGGAAAGGGTTTGGATTCCCTCCCGCCTGGTCGAGAAGGCGATCAACAGTGCACCTTCCCGTATTGCCCTGACTGACCGCAACGGGAAAAAAAGACTGGCCTTAGAGGGGCGCAATTCTTATTTTGGACCGGGACCGACCAACCCCAACTTTATTGACCTTGATTCCGGTGAGCGGCGTAAAGTAACAAAAAAGGATGTCCGTAATGTTGCCACCTTAGTTGATGCCCTGCCCAGCCTCGACTTTTGCATGTCGCTTGCCTGCATATCAGATGTGACGGCCGTGCTGGCAGACGTTCATGAGGTGCATGCCATGCTGGAGCAGACCATAAAGCCGATCGTTACCTGGGCCTTTAACGTCCAGAATAACGCGGCAATCGTCAAACTTTGTGAAACAGTGGCCGGCAGCGAAGCTGCACTTAGGAATAATCCCTTTCTGGTGCTCTATACTGAGCCGGCTACCCCGCTGAAGCACCCGAAAGAGTCGGTAGAGAAACTATTATTTATGGCTCAAAAAGGGCTGCCGCTGATCTATACTCCGGGGGTGCAGGGTAACGCTACTGCGCCGTCATCACTGGCTGGTGTAATTGTGATGGCAGCCGCTGACTGCCTGGCGGGCCTGGTAATCCACCAGCTAAAAAATGAAGGGGCCCCCTTTATTGCCGGCGGGGTAACCACCAACATGGATATGCAGACGATGATCCACTGTTACGCCTCATCGCCTGATTTCTGCTTGATGCACGCCGGCTACACTGAGCTGGTTCAATACCTGAATCTGCCCATGTTCAGCACTGCTGGGGCCAGCGATTCCAAGGTACTCGATATGCAGGCAGCAATTGAGTATTCACTTTCAATTTACAGCGCTGCTTTAAGCGGCGCAAACCTGATTCATGATGTCGGTTTTCTGGAATCAGGGATGTCTGCCTCGCTGCAGGGGCTGGTGATGGGTGACGAGATTATCAGCTACGTGCGGAAGATGATTGCCGGGATCAGGGTTGACGAAGAAACACTGGCCGTCGACGTTATTGATGCAGTTGGTCCCGGAGGACATTTTTTACAGGAAGAACATACCTACCGTAATTTTAAGTCGGCTTTTTGGCGGCCACGACTTTTCAACCGTGAACAGTTTACAGCCTGGGTGGCTGGTGGCAGTAAAACCTATGACCAGCGCCTGACCGAAAGAACCAGGCAAATCTTAGCAGAACATCATGCGGAACCGCTTGATCCAAAGATAATGACAGAACTTAAGGCCATAGTCGAACGGATCGAAGGCGGTTTTGTAGCCAAATAAAAAAAACGAAAACGGAGTTAGCTAATGAAAAAAAAGAAAACGGTAAATGATTTTAGCAGAATGAAAAAAGAGAAGGAACAGGTAGCATGGATCACTGCTTATGACTACCCGACCGCGATCTTTGGCGAGGAAGCAGGAATGGATATGCTCTTGGTCGGCGATTCCTTAGGCATGTTGGTGATGGGCTATGACAGCACCGTTCCGGTAACAATGGAAGATTGCCTTTTACACTGCCGGTCGGTCCGTCGCGGAGCGCCCAACACCTGGGTGATTGGCGATATGCCCTTCGGTGCTTACCAGACTACTGACAGTGATGCAGTGAAGAACGCTGTGCGCTTCATCAAGGAAGCGGGAGTCGACTGCATTAAGCTGGAAGGGGGGCAGCGTGTGGCTAGCCGCATTAGGGCGATTACGGATGCCGGGATCCTGGTTATGGGTCATATCGGCCTTACCCCGCAAAGTTCAGGGCAGCTTGGTGGTTTTAAAGCGCAGGGCCGCGATGTTAAAAATGCACGGGAAGTAATTAAAGACGCTTTGGCGGTCCAGGAATCAGGAGCCTTTTCACTTTTAATCGAAGCAGTGCCCCCGGAAGTTACCGCTTTCATTGCCCAAAAACTTACGATACCGGTCTACTCGATCGGCGCCGGCCCTTGTGACGGTCAGCTACTGATTTGCGGCGATATGCTAGGGCAGTTTAAAATATTTACGCCGAAGTTTGTCAAACAGTACGCTGACATTGCCTCGGTTACAGTCGAAGCTTTTAAAAATTATATAGCGGATGTTAAAGAAGGTTCTTTTCCGACAGATGATCATGTCTATCATATAATCGAACCAGAGGAAGATTTCGAACGGCTTTTTAAAGAATTTGATCGCTAGGTTTTTCATCAACGAAAGGCAGGCTATTTTGTAATCCTCTAAGGAGGTGGTTGCCTGCGGCAGCAGTAGCGGATTGATGCTGACTGGTAGCAAGGGGGGGTGTAAGGAAAGTAGTGGAAGGTGTCCTTGAGTTTATTAAATATTTTTGGGATATCAGAGAGATGGTTTTTGTTCTGACCGTTCGGCACACTT
>DBBD01000115.1 GCA_002292015.1 Firmicutes bacterium UBA993
GACATATTATTCATATTCAGATTATTAGCCTTATATCATGCAGCTTGGCGTCTTGCCGATCGTTACAGAAAACTATTAACTAATACTATGTCCTTCATCGGTTTTATACAATAATCATATTTTATCTTTTGGGCCGGCTGGTAAATAATAATAGGCAGTTCTTTATAAACAGCTCTTTATAAACTTTAAATACTTCAATCAAATGATGGGATCTCTATGAAACAATTTTTATCCACGCGCTGGGGCATCATTATAGTTGGCATTTTTATTGGCGTTGCCGCCTCGCTGCTTCAATTTTGGGGCAACCCGCCCAACATGGGAATCTGCGTTGCCTGTTTCGGGCGCGACATAGCCGGCGCCCTCGGCCTACATCGGGCCGTAGCAGTACAGTATATGCGCCCGGAAATAATCGGCTTTGTACTCGGGTCTTTTATCGCGGCCTACCTATTCAAAGAGTTCAATTCCAGGCTCGGTTCTGCGCCGATTGTCCGCTTTGTGCTTGGAGTTTTTGCCATGATTGGTGCCCTTGTCTTCCTTGGCTGCCCTTGGCGGGCGTTGTTGCGCCTGGCTGGCGGCGACGGCAACGCCATCCTGGGTTTGCTCGGTTTAACCGTGGGCATCTGGATCGGCACTCTCTTCCTTAAAAACGGTTACAACTTGGGGCGCAGCAACAAGGCCGATACCGCGGCTGGCTGGATCATGCCCCTGATCATGCTGGGCTTTCTGGTGATTATGCTCTTCAGCCCGCCGATCGCCGGCGTAAACCAGGGTAGGCTGCTTTTCTACAGCCTGGAAGGACCCGGCTCCATGTATGCACCGATGGCTGTTTCGCTGGCAGTTGGCCTGGCTATCGGCTTTCTGGCTCAAAAAAGCCGTTTTTGCACAATGGGCGCCATCCGCGACCTGATTCTCTTTAAACAGACTCACCTTGTCGGAGGCCTCGCAGCCCTGGCTGTTGCTGCATTTTTGACTAACCTGGCTATTGGTCAGTTTAACCCCGGTTTTATCGACCAACCGGTGGCACATAACATGCACTTCTGGAACTTTGCCGGTATGAGCCTGGCCGGTCTGACCTTTGCCTTAGCCGGCGGCTGCCCCGGACGTCAGCTCTTTTTATCCGGGGAAGGCGACGGCGATGCTTCTATATTTGTAATCGGCATGATCGTTGGCGCCGGAGTGGCTCATAACTTTGGACTGGCAAGTTCACCGGCCGGGGCAACAACAGCAGGTATTGTTGCGTTGGTTGTCGGCTTTGGCGTTTGCATATTTTTCGGTTTGACAATGAAAGGTAATACTGCCTGAAACAGGTAACAAGGAGGTAATTCATATGGTTGAAGTTGTTGATGCCAGGGGTCTGTCCTGTCCCCAACCGGTCCTTAACACAAAAAAGGCTTTGGAAAGGCTGGCCAATCAGGGCAATTTAAGCTTTATTTTAACTGTTTTGGTCGACAATGAAGCAGCCAAAGAAAATGTTACCCGCTTCGCCAGGACAAACGGTTACCGGGTAAAAGCTGAAAAAAAAGATGACCGGTTACAGGTTATCATTGAGCCGGACAAGAGCAAGATAGACGATAACCTCGCGGCGCCAGAAACCGACGCTGCCGGTTACTGCGGCCATGAAAATCCGGCAGGCAAAACAGTTTACCTCTTTAAATCCAAAACCTTAGGCGAAGGCAGTGAAGAGCTCGGGATAATCCTGATGCGCGGTTTCATTTTTACCATTAAAGAAACCAACTCGCTGCCGGCAAAAATGCTGTTTATGAATAGTGCGGTTTACCTGACCACCGAAGGCAGCCCGGTTCTGGAAGAGCTGCAGGAAATCCAAAAGCGGGGGGTAGAGATCTTCTCCTGTGGAACCTGCCTTGACTATTTTCAACTCAAAGACAAGCTGCGAGTCGGTATTATAAGTAATATGTACGACACCGTAGAAAATCTTGCCCGGGCAGCAAAGTGCATCACTATATAGAACAGTCGTGTCGGAGGGGTCAGGGGGCACATTTTTTAAAATTTAGCATTAATAGCTTTTTCTGTAAGTTCCCCCCACGTCGCAGCCATGACAATTCAAATTTATGTACCTGCGAAATATAGGCTAAGGGTAACCGCTCTGCCGCTGCCAGCTCTAGCGCTCTGTATAACCGGCCGGCAAAGAAGCGTAGCTGAATTGTCAACTCGTGTTGATGCGGTTGTTAGCCATGCTTTTTTCGATCATGCTTTTTGCCCCACGAAAATAATAAGTGGATACTCTCCATCATTTAGAAGATAAGAGTCATAGATGCCATCCAAAGTTGCTTTCTGCATGTTTATTCCGGCATTCTTGAACACTTCATCCCAAATTGCCTGGGAGAAAAGGCCGAGCACTTGATGATCTGTATGAATAGTCAACTCTCCCTGCTGTCGAATCAAATACACAAGCGTGGCCTCGTAGGTATTTGGGCGAAATGGGTTGATATAATTGTTTTCAAATAAAGTCACCTGTATGCCATCTTTTTCGCCGGCGTAGGCAAAATTATTGTTTTGAAAAACTTCTTCTGTTTTTGCTACAACGAGCAACACACCGCCAGTCTTAAGATGCATCACTGCGGTCTGGATGGCTTGCTTAAGATCGTCCAGTGAAGCCATGTAGTCTATACTGTCTGGAATGGCCACAGCATCGAATTGCCGATTCAACCGCAATGTCCGCATGTCGCTTTCAATATATTCTATGTCAGGATGTATCACGCGCGCTTTGTTCAGCATGCCTAGGCTGAGATCAACACCGGTCACGGTAAAATGACGTTTGAAGACCACGTCATAGCCGCCGGCGCCACTACCTAAATGCAGCAATGTTCTTGGCGCTTCTGTCGCGTTGCGTTTAATCAGGTCAACGTAGACCATTACTTCATTTTCGTATTCTGCTGGATCTGCCAACCAATCTTCGGCCCAAGCAAGATCGTTGTAGGCAAGCCATGTCGAGGCCACAGCTATCTCTCCTTTGTGATGGCTAAAATTCGCCTTAACTATTAAATAAAAAAACCCGAGCTTTTCTCAGAGTTGCACAGCTTTTTTGAAGTTAAGCCGCTTCAAAATTGCCGGGTTTAACGAGATCTTTTATCAGCTCGCATTCTGGCAGTAAGATTCATTCGTTGTACCCAAATATGAAACCAATAACTTCGTTGTTGTACTCCAAGACCATACGATATTCGCTCATAGCGATGGAGCCCATTGTGTATAAGTATCTGCCGAGGGCTGCTAAACCTCTCAAGTAAAGGTTTCTTACAAACCCCCACGCATTGTCTACAAGAGACTCCCAAGCCGAATAATCGCTATCTCGATATTCTTTCAACTTGACGCTTCCTTCGCGCACACTGCGTAATCCTATTTTGGTTTTTTAAAGATAGCGTTCGGATTAAGTCGCGTTGCGGAGCGTCGCAACATCGGCTACAACTCCTTTTAATCTGTTTAACTTCGATAAGAGCCA
>DBBD01000011.1 GCA_002292015.1 Firmicutes bacterium UBA993
GGGGTGCTCTTAAAAAAGGAAACTGAAGACAAAAAAGGCAGATCAGTGCAGTTTTTATCTTAAAATAGAAAAAAACCAAAAAATGTATTGACAAAAAAAACTAAATAATGTATATTTAGCATGCAAGTTGTTACTAACCCTGATCGATAGGGCAAACCAGCCGAAAGTCTGGGGCGCAAAGCCATAGGGTCTAAGGCTCACTAGAGCTATGACAGCCTGGACTGCCGAAACAGGTGTTTTTCATCTCATCAAGTAAGCTGTCAAGAGGTGAAACAATTGTATTTGCTTCTGGTTGAGAACAACTTCATATCATCGCGGGAAATTAAGAGCCTGCTGCATCAGAATAAGATCAGTTGCGAAATAGTGAACTGTTCTTCAGCTGATGCCTTGCTTGATATTGCCGAAAAGATTGCCCCTGAGATAGTTGTTATAGATTTTGACTTTTTTATGGATGCTTCAGCCGACATAGTTAAAGAAGTGCGTCGCCACAGTGCCGGAGCTTACATTCTTGCTTTTGTTGATCCAGATCATTACGGCAGACTGCACCAGGCCATCGATGACGGCATTGATAACTATATGGTCAAACCTTTGCAGCGTGAAGATGTTCTGCTGCGGATCAAGATGGGATTGCAGCATCAGGGCAGAGGTAGCAGCGTCTTAGTTGTTGATGATGTTGATGTTAGTGATGTCGGTGATGTTGGTGATGTTGATGTCGGCAGCGTTGTTACCAATGCTGCTTTTCAGGTTGCGCTTACCGCAGAGCCGACCCCGGAAATTGTAAGCTATGATCAGGCACTTTTTGGTTTCAGCGCCGAGACTGAAAATACTGGTAGCATTACCGTGCCGGAAATGGACAGAAGTGCCGAACCGCAGGAACCCAGTTTAATTGATGAAGCATTTTCATTGGTCGACAATCTGGAAGATCTTGAAGAGATTAAGTCAGCCGGTGGTCCGGTGAATGCTGATGCTGGTGTTTCAATTGAAGCGGATACTAAGCAGGATTTGCCTTACATTGATGATCTCTTTACCCGTGAACCTTTCACGGATCGTGATCCGGAAACCGTTCAAATGCCTGAAAAAACGGCACCCGCAGTATTTCACTGGGAACCGGAAAATGAGTTTAATAAAGAACCTGAATTACCGGAGGCCGAGGGATCCTCGTTAGACGACAAGGAACTTTTTGGGGTGACCAGTGCAGAGCGCTTCGGCGATCGAAGCTCCTTTGAAGACCTATTTGACGCTTTTGATGGTTCAGCAAAAAAGAAAAAAAGGGCTCCGGTTGAACCAAAAGTAAAAACAAGTAAAGAGGGCAAAATAGAGTACTTACCTTTTGTCCGCAAATCAACCGCTGCATCAACTTCAATACCTGCCGCTGCGATTCCAGGTAATTTTAAGGATCAGCGGGCAGTTCATGAAAACTCCAAAAAGTATAAAGCAGATCCGCAAAAAACTGTAAAAGCCAGGCAAAAATCTCCTCTGAAAAAACAGGAAAGCAGCAGCAAATTTTTTCGGGTGGCAGGAAACTTTGTAACAGCCCTTCTGCTGATTATGATGGTCAGCCTCTCATTTTTTCTGATCCAAAGCAGAATCAGCGGTGGATCACCAGCTATTGCCGGGCACCAGATGTACGTGGTTTTAAGTGGCAGCATGAATCCCGCTTTCGACACCGGTAGCATTGTTTTTGTCAGGCCGACTGAGCCGAGTGAGATTGTGGAGGGAGATATTATCACTTTTAGCAGTACCGGTGATGCAACCCGCAAAACCACCCACCGGGTTGTGGGTTTGAATTGGGATAACGGGTTAAGTTTTATCACCCGCGGTGATGCTAACAACGTTAATGATCCAAATCCGGTGCCGGCAGAAAATGTTGTCGGCCGGGTTACCGGTTCGGTACCCTACATCGGTTATCTCTTCGGCTTCGCCCAGACCAGGCTGGGCTTAATTTTGCTGATTTTCATTCCCGGGCTCTTCTTAATCATCATGGAGCTGAGGCGTCTTTTCAAACACATGGTTGAGGCTAAAGTTGAGCAGTTAAGCGGTAGTGCTACTGCAGAATCTGCTTCAGCCGGCACTTCTCCGGATCCGCAGGCAGCCGGCGGCAGGTCGGTACAACCCGGTAGCGGGCGCGATCACCGCCTGAAGGATTTCGGGTTTTAATTATCACTCGCTCATTTTAACAGCCAATTCACAAGTCCCTCTTTTTTGAGGGACTGTTTATATATTATAAAGAAAATAATGACATTGGGTAGAAATTTATGTGTGGTATCTGTTATAATGTGAAAAACCGCTCCAGATGAGGAGGATGCCAGGTGTATCTCTTTTTGGTTGATCACAAATATATTTCTTCCGAACTTCTGCAAAAAATGATTGGCCAGATATTGCCGGAAGAAGACGTTGTTAATTGCTTGTCGCCAACGACCTTGTTGAAAATCTCGGAAAAACTTAACCCCGATCTGGTAATCATCGACTTTGCGTTGGTTGAAGAGGATAAGGTCGATTTTATAGAAACCCTGCGCGGAAAATGCCCCGAGACATATGTGTTAGCCTTGATTGAACCGCGCTACTATGAGCATTTATACCAGGCTATAGAAAAAAGCCTCATTGATGATTACATCGTCAAACCGGTCTCTGAAGAAGAATTTACAACCAGAATTTTGATCACCACCCGCAGAAGAAAGCATGACAAGCCGCTATTCATTGCGCCCCTGCCTGAGCAACCGGTACACATGGAAGAAGAGTTTACAGTCGCTGAACCTCAATTACCTGAAGAGCCAAGGTATCAGGAGACCGCTGCGTCGGCACCCTCTCTTTTTGAGGAATCAACAGTGTCAAAAAGTGCTGAACCTGATTTCTCGGCTTTTCACCCTGACGAAGATGTCTATAGTAAGACTGTAGGGGATGATATACCGGAGGTTAACTATGGGGAACCAGATTTGCAGCTTACCGACGATCGACCCGGTTCGGATCTGGAACTTTTTGATCAGCCTGATCTGGTTGACAAGACAGAGGATTTATTTGATACCAGGATAGGCTTGTTTGATTCAAGCGAGCGGATTCGCAGAGTCGCGGAGGAAGCGAATCCGGCTGCGCTACGGAGCAAAATAGAGCCGGGGGAAGATTATTTCGATGATCTTTTTGACGAACGCTATGATCTAAAAGATCCGGCAGAGAAAAGCGCGGAGCCGGCAGATGCTCCTCCTGCTTCCACGATTTTTGATGATTTCGATGATATTCCCGAAAGAGATTTTAATAAACCTTTGAAAGATTTTATGCCTGGCGAGTCAGCTGACCAGTATCTGCAAGAGAAAGAAGCTGAAAAAGGGGTTATAAACAATGAAGATCTGCTTGACCGGTTTCTCAGTGATGAAATGGAAGAAGCAGACCATGAAGAAGATAATTATGACGAAGAAGAAGGGGAACCGTCCGGCTCGACGCGCTTCTTATCGGGTATAACGAATACAATATTGGCGCTCTTGCTTTTGATGATGGCTTCACTATCATTTTTCCTGATCCATAGCCGGGTAGCTGACGGACCCCCGAGCCTGGCCGGCTTTACATTTCATGTGTTGCAGGATAACGATCTTAATGCCGATGCCAACCCGGGCAGCTTGGCTGTAGTCAGATCCGCTGATGTAACTTCAATAGCGCTGGGCGATCTTATCAACTTTAAAACCATAGTCAGCCCCCATGCCACATCAACCCAGCGGGTGGTAGAAATTAACCGCGATGAAGGCTTGCAATTTGTGACCAGTGGCGATGGCGCCGGCGCGGTAGAAACCACGGTTGTACCGGCCGCGGATGTGTTGGGCAAAGTCCTTGTGTCGGTACCGTTCTACGGTAGAATGGTTGATTACGTCCAAACCAGCCAAGGTTTAATTCTGTTAATCTTTGTGCCCGGCGTGATTATCATTGCCTATCAGTTGATCAAGATCATCCGGCAGCTATCCGCTAACAGGAGCTCGGGTCGCAGAGGCCGCTACCGGGCAGTAGCCGGAGAAGAATAAGAAAAGTAAAAAGAGACCCCCTCCACTGAACTTAAGCGGAAGGGTCTCAATGCTAGCAGCCCAGCTGACGGGCGATAACCAGCCGCTGAATTTCTGATGTGCCTTCACCGATCTCCATCAACTTGGCGTCGCGCAGGTAGCGTTCAACCGGGTATTCCCTGGTGTAGCCGTAACCGCCGAAGATCTGGATTGCTTCCAAGGCGGCAGCCACCGCGGTCTCCGAGGCAAAAAGCTTCGCCATAGCCGATTCGCGCGTAAAAGTCTGCCCTTGGTCCTTTAACCAGGCGGCGCGGTGGACCGCTAATCTGGCCAGTTCAGTCCGCGTGGCCATGTCAGCCAGTTTAAACTGGATCGCCTGAAACTTTGATAGCGGCCGGCCAAATTGCCTGCGCTCCCTGGCATAATTCAGAGCAGCCTCAAGCGCAGCCTGGGCGATGCCGACGGAAAGAGCACCAATGCTGATCCGGCCTCCATCGAGGACCTGCATGAACTGCTTAAAACCTTCGCCCCGCTTGCCGAGCAGATAATCTGCTGGGATGCACACATCTTCCATGATAATCTCTGCTGTATCGGAGGCTTTCAGTCCCAGTTTTTCATAGGGTGCGGTTACCGAGAAACCAGGTGTATCAGTGGGCACAATGAATGAGCTGATGCCCCTGGTACCTTGGCCTGGCTCGGTAACCGCCGTAATGATTACCATGCCGGCGTAAGTGGCGTTGGTTATGAAGCACTTGGTGCCGTTGATTACCCACTGATCCCCGTCCAATACGGCAGTTGTTTTGGTGCCGCCGGCATCGGAGCCGGCATCGGGTTCAGTCAGGCCGAAGGCAGACAACATTTCGCCTTTGGCGCAGGGAGTAACCCACTTTAGCTTCTGTTCTTCCGTGCCGAAGAGATAAACCGGGTTAGTGCCGAGCGAACAGTGCGCGGCATAGGTAATCCCGGTTGAGGCGCAGGCCTTGGAAATCTCTTCCACTGCCAGCACATAGGCCACATAGCCGTCGCCGGTGCCCCCGTAATCTTCGCTGAATGGCAGAGCAAAAAGGTCAAGACCAGCCATCTTTTCGAGAATGGCATGGGGAAACCGGCTTTCCCGATCGAGTTCGGCGGCTATCGGAGCCAGCTCTTTTCCGGCGAAGTCGCTGACCATCCGGCGAATCATCAACTGGCTCTCACTGAGCGCAAAATCCATTATTTATCCTCCTCTTTTCCGGTAAAAGTTTCTTTTAATTGTACTGCTAGCAGTTCTACATGTAAAGCTACCGCTGTTGAACTGAAAACGACCGGGCCGGACAATAACTGTATGTACTGTAAAAATAAAGTTAGGAACAGAACCGTGTCAAGTTTGAAAAAAATGTTATAATGCTGGATCAAGGAGTCGCAATTATGGTGGGAGGGGTTGACAGATGGGTTACCCGTTTTACCTTGTAGATGTATTTGCGGAGACCAAGTATGCCGGCAACCAGCTGGCGGTGGTTAGAAACGGGGTTGCATTGTCGGTGATCGAGATGCAAAATATTGCCAGGGAGATGAATTACTCCGAAACCACTTTCATTTTATCCGACAGGGAAGTAAACGGAGGCTATGATGTACGCATCTTTTCCCTGGAGGAGGAGCTGCCCTTTGCCGGCCATCCGACACTTGGTACCGCTTTTATTATTCAACAATATTTGATTAAAAAAACAGTCAAAGAGGTAAAGTTAAATTTAGGATTAGGCCAGATCCCGGTATCTTTCAGTTACCAAAATGACCAACCGGACATTCTTTGGATGAAACAGGTGACGCCGTGTTTTGGGGCAGTATTTGAAGCAGCGCCGGTTGCCGCGGCTCTGAACCTCGATCCATCGATGATTGACAACCGCTTTCCAATTCAGGAAGTTTCCACCGGTTTGCCCTTTATAATCGTGCCCCTGTTAAGCCTTGACGGTGTAAAAGCCTGTCAAATTGACCGGGTAGGCTACCTGAAACTGATCAACCAGGCAGAGGCTAAATCGATATTTGTTTTCTGCCGCGAAACTTACCGGCACGAAAACCAGATCAATGCCCGGATGTTTGATGACTACCACGGCATAGCAGAAGACCCTGCTACCGGCAGCGCTAACGGTTGCCTCGCCGCTTACCTGGTTAAGTACCGCTACTTTGGGGCTAGCAGTGTCGACCTGCGCGTCGAGCAGGGTTATGAAATAGGCCGCCCCTCACTGTTGATGCTTAAGGCGGCCGAGCAGAGCGACGCTTTAATTACTGTTGAAGTCGGCGGTAAAGTCTTTATGGTCGCCGCCGGTGAACTGATCGCTTAATATCATGGTAAAAACCCCCTGTTTACAAAACCTCATGCCCGTCCAGGCGCATTAAGTCTCAGCCTGATGCAGCGGCAACAAAACTCCCCTCGTGGGGGAGGGTCATGGTAAGGGGTGAAACGGCATTTACTAAAGTTCTTCAGCCACCAGGTCGCCAACTTCTGCTGTGCTATAACCCATCTGTCCGGCATTAAGCGATTTCAGCTTCTCGCTGCACACCCTGGCTACCGCCTGTTCAATGCCGGATGCAGCCTCATTCTCACCTAAATGGTCAAGCATCATCGCCCCGGCGCAGATTGAAGCCAGAGGGTTAATCACACCCAATCCGGTGTATTTTGGGGCCGATCCGCCGATTGGTTCAAACATCGACACTTTGCCCGGGTGAATGTTTCCTCCGGCCGCGATGCCCATCCCGCCCTGGATCATCGCCCCTAAATCGGTAATAATGTCGCCGAAAATATTATCTGTAACAATCACGTCGAACCACTCCGGGTTTTTAATCATCCACATGCAAATTGCATCCACATGGGCATAATCACGCTCAACTCCGGAGTATTCGGGACCGATTTCGTGAAAAGTTCTTTCCCAAAGGTCGAAAGCATAGGTAAGCACATTGGTTTTTCCACAAAGAGTTAGTTTTTTTCGCGGCCGTTTTTCGCGGCAATATTCAAAAGCGAAGCGCAGACAGCGTTCCACGC
>DBBD01000060.1:0-333 GCA_002292015.1 Firmicutes bacterium UBA993
ACCAGTCAGGCATACCATCGGGACAAACAAGGGCAACAAGATCCAATTCCGGGAACTGGAGCAGAAAGGTAAACAGGTCCGGCCCCTGATCTCCCCGGAGAACTAAAGCTGTTTTGATCAATAAAGTGCCGCTCCTTCCTTCTTTACCTTAGAATATTCGTAAATATTAGAAGAAATCCTGCTTGTGATTTTCTATTTCCTTAAACGCCGTCTATTATAGGCTTTCTCAACGAAACTGATTAGAATTTCGCAGATTGCGTTGTTTTTACGCTACAAACTGTTTATAATACAATGTGATACGAAGCCGCGGGCGTGGCGGAACTGGCAGACGCG